>NZ_CP059449.1:300000-600000 GCF_022023855.1 Azospirillum brasilense
AGGTCGGCGTTGCGCAGGATGGCGCGGGTCAGGTTGGCGCCGTTCAGCACGGCGCGCTTCATCTTGGCCCCGCTGAAGTTCGCCTCGGTCAGGTCGGCCCCGGCCAGATTGGCGGCGAACAGGTTGGCGTTGCTGAAGTCGCCGCCCGCCGTCGAGGCGTTGGCCAGTTCGGCGTGGCTGAGGTCGGCGCCCTTGAAATTGACGCCGTCCATCCGCGCGTCCGTCAGGTTGGCGGGCCGCCGCTCCTCCTCATCCTCGCGCCCGGCGCGGTGGACCATGATCTGGCCGGGGCGCAGATCGGCTCCCTCGAAGTCGGTGCGGGTCAGGTCGGCCTTCAGGAAGTTCGTCCCACGCAGGTCCGCCCGCGCGAAGGAGGAGCCCACCAGCTTCGCCCGGCTGAAATTTGCCCCGAACAGGTCGGACATGGCGAAGCTGACCTCCTCAAGCTGGGCATCGGAGAAGTTGCCCTGGGTGAGGATGGCCGTTTGCAGGTTGAAGCCCTTCAGCCGGAGCCTCGACAGATCGACGCCCTTCGCCTGAAGGCGCACACCGCCCGGCTTCAGTTTGAGATAGAATAGATGGTCCCGCACCTGCTTCAGGAATTCCATGGTGCGGTCGGTCATCGGGCGGGTCCGTCGGTCGGCTGGTCCCGCCCACACTACGCTTTGCGCATGGGCAGTAAAGGGGAAATCCCCAATCGTCCGCCACCCCTGCAATGCCGGGGGCGCATGCCGGGCCGGGGTCATAGGACAGTCTCTAAACCATTGAACGAAAACGCGGTTAGGGTTTGGGAGAGAGGAAGCATGACGAGTTTCGACACGGAGTGCCTGCGCCGCGCCATCGCGCTCAGCCGCACACACATGCAGGGCAACGCCGGCGGCCCCTTCGGCGCGGTTATCGCGCGGGACGGCCGGATCATCGGCGAGGGGTGGAACTGCGTGACCTCCAGCAACGACCCGACGGCGCACGCCGAGGTCGTCGCGATCCGCAACGCCTGCCGCGACATCGGCAGCTTCAGTCTCGCCGGGGCGACCGTCTACACGAGCTGCGAGCCCTGCCCGATGTGCCTGTCGGCGATCTACTGGGCGCGGATCGAACGCATCGTCTACGCCAACGCGCGCGACGACGCGGCGTCCATCGGTTTCGACGACGCCTTCCTCTACACGGAAATCGCCCTGCCGCTGGAACAGCGGGCGATCCCCATGCAGCGTTTGCTGGCCGACGAGGCGCGCGCCGTCTTCGACGAATGGGCCGCCCGGCCCGATCGCGTTCCCTACTGATCCGGTCCTATTGCTCCGACACGTCATCCTGGCGGTAGGGTGACAGTTCCATCAGCGCCTCGCGCTCCGCCGCCACGCCGGGCCGCTCTCGGCGCAGGTAATCGGCGATGGCGCGGTGGAAGCCGGGGTCGGCCACCCAGTGGGCGCTGTAGGTCGGCACCGGCAGATAGCCGCGCTGGATCTTGTGCTCCCCCTGGGCGCCCGCCTCGACCCGGCCGAGGCCGCGCTCGATGGCGAAGTCCAGCGCACGGTAATAGCACGCCTCGAAATGCAGGAAGCGGTAGCTGCCGTCGGAGCCCCAGTTGCGGCCATAGAGGGCGTCGGCCCCGATCAGATTCAGGGCGCCGGCCACCCACTCCCCGTTGTCCTCGCACATCACCAGCATGACCCGGTCGGCCATGGTCTCGCCCAGCAACCGGAAGAAGGCGCGGTTCAGATAGCCGCCGCCCCATTTGCGGTCGGCGGTCTCCAGATAGAAGCGGTGGAAGGCGTCCCAATGCTCCGGCTTCAGGTCGGCGCCGGTCAGGCTGTGCAGCCGGACGCTGCTCTCCGCCACCTCGCGCCGCTCCTTGCGGATGGCCTTGCGCTTGCGGCTGTTCAAGGTTCCCAGGAAATCGTCGAAGCTGGCGTAGCCACGGTTTTCCCAATGATACTGCACGCCTTCGCGGAGCAGCCAGCCGGCCTCGCCGAGGCGGCGCCAGTCGCCCTCCTCCGGAAAGGTGACGTGGACGGAGGAGACGCCGTAGCGCCGCGCCACCTCCTCCATCCCCTGGATCAGGGCGCCGGCGACGGCGTCCATCCCCTGGGTCGAGGCGCCGGGCCGGACGAGCAGGCGCGGCCCCGGCACCGGGGTGAAGGGCACGGCGCACTGCAGCTTCGGGTAATATTGCCCGCCGGCCCGCTCATAGGCGTGCGCCCAGGCATGGTCGAAGACATACTCGCCGTAGGAATGGTTCTTCAGATAGAGCGGCACTGCCCCCATGATCCGCCCCGCCCCGTCGAGGGCGGCGAGGTGGCTGGGCTGCCAGCCGGTGCGGCCGATGACCGACCCCGATTCCTCCAGCGCCAGCAGGAAGGCGTGGCTGAGAAACGGGTTGTCCGGCCCGGCGCAGGCGTCCCATTCCTGGGGATCGGCCAGACCGATGCCGGTCAGAACCTTGACGGTGATGGCCTCCCCGGCGCCGGGGCCGGTGTCCTTGCCGTCGGGCATGCTCTCTCCTTCACGGGTACGCCGAGGGAGGTGGGCGCTTTTCCGCGCCGCGGCAAGAGGCTGGCCCCTCCCCCGGTCGGCCCCCTGGATCAGGTCAGTTCGAGGACGGCGTCCACCTCGACCGCCACGTTGCCGGGCAGCGACGGGGCGCCGACCGCGGCGCGGGCGTGCTTCCCGGCGTCGCCGAACACCTGCATCATCAGCTCCGACGCGCCGTTGATGACCAGCGGCTGGTCGTGGAAATCCGGGGTGCCGTTGACGAAGCCGCCCAGACGCAGCACACGCACCACCCGGTCGAGATCGCCGCCGCAGGCCGCCTTCGCCTGGGCGATGATGTTCAGGGCGCACAGGCGCGCCGCCTGCTGGCCCTGCTCCACCGTGAAGTCCTGGCCCAGCTTGCCGATGAAGCGGCGTTCGCCGTTCCATACGGTGACCTGCCCCGACACGTAGAGCGTGTTGCCCGACTGGGTGTAGGGCACATAGGCCGCCACCGGGGCCGCCGCCTGCGGCAGCTCGATCCCCAACTCCTTCAGCCGCGCCTCGATGCGTCCGGCCATGCTTCATCCCTCCGTCTTCGTTGCGGGCGCCGAGAACGCCGCGATGGGTGGCGCCCCGATGGGCGCGACAGCCCGACGATAGCCCCCTCCGCCGCCGTCACCAAGGGCTTACCGGCAACCCTTCGCACACGGTCCGACCGACCCCCAACTGGGAAGTTTTGTCCCGGGGCCCAAGGCGCAAATCCCTTTCTGCCCGGCAAAACTTTCCGCCGCCCTAGGAAGGGCCGTCCGGCCAACCAAAACCGGATCGTCGCGCACGCTCCATAAATGTCTTTTCAGGACAGCAAGTTATCGGGATTTTTGGGAACTGGCACGGGTCTTGATAGGGGAGGACCGCGCAAATGCACGTTGCCTCGCTTCGGTTTCAAGCACCAGCCGCGGGGCGAGCCTCAGAAGGAGACTTGGAACCATGGCCATCAACGACGTCACTCTCACCGCGTCAATGCGCACGAATCTGCTGCAACTGCAGGGCGTGAACGAAAAGATCGGTGTCAAGCAGAACATCCTCTCGACCGGCAACAAGATCAATTCGGCGCTCGACGGCCCGACTTCGTTCTTCGCAGCGAAGAGCCTGACCCAGCGCGCCGGTGACCTGTCGTCGTTGAAGGACGCCATGGGTCAGTCGATCAGCACCATCAAGGCCGCCGACAAGGGCGTGACCGCGATCGAAAGCATGATCGAGCAGGCGCGCGGCCTGACCACCGCCGCCTATTCCGCGCTCGGCACCGACGCCGGCTCCGTCGCCACCCGCAAGACACTGTCCGCCCAGTTCAACGCGCTGAAGGAGCAGATCGACAAGCTGGCCGGCGACAGCGGCTATGCCGGCAAGAACCTGCTGGCCGGCAATGGCCTGCGGCTGGACTCCACCAGCGAGTCGCGCCGTGCCGTCAACACCATCCAGGGCATCGAGAACGCCCGCGTCACCAACGTGGTGTCGACCGACACCTACACGGTGCGCGTCAAGGGCGACGGCTCCATCGAGGGCGCGGCCGGCGAGATCAACAGCGCCGAAATGGCCCACGGCCTGGTCGGCCTGAAGCTGTCCGGCACGATGACCACCTCGCTCGGCAGCTTCTCCGACGTGCAGATCGAGGTCCGCGGCGCCTCGGGCCGCGAGCGGTCGTTCATCATCACGGACGGCAACGAGTCGCGCACGATCACCTACTTCGACAACAGCCAGACGATGGCTGCCAACACGACGAGGACGGCGTCGACGGGTACCGCGCAGGTTACCAATGTGACGCTGGGCGGCACGATCGAAGCCGGCGACAGCTTCACCATCACCGTCGAAGACCAGACCTTCACCTACACCGCCACCGCCGGCGACGTGGCGATCGGTCAGACCGCGCGCAACAACATCGCCAACCAGCTCAAGGCGTCGATCAACAGTGCGCTGGGCGCCAACGGCCGTCTCAGCGGCAAGGACGTCCAGACCGTCACGGTCGGCACGACGGGCACGATCACGCTGTCCGGCGCGACGACGACCAACGCCGCCCGCGAGATGACGGTCAAGGCCACCGCCGAGAACGCCCTGACCAAGCGCATCTCCGAGAGCTTCGCGTCGGGCACCATCGTGTCCTTCACGGTCGACCGCAAGCTGCTGGAGCAGGCCGCCAACGCCGGCAACGGCATCTCGACGATCGAGAAGAAGGTCGACATCCAGATCCAGGTCAGCAACCTGAGCGGTGCCACGGTGACCCGCGACGGCATGTCCAAGCGCGGCGAAGGCAAGCTGTCGGACGGCGAGAACGCCTTCGCGTTCGACACCGGCACGGTGCGCTTCAACGTCGATCAGAAGAGCATCAAGCAGGCGGCGGCGGCCAACTCCGCGGCCAACCTGGTCTCGGTGCAGGTAACCGACGCCAACACCTCCAACGATCTGACGGTGCAGCTCAACGAGCGCAACACCAACGCGATCACGGTGAAATCGCAGAACCTGAGCACCAGCGGCCAGGGCCTGCGCATCGACTACGCGCAGAACGACTGGACCGACCGCGCCGACATCGACAAGGCGGTCGCCAGCATCGACTACGCGAAGCAGAACCTGCGGTCGGCCTCGCAGACGCTGTCGACCAACCTGAACATCATCACGACCCGCGAAACCTTCACCAAGGAGTTCAGCGACGTGCTGGTCGAAGGCGCCAACAAGCTGACGCTGGCCGACCAGAACGAGGAAGGCGCCAGCCTGCTGATGCTGCAGACCCGTCAGCAGCTCGGCACCATCGCCCTCTCGCTGGCCAACCAGTCGCAGCAGTCGATCCTGCGCTTGTTCTAACCGGCAAGGTCCAGCCGGCGACCACAGGCCGAGGCAAGGCATTGCGCAGCAGGCGCCCCAACCGGGGCGCCTGTTTCCTTTTGGCCGCCTTACCGCAGGGCGGCCTCGATCAGGGCCCGCGCGTCGGCGGCCAGCTTCGCCCGCTCCGGCGCGCGGGTGTACATCATGTGCCCCCCCTCATAGACCGTCACGGCGACCCGGTCGGCCTGCCCGTCCGGCAGTTCCAGGCGCGACGCCACCCAGCGTGACGCCATGTAGGGGGTGATGAGGTCCGTCCTCCCATGGGCGATCAGCACCCGCAGCGCGGGTTGCAGGGTCAGGGCGGCCTGGAGGTCGTCCACCGCGCTGGGCTGGCCGGAGCGCGGCCATTCCCAGCCCCGGTTCACCCGGTCGCTGAGCAGCTCGAACGGCACCTCCGTCCGCACGCCCAGCCATTCGTGGGCGTAGGCGGCGAAGGCGGTGGTGTAGGTCGGTACCGTGCCCTTCAGGAAGGGATCGAAGGAAAGCCGCGCCGCCGACGGGTCGGGATCCGCGGCGGTGAAGGTGCCGTCATAGACGCTGGCAACCCGCCCGCGCCCGCGCAGCAGCTCGCGGGCAAAGACATCGGTGGGGATCTCGCCGCGGAAGCGGGTCACCAGTTCCTCCGGCAGGCCGGTGGTCCGCGCCACCTCGGCGAAGAAGTCCCGTGCCGCGCCGGGCCGGCGGTAGTCCAGCCCGGCCAGCCCGGTGAGGTATCCGGTGAAGGCGTAGCGCTCGGCCGCCGCCGCCGCCTGCTCCGGGGTGCCGGCAACCAGACCGTTGGCGGCGGCCGAAGCGGCGTAGGCGGGCAGCCGCAGCGCCGGCACCAGAAGCCCGCCGCCGCCGCGGATGGTGGCGAAATCCACGACCGGCGACACCATGATCAGCCCGTTGACCGCGATGCCGGTATCGTCGATCAGCCGGTTGGCCATCTTGGCGATGCGGAAGCCGCCGTAGCTTTCCCCCACCAGGAATTTCGGCGACTCCCAGCGGCCGTTGCGGGTCAGCCAGAGCCGGACGATCTCGGCCATGGCCCGGCTGTCGGCATCGACCGACCAGAAGCGCTTGCCGGGGTCCTCGTCCCGCCGCGCGCCCTCCTCCTTTCCACCGTCACGCCGGATGCCGCGGCTGTAGCCGGTGCCGACCGGATCGACGAAGACCAGATCGGTGAAGGCCAGCCAGCTGTCCGGATTGTTCAGCAACGGGGCCGGTGGCCGGGTCAGCGACCCGTCGTCGTTGAAGCCGACCACTTTCGGCCCCAAAGCCCCCAGATGCAGATAGGCCGAGGACGCCCCCGGCCCGCCGTTGAACACGAAGGCGACCGGCCGCTGGCCGCGCGGCGTCCCGTCCAGCGTGCCCCCATCCAGCGTATAGGTGACGGTGAAGACACGGGCCGCCGCCTCCTCGCGCGGACCGTCGCGCAGGGGAAGGAACTCCGCCACCGCCGTGTAGGCGAGCGGTCCGGATGGCAAGGGCAACTGGTGCCTGGTCTCGCTGCGCTGGGCGTCGAACCCGCCGGCGCGGTCCGCCGGCTTCGGGGCGCCCTGGTTCTGTTCGTTCCGGGCCGGAGTGTTCTGGGCCGGAGTGTTCTGGGCCGGAGTGTTCTGGGGCGCCGCGTCCTGAGCACCCGCGACATGGAGCGGCGGCAGCGCCAGCGCGGCGAGCAATGGCAGAAGGCGGAGGCGGCGGTTCATGGCACGTCGCATGGCGCATCCCGTCGGCTGTGTCGTCACAGCCCCGCATATTGACCCTTACCCGGTGTCCGGCAAGGACACGGACCTTCGTCGCGCGTCCCGGATCACCATCGAAACCGCGACAATTTATCTCAATTCAAACCATTGATGCACATACGACCGTGTTTATGATGCCCAGGCTTCCACCACCTTAAGCCGAGTCATCGCGATCATGGACATGCCCGCCGAGAATTTTCAGGATCTCGTCTGGAGCGACGATCTTGCGTTGGGCGTCGAGCATATCGACGAGCAGCACAAGCATTGGATCGAACTGGTCCAGGCGTTCCATGTCGCCGTCGCCGAAGGCCGCTCCCGCGAGGAGGTCTACCGGACGCTGGCCGATGCGGTGGTCTATACGGAGATTCACTTCGCGAGCGAGCAGAAGGTGATGGAGGAGGCCGGCTATCCTTTCCTGGCCGACCATCTGGTCCAGCATTCCCTGGCCTGGGAGCAGTTGCACGCCTTCACCACCGGCAACGTGCCGGAGGAGAACATCGCCGAGTATCTGGCGACCTTCCTGCCGCAATGGCTGATGCTGCACATCAACTCAGCCGACCGTCAGTTCGCCCGCTGGCTGAAGGAGCGCGACGCCGTCCCGGCGGAGTTGGCCGACGCCCAGCTGTCCGGACGCGTCTTCCCCAACATCCCGGTCTGAACCCGCCGGAGCGCGCCCTCACCGGAGCCCGCATAAAAAGGCCTCATGAAAAAAGGGGAGGTCCGAGGACCTCCCCTTTTCCACGCCATGCCGGGGATGGAACCGGCTGGCCTCAGCTGCAGCCCGTGGTGGAGCCGCAGGTGTCGCACTTCAGGCAGGTGCCGTTGCGGACAAGCGTCATGTTGCCGCACTCCCCGCACTGATCCCCCTCGTAGCCGCGGGCGCGAGCCTCGCGGATGCGGTCGTAGCGCTGGTCGCTGTTGCTGCCGCCGTAGGCCGTCCCGGTGGTGCCGCCGACCGGGGCCGTGCCGCCGGCATGGACCACCGCGGCACCGACCGCCGGGCTGGAGGCCACCGCCGCGTGGGCGGCGGAGGCCGTGGCCTGGACCGCGGTGCCGGTGGCGGCCAGGGCCGCCGCCGCAGAGACCCGCTGGGTCTGCCCGCCGTTCAGGACGCGCAGGTTGTTGCGGACGTAGCCGGTCGACGCGACCTTGCGGACGATGTCCGACGGCTGGACCGCGCCGGTCTCCGGCAGGTCGCCCTGCTTGTCGCCGCTGCCGACCGTGAAGGGCACCAGATCCTCCGGCGTGGCGTGCGCCAGATCGGTGCGGCCCAGGTAGGAGATGGCGATCTCGCGGAAGATGTAGTCGATGACCGAGGTCGCCATCTTGATGGTGTCGTTGCCGGTCACCATGCCCGACGGCTCGAAGCGGGTGAAGGTGAAGGCCTCCACGAACTCTTCCAGCGGTACGCCGTACTGCAGGCCGATCGACACCGCGATGGCGAAGTTGTTCATCAGCGAGCGGAAGGCGGCGCCCTCCTTGTGCATGTCGATGAAGATCTCGCCGATGCGGCCGTCCTCATACTCGCCGGTGCGCAGGTAGATCTTGTGACCGCCGACGGTCGCCTTCTGGGTGTAGCCCTTGCGGCGGTGCGGCAGGCGCTCGCGCTCGGTGCGCTTGCGCTCGATGATGCGCTCGACGACCTTCTCGACGATGCGCTCGGACACCATCTGGGTGCGGGCCGCGTTGGCCGCCTCGACGATCTCCTCGACCGCGTCCTCCTCGTCGTCCAGCAGGGCGGCGGAGAGCGGCTGGCTCAGCTTGGAGCCGTCGCGGTACAGCGCGTTGGCCTTGATGCCCAGGCGCCAGGACAGCAGGTAGGCGTCCTTGCACTCCTCGACCGTCGCCGTGTTCGGCATGTTGATGGTCTTGGAGATGGCGCCGGAGATGAAGGGCTGCGAGGCGGCCATCATGGTGATGTGCGATTCCCAGGACAGGAAGCGCTTGCCGATGCGGCCGCAGGGGTTGGCGCAGTCGAACACCGGCAGATGCTCGTCCTTCAGGAAGGGCGCGCCTTCCAGCGTCATGGCACCGCAGCAGAAGGTGTTCGCCGCCTCGAGCTCGGCCTTGGTGAAGCCGAGAGCGGTCAGCAGGTCGAAGCCCGGCGCGTCCATCTGCTCGGCGGGGATGCCCAGCGTGTCGACGATGACGTCGGCGCCAACCGTCCAGCGGTTGAAAGCGAACTTGATGTCAAAGGCGGTGGCGAGGTTGCCCTCCAGCTTCTCCAGCACCTCGGCCGGGAAGCCCTTGGCCGCCAGAGTCTCGTGGTTGACGCCCGGCGCGCCCTTCAGCGTGCCGTGGCCGACCGCGTAGCGCTCGATCGCGGCGATCTCGTCGGCGGTGTAGCCCAGCGTGCGCAGGGCCTCCGGCACCAGACGGTTAACGATCTTGAAGTAGCCGCCGCCGGCCAGCTTCTTGAACTTCACCAGCGCGAAGTCCGGCTCGATGCCCGTGGTGTCGCAATCCATGACCAGACCGATGGTGCCGGTCGGGGCGACCACCGTGGCCTGGGCGTTGCGGAAGCCGTGCTGCTCACCCAGCTCCAGCGCCATGTCCCAGGCGCGGACGGCGGCCATCGCCAGTTCCTGCTCCGGGCACTCGTCGGCGACGAAGGGCACCGGCTTGACCGACAGGCCCTCGTAGCCCTCCATCTCGCCGCAGGCGGCGCGGCGGTGGTTGCGGATGACCCGCAGCATGTGGTCGCGGTTCTGCTCATAGGCCGGGAAGGCACCCAGCTCCTGCGCCATCTCGGCGGAGGTGGCGTAGGCGACGCCGGTCATCACCGCCGAGATGGCGGCGCAGTAGGCGCGGCCTTCCGCCGAGTCGTAGGGCAGGCCGGAGGACATCAGCAGGCCGCCGAGGTTGGCGAAGCCCAGGCCCAGCGTGCGGAACTCGTAGGAAAGCTGGGCGATCTCCTTGGACGGGAACTGCGCCATCAGCACGGAGACTTCCAGCACCATGGTCCACAGGCGGCAGGCGTGCTCGAACGCCTCGACGTCGAAGGAACCGTCCTTCAGACGGAACGACATCAGGTTCAGCGAGGCGAGGTTGCAGGCCGTGTCGTCGAGGAACATGTACTCCGAGCACGGGTTCGAGGCGTTGATGCGCCCCGAGGCCGGGCAGGTGTGCCAGTCGTTGATCGTGGTGTCGAACTGCACGCCCGGATCGGCGCAGGCCCAGGCGGCGTAGCCGACCTTGTCCCACAGGTCGCGGGCGCGCAGCGTGCGGTGGACCGTGCCGTCGGTGCGGCGGATCAGCTTCCACTCGTCGTCGTTCAGGACGGCCTGGATGAAGTCGTCGGAGATGCGCACCGAGTTGTTGGAGTTCTGGCCGGCCACCGTCAGGTAGGCGTCCGAGTCCCAATCGGTGTTGTAGGTCTTGAACTCGATGCTGGTGAAGCCCTGGCCGGCGAACTGGATCACGCGCTGGACGTAGTTCTCCGGCACCTGCGCCTTGCGGGCGGCGACGATGGCCTTCTTCAGCTCCTTGTTGACCTTCGGGTCCTGGCCATCCTGGGCGGCGGCCATGATGGCGGTCAGGTGCTCGCGGCAGATCTTGGAGCCGGTGACGAGAGCGGCGACCTTCTGCTCCTCGGTCACCTTCCAGTCGATGTAGGCCTCGATGTCCGGGTGGTCCATGTCCACCGTGACCATCTTGGCCGCACGGCGGGTGGTGCCGCCCGACTTGATGGCGCCCGCCGCGCGGTCGCCGATCTTCAGGAAGCTCATCAGGCCCGACGACTTGCCGCCGCCGGCCAGCTTCTCACCCTCGCCGCGCAGGCGGGAGAAGTTGGAACCGGTGCCGGAGCCGTACTTGAACAGGCGCGCCTCGCGGACCCACAGGTCCATGATGCCGCCCTCGTTCACCAGATCGTCGGCCACGGACTGGATGAAGCAGGCGTGCGGCTGCGGGTGCTCGTAGGCCGAGGCGGACGAGGTCAGCAGGCCGGTCTTGAAATCGACGTAGAAGTGGCCCTGGCTCGGGCCGTCGATGCCGTAGGCCCAGTGCAGGCCGGTGTTGAACCACTGCGGGCTGTTCGGGGCCGCCATCTGGGCGGCCAGCATGAAGCGCATCTCGTCGAAGAAGGCGCGCGCGTCGGCCTCGGTGTCGAAATAGCCGCCCTTCCAGCCCCAGTAGGTCCAGGTGCCGGCCAGACGGTCGAAGACCTGCTTGGCCGACTTCTCGCCGGAATAGCGCTTCTCCTTCGGCAGGGCGGCCAGCGCCGCCTCGTCGGCGGTCTTGCGCCACAGCCAGGACGGGACGGTGTTCTCCTCGACCGCCTTCAGGGCGACCGGAACGCCGGCCTTGCGGAAGTACTTCTGGGCCAGGATGTCGCTGGCGACTTGGCTGTAATTCTCGGGAACCTCGATGTCCGTCTGCTGGAAGACCACAGAGCCGTCAGGGTTGCGGATCTCGCTCGTCGTGCGGCGGAAGCCGAGAGCGGCGTAAGCATCCTGACCCTCTTTCGTGAAACGACGCTGGACCCGCATGTGACTCGTGCTCCCTCTGGCTGGCGAACAAAGGTGTCGCGCTCCGTGCGGCGCAGCTCGCGCTGGCTGACGAACGCAACACCCTGTATGTTGGTGCGCATCCTAGCCTCAAGCTTTGGGCCAAGCAAGACCCGGCCCAAGATATTGTGTGCTTGACGCGGGGCTACCTCCTAGATATGGCGCTTCCGGTCAACGGGCCAAGCCGCCGCGGGTTCCCGAGAAAAATCGACCCACCCCCACATCTAGTCCCGCGCCGAAAGCCTCCGGCACCCGATTCCTGTAAGGAATCCGTCACTTTCGCGGGGTCGCCGGCCCCCTCCGACCGCAGGATTCCCGGGGGACGAATCGGCGGTACGCCCTTCTCCGCCCCCCATACCCGCCAACCCACTTTTGCCCGCTGGACCGGTCCCGTGGCGAGGTCCCAGGACGGCATCCCGAGTCGCCACAGGATGTCACAGGCGGTCCCCCGTGACCTTTCCCGCTCTCCCGGTGTTGGAAGGGTCGGTTTCGTGCAACGAGGAGACCTTCCATGCACAAGACGGTGATCGCGACCCTGTCCGCCCTGGCGCTGATGACCGGCGCCGCCGCGGCCCAGACCGGCACCGGCGGCTCCACCCAGGCCCCGAGTTCCCAGGCCCCGAATTCGGTCATCATGGACCAGGGGCAGAGCGCACGGCCGGCCGGCCCCTCGGGCAGCGCCAGCGTCGAGCATCTGATGAGCCGCACGGTGATCGGAGCGGACGGCGAAAAGGTCGGCAAGGTGTCCGACGTGATCCTCGGCCCGGACGGCAACGCGCAGCTCCTGGTGATCCAGAGCGGCGGCTTCCTGGGCATCGGCGGCAAGGAGATCGCCGCGGACATCGCGCTGGCCGACGTGCTTCCGGGCAACGGCCCGATCACGCTGCGCGACGTCACCCAGGCGAGCGTGCGCGACATGCCGGAGTTCCAGTACAGCGACAGCATGACCTCGCTGAACCGCGGCCCGAAAGGCAGCGGCGAGTCGAACAAGCAGTAAGGATCAGGGAACGCCCCTCTCCCGCCCTGGGAGAGGGGTTTTGCCCTTTACGCCTCCACCCCGCGCTCGCGCAGGTAGGCGCCCAGCTTGGTGTCCACGCCCAGGATGTGGCCGGACAGCCATTTGGCGAGGAAGCCCAGCACGAAGGCGCCCTTCTCCCCACCCGCGTCCAGCGCGCTGTTCACGTCGTGCAGCTGGCGGACGAAGCTGTCGTGCAGCGCCTTGTGGGCGGTGTAGTCAGGATAGCCGTGCTCGCGCATCAGCGTCTCTTCCCGATCGAAATGCGTGTCGGTGTAGTCGAGCAGGTCCCTCAGCACATCCTGGATCTCGCTGTCGGCGCGAAACTCGTTCACCGCGGTGACGAACTCGTTGAACAGCTCGAACAGGCGCTTGTGGTCGGCGTCGATCACCGCGTTCCCGACGCCGAAGCCGTCCTGCCACGCCATCGTCTGCCAGCGCGGGTCGGCAAGGTTCGGCTTCATCGTCTTCGGCTGCGTTGTGTTTAATTGCATGACGTTTCCCCCTTCAGGAAACATCCTTATAAGCCGCCGCCCACCCGCAGCCGGGGCGACAGATAGTCACACTTACAGTATGGTTATAGGATTGCCGGTCAGTTCATCTGCGCCAGGGGCAGGTTGACCAGCAGATTCTGCGGCTTGAGGCGCAGCTTGCGGTCGGCGGTCATCGCCAGGGCGAGATAGACGGGCCGCCCGGCGATGTCGGCGCGCATGGCCGCCGGATCGGCGAACTCCAGCCGGAACAGCGACAGGATGCGGGCCAGCCGGTCCTCCCCCACCTCGGCCCCGTTGTAGAGGTCGTTGAGGATCGCCGTGGCCTCGCCGTCCAGCCCGACATGCCAGACCCAGCGCTCGTCGCTGATCCGCTGCACCGGCTGGATCGACACCGCCACCCCCAGGAAATGGGCCACCCAGCCCTCCAGGACGCGGCACAGCGCGTCCAGACCGGCCGCGGCGAAGGTCACGTCCAGCACGGTGTCGTGCCGCGAATCGCGCTCCCAATAGCGGGGGTGGTTGGTCTCGTCGAGGATGTCGAGATCGACGGAGCGCGGGGCGGTCCCGGCCTCCACCACCAGCCGGCCCAGGCTGCCGAAGCCGCCGGTCGCGGCCAGCATCTCCACCGTCTCGCTGTCGGCCAGTCGGACGCGCCCGTCGTCCACCGACACGGTCTGGGGCCGGAAGAACAGCTCGCCCGCCCGCGCCCGCAGGCCCGACGGCGTGCCGTCCAGGAGGTTGCGCAGGATCACATGGGCCATCTGGTCGATGAACAGCCCCGGCACGCCCCGCGCGCCCTCGCGGAACAGGCGGAGGTAGCAGCCCTCCACCGTGCCGGCGGCCAGCAGCCGGTCGCGGAAGCCCAGCCAGACCGCCCAGTTCTCCCGCGCGTCCGCGTCGGCCAACGCCTCCACCATGCCCGGCGGCACGGGGCGGGCGGGATCGTCGAGCAGGCCGGCGAACAGCGTGTGCTCGGTCTCGCAGGCGTCCTCGGGCGGGCGCATCTCCGGCCGCATCAGATAGGCGCGCAGGAAGTCCGGCGTGACCGCCAGCCAGCCGTCGGCGTCGCGCGTCAGCAGATGGAAACCGGACTCTTTCCAGAAATCGGACATGGAAGGCAGACCCTTGAGCAGAGAAGCGGTCGCAAAGCGTCCCTCATGTGGGCGCGTGGCCGCCGTCGCCAAGGACCTAGCACAGCCCGGCCCACAGATGCCCAGTTTACAGAAGTGTGGCGGCCAGGAACTCGTCGATGTCGGCCCACACCCGGTCGCGGATGTCGTCGCGCTCCATCAGCAGCTCGTGCTTGGCGTCGGGATGCTCCTTCAGAACGGCGTTGCCCAGCCGGGCGGCGGCCAGCCGGTGCGACTCCGAGCGGACGATGGCGTCGGCCGGGGCGCTCAGCAGCAGGATGGGGGTCGTCACCCGCTCCAGCGGCGCGGTGAAGCGGATGTGGTCGGCTGCGCGGAGGGCCGCCCGCACCCAGCCGAAGCTGACCCCGCCCACCCGCAGTTCGGGCCGGTCGCGGAAGGCGTCGTGGTAGGTGGCGTAGCGGCGGGGGTCGGAGGTGATCGGGTTGACCGGGGTGAACAGCCCCTCCACCGGGTCGTAGTCGTGCTGGCCGAAGGCGTATTCGGCGCCCCGTCCGCGGGCGCACAGGCGTTCGGCCAGCCAGACCGCCATGCGGCGCGGCACCGGGCCGGTGAAGATGTCGAACATCGGCGCCGTCAGCACCGCCGCGTCGCACAGGGCCGGGTTGCGGAGCAGGGCCATCAGGGCGACCAGCCCGCCCATGCTGTGGGCGACCAGCAGCAGCGGCCCGCGCTGCCGCGGCCTCACCAGCTGCTCCACCACCTCGTCAAGATCGCCGGCCAGCGTGTCGAAGCTGTCCAGGTGATGGATCTGAGGGTTGGGCAGGGGTCGGTCGGACAGGCCCTGGTTGCGCCAGTCGAAGGCGAAGACCTCGAAGCCGCGGGCAAGCAGCTCCCCCACCGTCTCGGCGTATTTCTCGATGAACTCCGCCCGGCCGGTCAGCAGCAGCGCGGTGCCGCGCGGCGGGACTTTGGTGGCCGTCCAATGGGCGGTGCGCAGCCGCGTCCCATCCCCCATCGTCACCCAGCCGAACCGTGGCTCCACACCCAGATCCGCCACGCTCACGGCCATTCCTGCGCTCTCCATCTTTGAGGGGATGATTGAACCATCATCGGACCGGGCGGGTCCAGCCCACGGCGGCGGTGCAGGTGGTCCAGTGGAACCCCCGACCTCCCACGGATGTTGTCCAGGTCCAATGGGAGGTACATTCGAATGCACATGGCGCGTACACTGTCCATGGCGCTCTGCGCCTTGTCCCTGTCCTTGCCTCTGTCCCCCATGGCCGCCCAGGCCCAGCCCTCATCCAAATCACAAAGCCCCAAGGACGCGTCGGTGCCCCCGATCGCCGTGGAACGCACGGACGAGGGCGAACCGGTGATCGTCCATGAGGGCGAGGCGTCTTTCTATGGCGGCTCGTTCCACGGCAAGAAGACGGCCAGCGGCGAGCGCTTCGACCAGAACAAGCCGACCGCCGCCTCGCGCGAGCTGCCGCTGGGCAGCAAGGTCACCGTGACCAACCAGGACAACGGCAAGAGCGTCAACGTCATCGTCAACGACCGCGGCCCCTATGTGGACGGACGGGTCATCGACCTGTCGAAAAAGGCCGCCAAACAGCTCGACATGATCGAGGACGGCGTGGCCCCGGTGCGCGTCGAGGCCAAGCCGTCCGAACAGCCGACCGAGTCCGTGAAGGAGAAGGTCGAGGCCAAGGCCGAGAAGGCCGACAAGACTCAGGTCGCCGAACAGCCTTCGTCCGAGAAGAAGGGGACCGGCGCCGCCCGGTCCGGTTCGTCGCGCGCCGATCAGCAAAGCGGGTCGGGGTCCGACCGCTAATCTATCTCTCGCGGCGGACGGGCGGTCCTGCGCGAGCGCTGGCTGCGGTCGAAGGCGGCCAGCAGCGCCCCCAGCCCGTCCGACGCCGCGTGGCGTGACCACAGGAAGGGGCGCAGCATGTTGCGGGTGCCGAAGCCGTGCACATGCACCGTGCGGCGCCCCAGCGCCTGCAACCCCTCCCGCGCCACGTCCAGCGGATCGGCGGCCCCCGGCAGGGCGTTCAGGGCGAAGCCGGCGCGCTTGCCGAAGGCGGTGCGGGTGGCGCCGGGGCACAGGACCAGCACATCCACCGGCTTGCGCTTCAGCTCCGTCGCCAGCGCCTCGCCATAGGCCAGGATGAAGCTCTTGCTGGCGCAGTAGGTCCCGAGGAACGGGATCGGCTGGAAGGCCGCCGTGCTCGACAGCAGGATCAGCCCCGCCCGCCGCCCGTCGCGGGCCGCCCGCTCGATCATGCCGGGCAGCAGTGCGCGGGTCAGCACCGTGGTCGCCACCACGTTCAGCTCCACCGTCGTCCGCTCCGCCTCCGGCGCGTTGTCGAGCACCGGCCCGAAGGCGCCGGACCCGGCGTTGTTGATGAGCAGGTCGATCTCCAGCGTCTCCGCCTTCTGGATCAGGGCGTTCCGTCCCTCGTCGGTGGTCAGGTCGGAGGCCAGCACCTCCACCCGGCGTCCGGTGGCCTCCAGCTCCGTCTTTGCGGTGGTCAGGGCCTCGGCGTTGCGGGCGGCCAGCAGCAGGCCGGTGTCGGGGGACAGGGCACGGGCGAAGCCGGCGCCGATGCCGGAGGTGCCGCCGGTGACCAGCGCGAAGCGGTGGGGCATGGGTCGGATTCCATCGCGGTTCGGGGGATGAGAGGTGACGGTTGGCCGCGGCGGCGCGAAGTCAAGCCATCGCCCCCCGAGTCGCCCCGCATTCTGCGGTGCAGCAGGCCGAATTGTCAGTGTACATATTAACTGGAGCCGCTCCGGACTTTTACTGTCACGGGACTGAAATCGCCGGACCAAAGGAAATAGGCAGGACGCCTCGACTGCCTCCTCTTTCGAAAGAGGTTAGCGGTTTTTTCACTTTTTCAGGCGAGTCGTGTTGCCATCACGTGGTTGCAGTGCATATATCGCATTGCACCATACGTGTTGTCGCACCGCTCTGCCGGTGCTTGATGAAAAGGAACCGCGGTATGGATGATGTTCGCCAAGTCCTGAAGGACAACGAGGGCCACTGCATCGAGGATTTGACCGTCGGAATGACGGCGTCCTTCGCGAAGACGGTTACCGAGGCGGACATCGTGTTGTTCGCCGGCATCTCCGGCGACACCAACCCGGTCCACCTGAACCAGGAATACGCCAGCGGGACCATGTTCCAGGGCCGCATCGCCCACGGCATGCTGAGCGTCAGCTTCATTTCCGCCGTTCTCGGCACCAAGCTGCCCGGTCCGGGCGCCATCTACATGAGCCAGACCGTGCGCTTCAAGGCGCCGGTCCGCGCCGGCGACACGGTGACCGCCCGCGCCACCGTCACCGAGATCATCCCGGAGAAGCGCCGCGCCGTCGTCCGCACGGTCTGCACCGTCGGCGAGACGGTGGTGATCGAGGGCGAAGCCCTGCTGATGGTCCCGTCGCGCGGGTGATCCCGTCAAGCCCTTAGGGCGGGCAAGCCTTCAACAAGCGAAATAACTTGCCGGTCGCCGGTGCGTAGACCACGCGCCGGCTCCGGTCTATATAAGACGCCCATGGCATGGCCCGCCCCGGCGGGCCGCCATCGTTTCCGGGGGCCGTCCGCGGCCCACAGACCATCAGGGCGTGACGCATGCGATTGTTCCGACACACCGCCGACCTGCCGGAGGACGCCCGCGGGGCCGTCGTCGCCCTGGGCAACTTCGACGGGGTGCACCGCGGCCATCAGGCGGTGATCGCCACCGCCCAGCGGATCGCCCGCGATCTCGGCGCGCCCTCGGCGGTGATGACCTTCGAGCCGCACCCCCGCTCGGTCTTCCGTCCGGACGACGCCCCCTTCCGCCTGTCGCCCTTCCGCGTCAAGGCCCGCCACATCGAGGCTCTGGGGGTGGACCTGCTGTTCGTCTGCCATTTCGACGAGAGCTTCCTGCACAAGACCGCCGACGCCTTCATCCAGGAGGATCTGGTGGCCGGGCTGGGCGTGCGGCACGTCGTCTGCGGCTACGACTTCCTGTTCGGCCATGGCCGCGGCGGCGACCCCGCCCTGCTGCGGCAGGCCGGCGCGGCCCACGGCTTCGGCATGACCGAGGTCGGGCCGGTGGCCGACGACGCGGACGGCGTCTATTCCTCCACCCGCGTGCGCGACGCGCTGGTCGCCGGCAACCCGCGCGAGGCGGCCCGGCTGCTCGGCTCCCCCTGGGAGATCGAGGGGCGCGTGGAGCATGGCGACCACAAGGGCCGCACCATCGGCTTCCCCACCGCTAATGTGGAGCTTGCCGACTATCTGCGCCCCGCCTTCGGCGTCTACGCGGTGCGCACCGGCGTGGACCAGGGGGCGGGCACGGTCTGGCGCAACGGCGTCGCCAACCTGGGCCGCCGCCCGACCGTGGGCGGAACGGTGGAGCGGCTGGAGACCCACATCCTCGACTTCGACGGCGACCTCTACGGCCAGCATCTGCGCGTGCAGCTCATTGAGTTCCTGCGGCCGGAGCGCAAGTTCGGCAGCTTCAACGAGTTGAAGGACCAGATCGTCCAGGACGCCGCCGCCGCCCGCGCCGTGCTGGCCAAGGAGCCGGCCGGCGGAGCGGAGGGCTGAGCGACGATGGACCGCGTGATCCTGCTGCTGTTCATCCTGAACCAGGGCGGCCCGACCACCATCGAGTTCCAGACGATGGAGCAGTGCAAGGCCGCCGAGCCCGCCATCGTCCAGGCCTACCGCGAGATGACCGGCAACCCGGTGCTGACCCGCTGCATCGCGCTGGCCCTGCCGGGGAAGTGACGGCGCAGGGCCAGCCCGCCCCATTGCGATTCGCACGCCGGGGGGCTACACACGGGGCAGTTTGAGCCTCCCTGGGAGCCGTTAGGCCATGACCACCGCCGCCGCCCTGCCCGACCGGGCCACAATTGCCGCCACCGCCGCGAAGATCCTGCTGGAAATCAAGGCGCTGCATTTCAACGCCGAGACGCCCTTCATCTTCACCTCCGGCTGGGCGAGCCCGGTCTACACCGACTGCCGGCGCATCGTGTCCTTCCCGCGCGCCCGCAAGGCTCTGATGGACTTCGCCGTCCAGACCATCGAGCGCGAGATCGGCTATGAGAGCATCGACGCGGTGGCCGGCGGCGAGACGGCGGGCATCCCCTTCGCCGCCTGGATCGCCGAGCGGCTGGAACTGCCCATGCAGTATGTCCGCAAGAAGCCGAAGGGCTTCGGGCGAAACGCCCAGATCGAGGGCGTGCTGACCGAGGGGCAGCGGGTCATCCTGGTCGAGGACCTCGCGACCGACGGCAAGAGCAAGGAGAACTTCGTCACGGCGCTGCGCAACGGCGGCGCCACCGTGACCGACAGCTTCGTGATCTTCCATTACGGCATCTTCCCGCAGTCCAAGACCAACATGGACCGCATCGGCGTCCGCCTGCACGAGCTGTGCACCTGGTGGGACGTGTTGAAGGTCGCCCGCGAGAACCGGTACTTCGACGAGAACACCCTGTCGGAAGTCGAGAAGTTCCTGAACGACCCGGTCACCTGGTCCGCCGCCCACGGCGGCAAAGCCAGCTTCGACTGACGCCGCCCGGAGGCGCCGCGCCTTGACCGCACCGCCCACACCGCTAATATCCCGCGCGATGCTGCATCCGGCGTGGGTCATGGCGCGTATGGCGCGAATTACCAACCCGGCCTCCTGAGGGGGGCCGGGACCGCCTCGTTTGTGCGTGCGTCGGGGGCCTGACCGCTGCCGCCCGACGGTTCTGCTTCAGGTTCAGGATATCCCCGACATGACCCGCGACTACAAGTCCACCGTCTTCCTGCCCCGCACCGACTTCCCCATGCGCGGCGGCCTGCCCACCAAGGAGCCGGAGCTGCTGAAGCGCTGGGAGGACATGGGCCTCTTCCAGCGGCTGCGCGAGACGGCCAAGGGCCGCGAGAAGTTCGTCCTGCACGACGGCCCGCCCTACGCCAACGGCAACATCCACATCGGCCACGCCGTCAACAAGGTGCTGAAGGACGTCATCGTCCGCTCGCGCCAGATGCAGGGCTTCGACTCCAACTACGTCCCCGGCTGGGACTGCCACGGCCTGCCCATCGAGTGGAAGATCGAGGAGAAGTACCGCGCCGAGGGCAAGGACAAGGACGAGGTTCCGCTCAACCAGTTCCGCGCCGAGTGCCGCCAGTTCGCCCAGAAGTGGGTGGACATCCAGGCCGGCGAGTTCCGCCGCCTGGGCGTCGAGGGCAACTGGGCCGACCCGTACCTGACCATGACTCTGCCCGCCGAGGCGCAGATCGTCCGCGAGATCCACAAGTTCGCCATGAACGGCGGCCTCTACAAGGGCGCCAAGCCGGTCATGTGGTCGGTGGTGGAGAAGACCGCGCTGGCTGAGGCGGAGATCGAGTACCACGACCACACCTCGACCACCGTCTTCGCGCGCTTCGCCATCTGGGGCTCGCCGGCGCCGGAGGTCGACGACGCCAACATCGTCATCTGGACGACCACGCCCTGGACCCTGCCGGGCAACCGCGCCATCGCCTTCGGCGACGAGATCGAATACGCGACCTACAAGGTGCTGGCGGTCGAGGAGGGCAGCCTCGCCGAGGTCGGTGAGCGGCTGGTCGTCGCCACCGCGCTGGCCGAGAGCGTCTTCAAGGAAACCAAGATCAAGGACGCGCGGCTGCTGCACCGCTTCCCCGGCTCGCGTCTGGCCGGCGGCTACTGCCACCACCCGCTGACCCGCAGCGGCTACGACTTCAAGGTGCCGCTGCTGGCCGGCGACTTCGTGACGACCGACGCCGGCACCGGCTTCGTCCACATCGCGCCGGGTCACGGCGAAGACGACTTCCATCTCGGTCAGGCCAACGGCATCGAGGTGCCGCAGACGGTCGGCGAGGACGGCCGCTACTACGACCACGTCCCGCTGTTCGCCGGACTGCGCGTCTACACCGCCGAAGGCAAGCCGGGCGAGGCCAACGGCGCCGTTCTGAAGGCCTTCCAGGAGGTCGGGGCGCTGCTCGCCAAGGGCCGCGTCAAGCACAGCTACCCGCACAGCTGGCGCTCGAAGGCCCCGCTGATCTTCCGCACCACGCCGCAGTGGTTCATCTCCATGGAGACGAACGACCTGCGCAAGACCGCGCTGCAGGCGATCTCCGACACGACGTGGTTCCCGGCTCAGGGTGAGAACCGCATCCGCGCGATGATCGAACAGCGCCCGGACTGGTGCATCAGCCGCCAGCGCGCCTGGGGCGTGCCGATCGCCCTGTTCGTCCGCAAGGACAACGGCGCGATCCTGCGCGACGCCGAGGTGTTCAACCGCATCGCCGACATCTTCGAGAAGGAAGGCAGCGACGCGTGGTTCGCCCGCCCGGCGCAGGACTTCCTCGGCAACGCCTACCGCGCCGACGATTACGAGCAGGTCAAGGACATCGTCGACGTGTGGTTCGAGTCCGGCTCGACCCACGCCTTCGTGCTGGAGCAGCGGCCGGAGCTGAAGTGGCCGGCCTCCCTCTATCTTGAGGGCTCCGACCAGCACCGCGGCTGGTTCCACTCCTCCCTGCTGGAAAGCTGCGGCACGCGCGGCCGGGCGCCCTATGACGCGGTGCTGACGCACGGCTTCACGCTCGACGAGCAGGGCCGCAAGATGTCCAAGTCGCTGGGCAACGTGGTCGCCCCGCAGGAGGTCTGCGACAAGTACGGCGCCGACATCCTGCGCCTCTGGGTGGTCAGCACCGACTACACCGAGGACCAGCGCATCGGGCCGGAGATCATCAAGTATCAGGCCGACCACTACCGCCGCCTGCGCAACACGCTGCGCTACATCCTCGGCGCGCTGGCCGACTACACCCCGGCCGAGCGCATCGCCGTCGCGGAGATGCCGGAGCTGGAGCGCTGGGTCCTGCACCGCCTGTCGGAGTTGGACGCGCTGATCCGCGCCAAGATCGAGGCCTACGACTTCCACGACCTGTCGGTGGCGATCCACAATTTCTGCGCTGTGGAGCTGTCGGCCTTCTACTTCGACGTCCGCAAGGACAGCCTCTACTGCGACGCGCCGGGCTCGGTGCGCCGCCGTGCGGTCCGCACGGTGATGGAGCATCTGCTCTCCACCCTGACCGCGTGGCTGGCCCCGATCCTCTGCTTCACCGCGGAGGAGGCGTGGCTGGCCCGGCCCGAGGGACTGACCGGCACCGAGGGCTGGAGCGAGGAGAGCGTCCATCTGCGTGTCTTCCCGGCCATCCCGGCGGAGTGGCGCAACGACGATCTCGCCGCCAAGTGGGAGTCCATCCGCACCGTCCGCCGCACCGTCACCGGGGCGCTGGAGCTGGAGCGGGCCAACAAGAAGATCGGCTCGTCCCTGCAGGCCAACCCGACCGTCTTCGTGGACGCGGCGACCAAGGCATTGCTCGACGGCGTGGACTTCGCCGAGATCTGCATCACCTCGCAGATCACCGTGGCGGAGGGCACGGCGCCTGAGGGCGCGTTCGTCCTGCCCGACGTGGCCGGCATCGCGGTGGTGCCCGGACTCGCCGAAGGGGGCAAGTGCGAGCGCTGCTGGAAGATCCTTCCGGAGGTCGGCACGAACGCCGCACACCCGACGCTGTGCCTCCGTTGCGCCGAAGCCGTGGACGCGGACCCGGCGTTCTAACCGGGTGCCCCCACCCTAACCCTCCCCCGCTGGGCGGGGGAGGGGACAAGGGACGCCCCATTCTCCCTCCCCCGCCCAGCGGGGGAGGGCCGGGGTGGGGGCACCGCACGACAACTCTCCGGAGTCCAGAATGAGCAGCCTCTCCACGTCCGGCAGCCGCAGCTACACGGTCTTCGGCCTGTCCGTCGCCGCGCTGGTGGTGGTCCTCGACCAGCTCACCAAATGGTGGATCCTCGACGTGGTCATGCAGCCCTATCCACGGGTCGTCGAGGTCACGCCTTTCTTCAATCTCGTGCTGGCCTGGAACACCGGGGTCAGCTTCGGCACCTTCGGCAGCTCCCACGCCTGGATGCCCTACGTGCTGGCCGCGGTGGCCTTCGCCATCGTCGTGGCGCTGCTGCTCTGGCTGCGCCAGGCCGACCGGCGCTACCTCGCGCTGGCGCTGGGGATGGTCATCGGCGGGGCCATCGGCAACGTGATCGACCGCTTCCTCTACGGGGCCGTCGCCGATTTCCTCGATTTCCACATCGGGGGGTGGCATTTCTGGGCCTTCAACGTGGCAGACAGCGGAATCAGCGTCGGCGTGGCGCTTCTCGTGCTGGATGGGCTGTTCGCGGGCCGCGAAAAGTCGTAATAGTTCACGCGACGGAGCCGCTATAAGGGACGCGGCCCGACGACAAGCGGCCTGACGACTAGACGACGGGACTCGAACGTGACCATGCTTTCCTTCGCCTCCTCCATCGCGCGGCGCTCCACCCGTTCCCTGGGGCGGGGTCCGCTGCTGGGCTTGGCGCTCGTCGCGCTGGCGCTCACCGGATGCACCGACGTCCGCCGCTCCATCGGCCTCGACCGCACGAGCCCGGACGAGTTCACGGTCGTGTCCCGCGCGCCGCTGACCATGCCGCCGAGCCTCGCCCGCCTGCCGGAGCCGCGCCCCGGCGCGGCGCGCCCGCAGGACGCCACGTCGGCCGCGGTGGCCGCCGCCTCAGTCTTCGGCGGCTCCTCGCGCGCCACCGCCGCGGGCGGCCGGACGGCTGCCGGTACCGCCGGCGAGTCGGCCCTGATCGCCCAGGCCGGCGCCAAGAGCGGCATCGAGCCGGGGATCCGCAACAAGGTCGACCAGGAGACGACCCAGCTCGTCGTCGCCGACAAGAGCTGGATCGACTCCCTGCTGTTCTGGCAGACGCAGGAGCAGCCCTACGAGGTCGTCGATCCGAAGAAGGAAAACCAGCGCCTGCGCGAGGCCCAGGCCACCGGCAAGGCGCTGAACGACGGCACCGTCCCGACCATCGAACGCAAGCGCCGGGCGCCGTTGGAAGGGCTGTTCTAAGCCGCTTTCAGGGTCCCAATTCAGGGCGCCAACTCGGGGCATTGTTCCGGGCGCTTCGCCGCACCAGTATCTAGGGGGGCGTTCCCAGACGGGGACGCCCCCTTTTGCATTCCCGTCCCTTCGCTCCCAACGAGAGGCCCATGCTCCCCAACGGCCCCACCGCCCCGCCACCCTGGAAACGGCCCTGGCGTCGGCTTGCCGCCGCGGGCGTCCTGGCGTTCGCCCTGGCCGGCGCCACCCCCGCCGCCACCCCCGCCTTCGCCGCCGAGAAGGGCGTCTTCTTCCCGGAGACCTTCACCCTGTCCAACGGCATGCAGGTCGTGCTGGTGACCAACCAGCGCGTGCCGGTGGTCACACACATGGTCTGGTACAAGGTGGGCGCGGCGGACGAGCCGCGCGGCGTGTCGGGCATCGCCCATTTCCTGGAACATCTGATGTTCAAGGGGACGGAGGAGGTTCCGCCCGGCGCCTTCTCCCGCATCGTCGCCAAGAACGGCGGGCGCGACAATGCCTTCACCTCCTGGGACTACACGGCTTATTTCCAGAACGTGGCGCGCGACCGGCTGGAGCTGGTGATGAAGATGGAGGCCGACCGCATGTCGAACCTCCGCCTCACCGATCAGCTGGTCTACCCGGAGCGGGACGTCATCATCGAGGAGCGCCGCCAGCGCATCGAGAACGAGCCCGCCGACCGCATCGGCGAGCAGATCAACGCCACCCTCTACGTCCACCACCCCTACGGCACCCCGATCATCGGCTGGCCGCAGGAAATGGCCACACTGACGCGGGAGGAGGCGGAGTCCTTTTACAAGAGCTGGTACGCGCCCAACAACGCCGTGCTGGTGGTGTCCGGCGACGTGACGGCGGAAGAGTTGAAGCCGCTTGCCGAAAAATACTACGGCAGCGTCGCCGCCCGCCCGGTGCCCGAGCGCGTCCGCGTGCAGGAGCCGCCGATCAGCGCCGCCCGCCGGGTGATCCTGCGTGACGACGAGGTGCGCCAGCCCTCAATCCGCCGCAACTGGCTCGCCCCCTCCTACCGCACCGACAAGGAGGGTTACGCCTACCCGCTCCAGGTGCTGTCGGAGATCATGAGTGGCGGCCCGACCTCCCGCCTCTACCGCAGCCTCGTCGTCGAGCAGCGCATCGCCACCTCGGCCTGGCTGGGCTACAGCCCGTCGTCCTGGGACATGACCTCGCTGGCGGCGGGCGCCTCGCCGGCTTCCGGCGTCACCATGGAGAAGCTGGAAGCGGCGCTGGAAGCCGACATCCGGACGCTCGTCGAAAAGGGCGTGACGGAGGAGGAGGTGGCCACCGCCAAGAAGCGCATGCTGGCCGAGGCCGCCTACGCCCGCGACAGCCTGACCGGCCCGGCCCAGACGCTGGGCGCCGCCATCGCCACCGGCCAGAGCATCGACGACGTGGAGAACTGGCCGGTGCGCATCGACGCGGTGACCGCCGATCAGGTCAACGCCGCCGCCCGCGCCGTTCTGGGCCAGACCAACCACGTCACCGGCCTTCTGCTGCCGCTCCAGGACAAGGGAAGCTGAGATGATCGTCCTATCCAAGCGCCTCGTGTCCAAGCGCATCTTCGGCGCCTGTCTTTTCCTTTTCGCCTTTGTCATCACCACTCCGGCAGCCGCCATCGAGATCAAGCGGGTGGTCAGCCCCGGCGGGATCGAGGCGTGGCTGGTCGAGGACCACAAGGTCCCCATCATCGCCCTGGAATGGGCCTTCGAAGGGGCCGGCGCGTCCGACCCCAAGGGCAAGGAGGGCCTCGCCAACCTCGCCGCCCGCACGCTGGACGAGGGCGCCGGTCCCTATGACAGCCAGTCCTTCGCCGCGCGGCTTCAGGACAACGCCATCGCGCTGGGCTACGACGCCGGGCGCGACGGCTTCGGCGGCAGCCTGCGCACGCTGAGCGACCGCCGCGACGAGGCGTTCGAGCTGACCCGCCTGTCGCTGGCCGAGCCGCGCTTCGACGCGGAGGCGGTGGAGCGCATGCGCGCCGCCGTGCTGTCCAGCCTGCGCCGCGATCAGGCCGATCCCAACTACGTCGGACGGCGGCTGTTCTATTCCACCGCCTACCCCGGCCACCCCTACGGCGACGAGATCCGCGGCACGCTGGAGTCGCTGCCGACGATCACCCCGGACGATCTGCGCGGCTTCGTGAAGAACGGCTTCGGGCGCGACCGGCTGGTCGTCGCCGCGGCGGGCGACATCAGCCCGGAGGATCTGGGCCGCGCGCTCGACCATGTGTTCGGCGGCCTACCCGCCACCTCCGCGAACGCCGCCATCCCCGACGTCGAGCCGAAGGGGCTGGGCGAGACGCTGGTCGCCACCCGGCCGACCGCGCAGACCGTCATGCTGATGGGCCAGACCGGGCTCAAGCGCGCCGATCCCGACTGGTACGCGGCGACCGTGATGAACTACGTCCTGGGCGGCGGCGGCTTCGGCTCCCGCCTGATGGAGGAGGTTCGGGAGAAGCGCGGCCTCAGCTACGGCGTCTACAGCTACCTGATCCCGATGGACCATTCCGCGCTGGTCATGGCCGGCGGCAACACGGTGAACGCCAAGGCCGGGCAGGCGTTGGACATCATGCGCCAGGAGTGGAAGCGCATGGCCGACGAGGGCGTGACGGAGGAGGAACTGGCCGACGCCAAGACCTACCTCACCGGCAGCTTCCCGCTGCAGCTCGGCAGCACGCAGGCGATCGCAGGCATCCTGCTCCAGGTCAAGCGCGACCAGTTGGGCATCGACTATCTCGACCGCCGCGACGCCTTCATCAATGGCGTCACCCAGGCCGACGTGCAGCGCGTGGCGAAGCGGCTGCTCGACCCCAACCGGCTGCTGACCGTGCTGGTCGGCCGTCCGGAGGGCGTGACGGCGACGCGGACCATCGACGGGGGGAGCTGAGAAAGTCGCCGCGGTGGCCCCCCACCGCGGCGCCCCTTCTTACGCCAGATCCGGCTGGCTTCCTGGAAAGCGCGGATCGCCGGGATCGATGGGGCGGCCCGGCACCTTGCCAGGGATGATCCCCACCTGATCGGGCCGCTCGTCCTCGCGGCGCTCCTCCTCGGCCGGAACCGGCGGATTTTGCTCGGGCTTGTTCGGATCGCTCATGGTCACCTCCTGTCCCGAAAAGAACACAAGGCGGCGGTTGCCGGTTTCATCGTCCGCCCCGCATAGTCCGCTCACCCTAGACCTTTGTGCACGTTGGATGCGCCGCTTTGGCGCGTACCCGGCGCGCACCGATCGGTGCTAGGCTCCGCGCACGCGAGAAGGAGGCAAAATCCCGATGTCAGCGCTCACCCGTTCGCCCGCCTGGGAAGCCCTGGCCCGTCATCGCCAGGACGTTTCGACCCTCCATATGCGCGACCTGTTCGCCGCCGACGCCGACCGCTTCAACCGCTTCTCCCTGGAAGCCTGCGGCCTGCTGTTCGATTATTCGAAGAATCGCATCACCGAGGAGACTCGCACCCTTCTGCTCGACCTCGCCCGCCAGCAGGACGTGGAAGGCTGGCGCGACCGCATGTTCGCCGGGGAGCGGATCAACATCACCGAGGACCGCGCCGTCCTGCATACCGCGCTGCGCAACCGCTCCAACCGCCCGGTCGTGGTGGACGGCCAGGACGTGATGCCGGAGGTGAACGCCGTCCTGCACCGCATGGAGCGCTTCGTCCGGCAGGTCCGCGACGGCGCCTGGACCGGCTACACCGGCCACCCGATCACCGACATCGTCAACATCGGCATCGGCGGGTCCGACCTCGGCCCGGTGATGGTGACGGAGGCGCTGACCCCCTACCTGCACCCGCAGATCGGCGTGCATTTCGTCTCCAACGTGGATGGCACCCACATCAGCGAGACGCTGGAATGGCTGGACCCGGAGACGACGCTGTTCGTCATCGCGTCCAAGACCTTCACCACCCAGGAGACGCTGACCAACGCCCACACCGCGCGGCGCTGGTTCCTGGAGAGCGCCGGCGACCCCGCCCATGTCGCCAAGCATTTCGTCGCCGTCTCCACCAACGAGGCGGAGGTGCGCAAGTTCGGCATCGACCCGGCCAACATGTTCGGCTTCTGGGATTGGGTCGGCGGGCGCTATTCGCTGTGGTCGGCGATCGGGCTGTCCATCGCGCTCGGCATCGGCATGGACCGCTTCACCGAGCTGCTGGCCGGCGCCCACGATATGGACGAGCATTTCCGTACCGCGCCGCTGGAGCGCAACATGCCGGTGCTGATGGCGATGCTCGGCGTCTGGTACGTCAATTTCTGGGGCGCCAAGTCCCACGCCGTGCTGCCCTACGACCAGTATCTTCACCGCTTCCCGGCCTATCTCCAGCAGTTGGACATGGAGAGCAACGGCAAGACGGTGGACCGGCAGGGCGCACGGGTGGATTACGCCACCGGCCCGGTGGTCTTCGGCGAGCCGGGCACCAACGGCCAGCACGCCTTCTACCAACTCATCCACCAGGGGACGGAGCTGGTGCCCGCCGACTTCCTCGCCCCGGCGGAAACCCACAACCCCATCGGCGACCATCACCGCATCCTGCTGTCGAACTTCTTCGCCCAGCCGGAAGCCCTGATGCGCGGCAAGACCGCCGACGAGGTGCGCGCCGAGATGACCAAGTCCGGCAAGCCGGCCGACGCCATCGAGCCGCTGGTCCCCCACCGCGTGTTCGAGGGCAACAAGCCGTCCAACAGCATTCTGTTCAAGAAGCTGGACCCGCACACGCTGGGCGCCCTGATCGCGCTGTACGAACACAAGGTGTTCGTCCAGGGCATCGTGTGGGCCATCAACAGCTTCGACCAGTGGGGCGTGGAACTGGGCAAGCAACTGGCCGGCAAGATCCTGCCCGAACTCCAGAACGGCCCGACCGCCGCGTTGGGGCACGACAGCTCGACCAACGGGCTGATCGGCTGGTACCGCAAGCACCGCTGAGCGGCGAAGGGTCGCCTTGCGGTTTTATTGCCGAAGGGGAAAAACAACCGTAAAATCATCGTCACGGGATTGCTCGACCGTGAGGGATGCTCTGATGGACGCTTTATCCCCTTTGGCTGGCGCCCCGGCCGTCGCCACGACGAAGACCATGTCGGCGGCCCAAGGCGCCGCAATCAGCTCTCCTGGGGCGGCAACGACCGCCACCACCACAGGCGCCAAGGACACGCTGTCCCTGAGCCCCCTGGCGGCGAGCCTGAAGGGGCCTTCGCTGGATCTGTTCAACAAGCTGAAGCAGAACGAGCGCACCCTGCTCAGCGGCCTCGTGGACAGCGGCAAGGTCACCGGCGACGACGTGAACAACGCGCTGATGGGCAGCCTGAAAATGGCTCGGTCCACGGCCTTCATGAACGGAGGCCGGATGTTCGAATCCCAGAATCGCGGCCTCTTCGCCCGCGCCAACACCGTCACGGCGGATGAGATGCTGAAGGCAACCGACGACACGCTGGCCCGGCGCAAGGAACTGGTCGCGCGGCTGGGAGAATTGGACAAGAACGGCCAAGGCGGCTCCGACGACTATGGCGAGATCCTGCGCGCCCTTTCCGCAGTGGAGCCCGGCGCGGGCACCGGGCTACCCAACGCGGAACCCCATGGCAACAGCCGGGCGACCGCCCATTTACGCCAGACCCGGCTCATCTCGCCCTATTACATGAAGTTGGGTGACCCTTTTTTCATCCGCAGCGGCGAAGAGGAAGCGGCAAGCAACAAGCTGAAGGACGCCGGCGTCTCCCTGTCCAGCCTCACAGACGCCGCCCGCGGCATGGGCGAAGACGATGTGGCTGACATGGCACAGGAACAGGCGTCGCATAGGGCGGAGATCATGCGGAGGAACGGCGGCTGAGTCGGCGCAGCCGGGCGGATGAGATCAGGTTGGATGGACAATGCGGCGTCCATCCGGGCGCCGCTCCATCCGGTCCGCCAATTTAGTGCAATCGCTTATCGCCGAGGCGGTTGTCTGACGTGGCCATGACCGGGAAGCCGGCCGACGCCCCCGCAGGAAGCCCTTGTGCAGCGCGGCGATCCGGCGTAGGGTGCGAGCCATGAACCCCGTGCGCCTCACCTCTCCCGCCCTTCTGGGGCGATTTTGGTACCGCTGGTACACACCGGCGGCCTAGGTATCGCACACCCACGATGCACCCAAAGCCGCCCGACCCGAGGCGGCTTTTGTGTTTTCAGCACGCGGTGCACGCAAAATCCTCCTGACGGTCACGGCGGCCTCCCTTACCAACCGGAGGTCACATCATGTCCGATTTCGATTTCGACGTCGTCACCGGCCCGTCCCGCGCCAGTTGCCCCGCCACCCCCAGCAAACCGGAAACGCAGGAGGACGGCCACCCCGCCGACAAGACCGGCCCGGCGTGACCGCCCCGTGCCTGGAACCACCCCGCCCTTCCCGCCCCGCCATGGCGGTACGGGACGGCGGGGCGGTCCCTACGCAAGAACGGCCGCCGCTTACGGCAGCGTGACCGGCGCGGCGGTGGCGAAGCCGAACTGGCCGAGTTGCGCGTCGAAGAAGTAATTGTGGGCCAGCAGCAGGTTGATGCCCGTGTTGACGAAGGCGATGTCGGCGTCCGGCACGACCGGTTCCAGCGACGCCGGAGCCGCCGCTGTGGACAGCGCGGTGTTTATGGCGAAGATGCCCTTGACCGGGGCCGCGCTGGACATGGAGAAGCTGTAGGTCATCACCGGCTCCGCGTCGGGGCTGGACCCGTTCGGCACGGCGATGGTGATTTCCGCTCCGCCGAGATTGGCTGCCCAGTTCTTCACCTGCGGAACGCTCATCATCGCCCCGGTGACCCCGCTGTCGAGCAGCAGCGTGGCGCTCAGCGGCAGCGCGTCGTTGATCGTGCTGACGGTGATGATCGCCGGGCCGGTCAGCCAATAGGGCTGGGCCGGCGCCGCCGGCCAGGAGGTTCCCGACGCCGGGGCGCAGTTGCAGTCGTTGGTGACGTTCGGCGTGACCGGCGGCTTGGCCGAGGTCAGCGCAACGGTCTGGCCGTTGAAGGGGGCGGCCGTGAACTCGGCGGTCGTGACGCCCAGCGCTATGTAGCCGCTCGCCCCGCTCCCCGCCGAGGACAGCAGATAGGACGGGTAGAGCGGCTGGCCGTCCACCGACGCCGAGAGGAACGGGTTGCTCAGCGTGTAGACCACCGGATCAGATTGACCGGCGTTCGCGGTGTAGCTCAGCGCCGGGCGGCCGAAGCCGACGCCCATCATGCCCATGCCCGGATCGACCGGGTTCTGGACGCCGGGCGTGCCGGTGTTGCCGGCATATTGCGCGCCGAAGACCACCAGCGGCCCGGCCTCGCAGACGGAAACGACCTGCTTCGAGTCGTTCAGCGACGCGCCGAGCGCCAGGCTGGGCACGAGATAGAGGCAACCGGCCAGCGTGTTGCCCGACGGGTGATAGGTGATCTGCGCCGGCCCGAGCGACACAACGCCCGCGGCCAGCCCCTTCGACGTGTCGCCGTCGACCATCAGCAAAGTTGCGGGGATGACGATGCCGGTCGAACCGGTGTCGACCTGCACCTCGTGCAGCAGGCCACTCGGCGTGCCGATGGTGACGTTGAGAGAGTTGCTGTAGCCCGGCAGGTTGAAGGGCTGGCGGACCACCGGAATATCGACTGGCGCGGCGTAGGTGATAGGGGTATCGGACATGTGCTGCTCCCACAAGAAATCGGATGGAGCAGCACATTTCCTCAGATCAAATGAATATTCAAACATCTCGTCAATACGCACGCATTTGTATTATTATATCTTCCTAGGAAAAAAGGAGGATGAGACCAAGAATGCTTGATGGCTTATATTTTCACGGACCACGATGACGATTCGTCCTTCAGTTTATTGCCCCCAAGAAAAGAAGCGGGCGCCGACACGCGCCATCCGACCGGACGCTTCCGCCGCATGGACAACCGACCCCGCCCCCGGCATCATCGCTCACCACCTCGGGATGCATCCCGAAGGCCGCACCATCGAAAAGCGGGGGAAGCGCGCATGTCCATCACCGACGTCACCAGCAGCACGCCCGCCGCTTTCGGCGCCAACGCCAAGCCGGCTCCGGCAAAGGGACCCGATGCCGCCACGTCGGGAACCGCCGCGCCCACGATCGGCCGCAACGGCACGGTGGACATGGTCAGCCTGTCTCCCGACGCGGTCCGGGCCATGAAGGCCGGGGCCATCTCCTTCACGGTGCCAAAGGCCGACGAGGCGGCGGTGAAGGACCCGGTGGCGGCGCGCATGGAAACCATGCTCGCCCGCCGCGACTACGACCTCAAGCAGGCCGACTACATGCGAGAGGCGATGGGCATGCTGCGCCAGACGCTCAACCTGCCCGAGGACCAGCCCATTTTCCTGGGTGGCGCTGCGCATGGCCTGCTGGACAAGCTGGCGGCGAAGAACGGCCTCAGCAAACCCGAGATGCCGGACGCGCTGCGCGCCGCCGGGGTAAAGGACCCGTTCGCAGAGGACGCCGACGCCGAGTCCGGCGTGATCGGCGTCGGCATGCCCAACAGCGGCAAGGAGATGCAGGTCGTCTTCGACCGGCTCGGCCTCGCCGGCTGGTCCGCCAAGACGGACGATCCGCTGCGCATGATCGCGCTGAAGGACGGGAGCGACCACAGCGGCCCGCTGCTCGGCGCCATCAAGGAGGGAACGCTGGGACGCCTCACCGACACCCGGCCGGACCAGGGCGCCAGCCTGTGGGCGGTGACCGACCGAGATGGGGAATCGAACGCCCGGGTCCTCGCCTCCGTCCGCTCGGTCGGCATGGACGACGTCGCCACCGACATGGCCACGAACCTGCTGAAAGGGTTGAAGGGGCTGTTCGCCGGGGACTGAGGGCCGCCGCGCCGGTTCGCCGCGCACGCCCCCGCTCATGGTGGCATTCCTGGCGTGAGCCTACTATATTTGGCGGATGCCGATCCGCATGTTGCCCGACACGCTCGTCAACCGCATCGCCGCCGGCGAGGTGATCGAGCGGCCCGCCGCCGCCGTCAAGGAACTGGTGGAGAACGCCATCGACGCCGGGGCCACCCGCATCGACGTGGTGGTGCGTGATGGCGGCAAGTCGCTTATCACCATCACTGACGACGGCTGCGGCATGGGGCCGGACGATCTGGCGCTCGCCGTGGAGCGGCACGCCACCTCCAAGCTGCCGTCCGACGACCTGCTCGACATCCGCTCCTTGGGCTTCCGCGGGGAGGCGCTGCCCTCCATCGGTGCGGTCAGCCGCCTGACCCTGACCAGCCGCCCGCGCGGCGCCGACAGCGCCTGGGCGTTGACCGTGGACGCCGGCCTGAAGGGCGCGCCGCAGCCCCCGCCGCGCTGGCCCAGGGCACCCGCGTCGAGGTGCGCGACCTGTTCGCCGCCGTGCCCGCCCGGCTGAAGTTCCTGAAGGCCGCCCGGACCGAGTTCGACCACATCGGCGACTGCATCGAACGGCTGGCGATGGCCCATCCCGGCGTGGCCTTCACGCTGGACGGCGACAACCGCTCGACGCTGCGCCTGTCGGCCGGCGCAGGGCGACCTGCTCGACGCCCGGCTGACCCGGTTGGGCGCCCTGATGGGCCGCGATTTCCAGGACAACGCCGTGCCCGTGCAGGCGGCGCGCGAGGGGGTGACGCTCGCCGGCTGGATCGGCCTGCCCACCCTGCACCGCCCCACCGCCCGCCACCAGCATCTGTTCGTCAACGGCCGCCCGGTGCGGGACAAGCTGATGGTCGGCGCGGTGCGGGCGGCCTACGCCGATTTCCTGCCGCGCGACCGCCACCCCATGCTGGCGTTGTTCCTTGACCTCGACCCGCAGGAGGTGGATGTGAACGTCCATCCCGCCAAGGCGGAGGTGCGGTTCCGCGACCAGGGCCTGGTGCGCGGGCTGATCGTCGGCGCGCTCAAACACGCGCTGGCCGAGGCCGGGCATCGCGCCTCGACCACCGTGGGGTTGGCGACTCTGGGTGCGCTGCGCCCGGAGAGCAGCGAGATGGACGCGGACGGAGCCATTCCATTGCCTTCCCCCCTGCCCTACCGCAGCCCGGGGCACCAGCCGGCGCAGTCCTGGGGCGGCAGCTACGGCTCCGTCGTTCCGCGCGGGCTGGCCGACCGGGCGACCGCCTTCCAGGCGCCCCATCAGGCGCCGCTCCCTCCCTTGCAGGGCCGCCTCGCCGGCTGGCAAGCCGCGCCCGCCGCGCGCCCGCCGGACTACTCGGCGCAGGCCGCCGCCGCTGCTCCGCCGCTGGACAGCCACCCGCTGGGCGCGGCCCGCGCCCAGGTCCACAACACCTACATCGTCGCCCAGACCAGCGAGGGCATCGTCATCGTCGACCAGCACGCCGCCCATGAGCGGCTGGTCTATGAAAGGATGAAAACCGCCCTCTTGGAGGGCGGCGTGAAGCGGCAGGCCCTTCTGATCCCAGAACTGGTGGAGTTGGACGAACCATCCGCCAACCGCCTGCTGGGCCGCGCCGCGGAACTGGCCGAGCTGGGCCTTGCGGTTGAGGGTTTCGGCCCCGGCTGCGTCCTGGTGCGCGAAGTGCCCGCGCTGCTGGGCCAGAGCGACGTGAAGAGCCTCGTCCGCGACCTCGCCGAAGAGTTGGCGGAGCTGGGCGATGCGCTGTCGTTGAAGGAACGGCTGGAGCATGTGTGCGGCACCATGGCCTGTCACGGCTCCGTCCGCGCCGGACGGTCGCTCAGCGTCGAGGAGATGAACGCCCTGCTCCGCCAGATGGAGGCCACCCCCCACAGCGGCCAATGCAACCACGGCCGCCCGACCTATGTGGAGCTGAAGCTGTCCGACATTGAGCGGCTGTTCGGGCGCCGCTAGATTTGTCGGACCACAGATAGACTGACCCTGAACCACACACGAATTGACTCTGAAACCACAATAAGACTGACCCGGAGACGGCTCGCTTCGGCGTCGCGCCAGCACTCATTGGATGGGCGCTGACCGGCCTCCTCTCGCCGCAGATCGCGCTATGAAACGGGCGGCGCGACGAAGGGAGCAAGCCGTCATGAGAATGATCGGCGAGTGCCCCGCCAACGGGCCGATAGGCAAAGGAATTTATCTGCAACGGTCAGCTTGCTGGCTGGGATGACGGGGAAGCGCCAACCAAATCGAGCGGCGGCAACAGACCGTCATGCGTGATTGAGCCCCTCCCTGTGAGCAACCGCACTGCCCAGTGCAGAAGCAAGATTCACACACGAATCCGCTCGCCAATCTCGAGTTAACTCTAAAGCAAAATTCTTCGTGCTTCAGCGCTGTCAATGGACCAATGAATGAGAAAGCAACTCAACGCTTTGATTAGAAATTATTTGCCAACACCATCAACAACAGTTGATCATTTTGAGTTAATAATATTCAATTGAGTCTTTGGAAGAAATTGTTGGCGAGGCCGACCCATTACCGTGGGGAAAATCCTGAATATTCAACGGATCTAGGGCCTGTTAGCGCTTGATCCAATCGAGGGCGGCGGCGAGGCAAAGGACGCCCGTGAAGAAGTTGGCAGTTTTCTCGTAGCGGGTGGCAATTGCCCGCCACTCCTTGATCCTGGCCCAAAAGCGCTCGACGAGGTTGCGGTTGTTGTAGATCCACGCCGGACAGGCGACCGGCGCATCGGTCTTTTTGTGCGGGATCGCCGGTCGTGCGCCGGGCTCCCAGATCCGCTGACGGAAGGCGTCCGAAGCGTAGCCACGGCCCCCCCACCACCCAGCCGGGAACCTCCGGCAGGATCGCCAGCAGAACGGGGGCGAGCGGCAGTTCACGGGCTTGGCCAGGCGCCAGGGCGAAGCCGAGCGCCGGCCCACCGCCATCCACGATCACGCAGGCTTTTGTGCCCCCGCTGTGCTCCAGATCCCCTTTTTTCGACGCGCCCGCCGCCTTCGCGTGCGCTCGGATATTCGTGCCGTCCAGGACGGTCATGCCGAGCGCGACGCCGCGCTGCTGGGCCAGATCGAGCAAGCGCTCCCACACGCCCAGCCGCGCCCAGCGGATGAAGGTCTGCGCCGCCATCCACCACGGCCCCAACTCCGACGGGATGGCGCGCCACTTGGCTCCGTTCGTATGCCGCCAGAGGATCGCCGTAACGGTGCGGCGCAGATGCTGGGGTGGTGTCTTGCCGCGCGGGCGGCAGGCTTCGATCAGCGGATGCAGAATCGCCCATTCCGCGTCCCTCAGAACCTCGTTTCCGTACTCAACTCCCATCCCGAACAGATGGGCACAGACATCAAGCGCTAACAGCGCCCTAGAGCTGCCAAAGTAGTGCTAGGTAAATAGAAAATATAGGCTGGAAATCCGTAGCGCTTTTTTGGGCGTTGCGTTCGGTGTTCCTTCCTCACGCTGTTCGAGTCGGCCTGACACCTACTCCGGGTCGTACACCACCTCCAGACGCTCGGCGAAGGCGCCGCGCTTGCGCAGATGGCCGTCCGGTCCGGGGGCTCGCCGCAGCCCGCGCCGCTCCAGAAGTGGCTTGAGCATCATGGGCAGGATCGCGTGGTTGATCTGCAAGCCGAAGCAGGTGTGGAGACCATGCCCGAAATGCATGTACTCATGGGCCAAGCGACGTGGGTTGAACCGCCTGGGATCGGGCACGCGCCGTTCGTCCATCATCGCCGAGCTGAAGGCAACGAGCAGAGTCGCCCCTTCGCGCACGTTGGTGGCCCGGCGGCTGCCGGCCGCGATGAGCTCGTCCCTCACCGCAACCCGCGGCAGTGTCGGGGCGAGCGGGTCAAAGCGCATGGCCTCCAGTACGTATCCGAGAAGCAGCGCGTCGTCACCAGCCAGCGCTGCCTTCCGTGCGCCCTCCAACTCGGCTGGCCGGCGCAGCAACTGCTCGAGGGCTTGGGGCACGACCATCGGTGGCTGCGGCGGTCCACCCACCACGAAGCCGGTCAGGGCGGCACGGATCTGGCCGTCGGAGAAGCCCGGATCGCCGCGGCTCTGGCGGTCCAGGCAGCGCCCGAGAACGTCGTCCCCGAACGCGCCGGAGGCGCGGCGGGCTTCGATCAGCCCTTGGATGTGGGCGCGCAGGGCCGGTGCGATCGCGTCGACCTCGGCGCGCAGATCCGGGTCGTCGCCGGGGTCGGCAAACTGGAATTCGAAGAGCCGGGACGCCCAGATCCTCAGATCGCCGTCCGGCGGGTCGGACACACCGAAGTACCGGCCCAGGACGGCGAAGGTGACTTCGCGGACGAGGTCGTTCACCACTTCAATGCGGCCGCCGCCCGCCCGCACCGCCTCGGCGGCGAGACGCCCAGCCTCCGCAGCGAGCGCGGGAAGGTCGTCGGAGCGGACAACCGTCCTCATCGCCGCCGTGTCGCGGCGGTAGTCGGACGTGTCGCGCATCCCCAGAAAGAACGGCTGCCCGCCCATGATGACGTCGAGCTTCCTCGCGTAGGGAACCGCGAAGGCGTCGTCGTTCAGGAACACCTCGCGCACGTCATCGTAGCGGGTCACCACGACCGTATCGCCAATGCGCAGAACCGGCGATACGGCGCGCAGGACCCGGAACACCGCCGGAAGGCTTCGCATCATCCAACCGGCGAGCGCGCCTTTCAGCCCGCCGGGCCGCCCCCTGGGTCCGACGCCTTCGACCCGCATGATCACAGGCTTTCCAGATAGGCCAGTGCCCGGATGCCGGGAAGGAAGAAATACTCCCCGCCCACCAGCTCGATGTAGGTTTCCACGTCCACGATCCTCCGCAACGGGTCCTGGGGGATCGTCAGCGGGCCGTTGGGACCGACCAGCGGGTCCCTTTCCTGATAGAGCGTGGCAAAATTCGGGTTGAGGAGCCACGTCTGCTGAACGAACTCGAACTGCCGGGCGATGTCCGTGTTGAGGCAGATGAAGAGGAGGCCGCGTTCCTCCCCATCGTCGTGGCGCGGGTCCGCGATCACCCTGCCGAACTTGCGGCCGCGGCGCATGATGCGGTGGTTGTTCGCCGCCGCCCGAAGCGTCTCAGCGGAGTCTTCGTCCGGGGCCAGCCCGTCCCGCGGATTGGCGCGCCGGACGTGGGAGCCGAGGGGGCACCCGAACCCGTGCGGGTCCCGGGAACGGAACCCGAAGCGGTTGTCGCCCTCCGCCACCGAGGTTCCAACGGGGCACAGGAGGCGGCCGTCCCGGTCCCGCCCGACGATGCGCTCCGCCAGCCACTCCGCCGTGACCTGACCAGCGTCGCCGCCCTGCCGTCGCAGGATGGCGGCCTGATTGTCCAGCGAGGTCCAGAAGCGGCCGACATCCTGCCGGAGTTCGCGCACGACCATATAGGTGCCGTTCAGGCCGAGATCGCGGAATCCCTCGGGTGCGTTTCCGGGATCCAGGAGTTCCCAGCGGGCCGCGCTGTCCGTTGCCGGAACCTGTGGACCCGGCGCGATCTCCGCATGGGCGTTCCTGTAGCCGATCAGGATCTCCCCGAGGGGGATCTCGTTCCAGGGATCGTGGCCGGGCGGCCCGTCGCGCCCGTTGTCGAGGTATGGCAGCGGCTGGGAGACGCCGTCGGCGAAGCCGAAATGCTCGCGCACCTTCCCGCACTGGTCGGGTTTTATGTCCAGTTTGATCTCGCGGACGATCGCGACCTTTTGGGCCAGAAGCGTTCCGCGGGCCTCCTCCGCGTATCGGTCGAGGTCCGCTTCGCTGCGGTGGTAGACGAGGAGCAGGGCATGGACGGTGGCCGGCGTCTCCAGCGACGTGGGGGTGTTTCCGCTCCACTGCGGCCCGCCGTCGACGACGGTCGGCCCGTCGTCGCCCAATCGGCGGCGGCGGTTCTGCTGGTGCATGCCTTCCCGGAAGGGCAGCGAAAAGGTCCTGAGCGCATCCTCGCCGAGGCCCATCGCCGCCAGGCCGGTGCTGGTAAAGGCGATGGCCGCCGCCTTGTCGACACAGACCTTCGGCTCGACGATCGGACGCCCGTCGGTGATCGGTGCCACGGCGCGCAGCGACGTGAGCCAGCCGGACTGCGCGTGCGTCAGGTCCAGGAACAGGGCCCGAGCCCAGGGCAAGGTACCGTATCCGCTGTAGACCAGACCCTGGACCTCGGCCCACGCGTCCGTTGCAAGCCCCCAGCCGTGCGTGGAAATGGCATCGCGGTCGACGTCGCACTCCCGGCCCGCCGCCACCCCGGCGGCCGGCGCTACAGGTCCCGAGCCCATAGGGTGCCCTCCTCTTTGGTCAGGGAACGCCGGCGCAACCCGTCGGCAACGCGCGCGTGGCGTTCGATCTGGTCCACGGTGTAGTCCTTGTAGGCGCTGTACCAGAACAGGCTCACCGTCATGGAATGGCGGGCCCAGGCCTTGAACTTCCGGCCTTGGGTCGCCCCATCCAGCAGCAGGAAGCGCGCGGGCGGGAAACCCGTGGCGTTGCCCCACGCCAGTGTGAGACCGGAATGCGCCTTCTCGATGAAATCGTCGAGATAGCTCTCCCAACTGCCGTCGAAGTTGCTGAAGAACATCAGCCGACCGCCGTTGTCGATGAGCGCCCAGTGCGCGAAATGAATGGTCCGCATGCTGCCCAGATACCCACGCCGCGCCCACTCGGTCACGCGCAGCACGAGCCCAAGTCCGCGCAGGCCGACGCGCAGCAGCACCGCACGCAGCACCCCGGGCTTGACGAGGACAAGGCTCCCCATGTGGTTCTGGGCGATGTGATCCTCGCGCTCCATCATCGCCCGCAGTTTCCCCTCGTCGAGGCGGGGATGGTCATGCGACGCGTCGCGCGCTTCCAACCGGCGCAGCCACCACAGGATCGCGAGCGCACTGGCGGGCACGCTCGCCAAACCGGCGCCGAGGACCTGGGCCGACGCGCGGAAGATGTCGCCGAATCCGGCGCCGGTCAGCGGCGCCACCACCGCTGCGGCGGCGGCTGACGGAATGGCGAGATAGACCCCGATCACGGCCACGACACCGGCCGAGCCCTTGAGAGCGGTGACGAGGCGCGAGCCAGCCGTCGGGCGTGGGCGCGCATCGGCCGGCGCCGCGCCGTCCGACGTGCCGAAAAAGCGGAGCAGGTCGCCGAGATCCCGGATCGACGCCGCGAACGCCGCAGCCGCGACGAGGGACAGGAGAACCGCCACCCACCACGGGCGGAGCATGAGGCCGAGCAGCACCCCGGGAAGCGACAGGGCGAGAAGCAGGAGGGCGAGGAAGCCGCCGAGCCGCAGCCAGTCGCTCCGGTTCTCGTGGGCCGGAATGCGGGCGGGCGCCGGCTCGTCGAGCCAGGGGAACGACGCCAGGAGCGCGCCACGAAGGTCGGCGTGGATCGCCGTTGCGCTGGTTGCGGAGCGGTACGGATTGGGGGCGGTTCTGTCGGCGTCCGCCAGGATCGTCCGCGCGGCATGGAAGAGATCGGCCTCCCGCAGGATGCGGTCACGGTCGAGGCCACGGTTTCCGAGGTGGACGATCAGGGGCTGGAAGCTGTGGCCCTCCAGCAGCGGCGCGATCGGCTGGCGCGAGTCCGCCGCGACGACGCGGTCGAACAACGCCCCGGTCGGGCCGGAGGGCCTTTCGCAGAAGCGCAGGATCGCGCGGAGATCCTCGCCGACGGCCGCCTCGAGCTGAGCCCAGAACGGGCCGGGCGGTCCATCGAAGTTCGTTTCGATGACGAGGATCGGATCGTAACGATCGTCTTCGAACACGCTGAGCGCCATGAAGTGCAGCAAGGGGACCCGGACCTTCAGCCGCCCGTATTTCTCTCCCTGCGGCCCGACAAGGCTCTCTTCGTCCTGCCGCAGTTGGACGATGCGGGCGACGAGCATGTCCTTGCTGTCGGGCTGGACCTCGAAGACGGTGGAAAGCACTGACTGCATGTGTCTGCGCCTCGAATGTCGGTGGTGCCGCGAAGCCCTTACCATTTCGCCGCGTGGCGAACCGTGCCCCGGCACCGGGTTGGGGAGCGGCTCCCGGAGATGGAGGTCCTGGCGTGGCAGCGGGATTGCGTCCTTGACCCGGCTCCCCACGGCCGCCGATGCGCACCGCGGCACAGCTTGATCCGAACGCATGGCGCTGTCTGCATCGCTGGCCATCCTCCCGTCTTGCCCTCGGGTTGCCGATGTCGCATCAGCTCTGCCCGGCGCGGCCGGTCAGCACACGATCGATCGGCACAAATCCGGGAATTGGGGGCGCGGGCACAGCCTTGCGCGATCCGCTGGCCGCTTTCTGGTTCTGCTCCTGCACGGCCGCTTCCCGTACGACCAGGAAATCGCACATGCGCTGGCGCAGACCCTTTCGCGGGTCCCCAGCACCAATCTGCGCCTGCTTTTCTAAGCACCTTTTCGCATCGGACAACGTCTCAGCGACATTCTGTGCGAGTTCCCGAGGTGCCGACAGTTCGAGAAGGTCGTTGCAGAAGTCCATGACATCCGCGACATCCCTGGCGTCCTGCGGCAGCAACGCGTTCTCGGCCGGAAAAACGAGGCTCGTACCGGCTCCGACAGCCAGGGGCCGCGGGAACTGGGACGACAGGGAGGTTCCACCCAGTGAACCGATGGCGAGCGTCGTGTGGCCGCCCGCCGCCTTGCCGGTTTCCCCGCCCGTCACGCTCGCGAGCAAGGCATTGACCGAGGCGCGGACACGGGCTGCTTCGCTGGTTTCCGCCGCAGCCAGTGCTTCGGTTTTGCCGGTCGGCAGGCTCGGCACAGTGGGAGCCTGCGGCTGGCCTTCCAAGACGCTTGTCGCATGGATCGCGAGACGGAGCGCCATCTCGGCGCTTCGGGAGAATTGGTACTCGACTTTGCCGGCGTAGAGAACGCGTGTGGCGATCGCGACCGACATTCCGTCGCGGATCTTCGCGAAATCTCCCCGGCACAGGTGCTTCGTCCCCTCGGGCCAGCGTCGCGCCATGATGCGCACGACCGCACCGGGACGCACGGCCGTATCGGCAACGACCAACCGACGCAGCATGTCCATCGCGATAGGGAGCTCAAGTTGAAGTTGCTGGAGATCCTTCAGCTCGATCGTCAGCGCCACGTTGCTGCCGCTGGCGAATCCCAGATTTGCGCCGAAGTTGCCAAGCAGGCCGGATGCGCCGACCTGCGCCTCTGTAAGCCGGGCCGCGGTGAGTTTCGGAATGCTTGCATGACCCAGACGAAAATCGCTGGTGCTGTCCGTGGCGTCGGCGAGACGGATCGATGAAGGGAACGGTCGATTGTCTTGCCAAGCCGCCATGATCATCGTGCAGGGGCTGGACGCCGGTGATGCAATGACCGTCGTCTTCTTGGCATCAACCGTCTTCTCGGAAACGGTGGCCTTGGCCTCCCGGTTCTCCGTCGCCACGCTGCGCGGTTCGGCGAAGGCTATGAATAGCCTTTCCTTCTGGCTGTCGCAGAGTCCCCGCGCCACCTCGATCTTGGGAGTCCGGGCAATCCGTACGAGATCGAAGTTGCCGTCATCGCGCGACGTCGGCGCTCCCCGTGTGTTCAGGAAAACGTCTCCGACCATGACGTCCTCGTCGAGCGGAAAGAACGCGAACATGGACTGGCGCGCCATTGCATTGGTCCATTGCTCCTCAATGTCCAACTCGGGCAGCGTTGGCGTGCCGCAGCCTATAAGTCCTCCAACGCACAGACCTATAGTAGAGACGTTCGAAAGCATTCTTCTGCCTTTCATGCCCCCTCCCCCACACGTCACTTTGAAGGTTTCCAGGTTTTTGTACGAAGCTCTGGAGCAGCCTCTTATGCTGCGCGGAGCAAGCGCGCCTAGAGAGGCAGAACAGCGGGATTTCTTTCCAACCCGCCAAGCGCCAGAGCGGATTGTCCTATGCACGGCAATTCATTTTGATGATCTATTCAAGAATAGAAGCAGCTTTTATCTTTAACAATCAAGACAAACCTGATTGATAAAAATATATACGCATAAATCAAGTTCTATCTTCAGCCTTTTAAATGAGAATGCCGCAGGAATTGCCGAAGTTTTGCAGATTCTACTAAGTCCACACTTGCTGAATTGGAATAAAAATAATATACCAGCCGCCAATTGTTCCGTAAGCCAATCTTGCATTTGATAATATATCGCCAGCAATTCGCTTAACGGAGTATATCCTAAAGAAATTCCGAACCTGCATACTACCGTATGCCAATTGCAAAAAGGCTCCAAGCTCAAAAATGACTGAACCCATGCGAGGCTTCTTTTCAATTACCCAATGATCGACGGCATGACCTGAGCATTGGCCTTATTTCGAACTCCGAAGCAATCTCTCAGGCGATGATCGGCAGCGTGCCAACCAGGTTTAAAAAAGACTCTTCCCGGTGCTGACGCCCGCAGAATGGACGGTGCCCCCCTACCCGGCTGGCCCGACGGCTGTTGACGATGCTCAGCCATTACCTGGACGTCGTTACCTGAACGGCCATCCGGCGCAGCCCCCGCCGCAGCTTGAAAGCGCATCCCGCGCGGCGCCGGCTGGGATGGCCCCGCCACGGACAAATTCAGTGAAACCCTCAAATCCCTACGGCGTATGCCACCGAGGACGTGTCTCATCCGGACGGTTAATGCGTGTCGGGCTCGCTCCTCCCGGACGGTTGCGAGGGAGCGATCAGGGACGGCGCGGCCCTGCCAGCATCCGCCTTCGTGGCTCGCATGACAAACCCATCGAGCAGGTCGAAGATGTATTGGACCGAATACCCCCCAACGAAGGCCAGGAGACCCAGGGAGAGCTTGAGATCGCCGATATCGCTGCTCCCGGGCTCGAAAATGAGGCTCGCCAAGCCGCCGAAGATGAGGCCGAGCATCGGTCGCAGCCAGACGAGGATTCTCTCCCGGCTGTCGAGGGTCCACTCTTCCAGGTGGGTCGCCAAGCGGCGGAAGACAAAGATCACCGCGCCGATAAAACCAAGCAACGTCGGTATGCCGTAGTTCGACATGCCCGCGAGCATCGCCTCGGTTCGGAGTTCCGTCCGATCCCAATCCGACGTCAACCGCCTCACGAGCTTTTGCAGCTCCTGCGTTGCGTCGCCGCCGGGCGGGCTCGGATCGAGGTTTCGGTACAGCAGCGCGGCCTCGTCGCTCATGATCCGGTCGATCGACGGCCTGAAAACGAGATTTGGGATGAGAAAGAACCGATCCGCGGTCCGGTTCCAGACCTCAAGCTGCAAGTACGTAAGTTGCCTTTTCCGCGCGAGGTCGGTCGCGCGGTCGCATACGCCATTCTGCATCGCGGACAGGCCTGGAGACTTGCTGCCGCATGACGGCCTCTCACTGTTGCCTTCCGGAGGCTTGGAACCGACTTCCGGGAATGCCTGGGCGGTGAGCAAGTGTATGGTGGTCTGTGCCGAGGCGAGTTCGGTCAGCCGCTGAAGGATCAGCCGACCCGTGAAGACGTGGTGCAGCAGGAGCATCGCGCCGAACACCGCAAGCAGCCCAAGGGCGCACAAGACGATGTACATCCGTTTCAGCCACTTGGCGCGCCTTGTCCGGGAGAGTCTGCCGGGAGCGTCGTCGCGGACGTCTCCGCCCCCATCGACATAGGCACGGGTGAACCGGATCGATTCCACCGTGGCAGGACGGGCGATGTCGGCAAGCTGGTCGATGGCCGCAAGGAGGACGGCCCAGTCCTTGGGCCTCGCGTGGATCTCCGCGGGTGTCCTCCGCAGGATCGCCAGGAGTTCTTCGGTCGTCCAACTCGCGCATCCGTTTCGCGCGCCTGGTCCCTCCTGATAGCTTGGTTCCTTGCGCTCGGAAACGAAGTTGAGGAGCAGCACGGCGTCCAGCCGGGCCTTCTCGATTTCCTCCAGGAGGACATCCTCCTCGGCCAACATCGATGCATTGTCGGGTCCGCCGCGGTCCTGCGGAGGCATTTCTGAACCGTCCATGGCCACCTCGCCCATTCCGGATGGCTCCATCTCATTCGGCCATCCCACTCGTGTCGTCCCCGCGGATGGTCCGCCAGACCGTGCCGGGATGGGCAGCGGCCTGAGCGGTGGATGCGCGGAGAAGCCGGCGCGCGACCGGGGCAAGCGTCGGTCACGCCTGCCCGGCAGCGACCTCTCACACAGTTGGCGCCTGCGACAGGTTGGCCGGGTCGTCGACGGGGCTGAGCAGTGGCTTCATGGTCTCCTCGTCGGTTCCGTCGGGAACACCGCTCGCGATCCGGATCAAGTCGGCGAAGCCGAACCTCCGGTCGGCGCCCTCGAGGGCAAGTCCCGTGATCGGCTCGCCGAAGCGCCACGTTGGATCGCGGCTCAGGATGCTCTGCGGATCACCCTGCATCATGCCTATGAAGGTCTCGGCGACGATCAGGCTGCCGAGCGGCCCAAGACGCCGCCCTCCCTGCCGGATCTGAGCCTCCTTCAGGACGTAGTACCAGAGCGGCGTCCGCAGGTGCAGGCCGAGCTTGGCGGCGACGGCGCCATCGTCGCCGGACGATGCAATCTCGTCGGCCGCGAGCGGTTCCACCCCCGTGAAGCGGACGACGTCCTGCGCCGCAGGCAGCATCATCTTGACTCCACGCCGCAGGTTCATCACGGCAAGGCTCCGGTCGGCGCTCGCGTCGCCTTGCCCGACCTCGCCCGGTTTCCCTTTGAGCCGGTGCAGCGCCGGCGACAGGTAAGGGTCGATTGTCCGCGTCAAATTGAGCCTGAAGCCGTCACTCTTGTCGGTGGTTCGGAAATCGACGTACCGCCGCCAGTCGATCACCCAGTCGCTCGGCAGCGCGACCGCCTCGCCCGGCATGCCGATCACGCCCGACTTTCCGGTGAAGCGGAAGAAGACGTCCAGCGAGGACCCGAAGGTCTCGGGACGGAAAACCCGATTGTGGCTGTAGTCCTGGCGCACCATGGTGTGTCCAAAGCGATAGGCGGCCACGGAGAACTCGACGGGAATGTACGGCTGGGCGAACCTTCCGAAGGTCTCGAACCGGAAAAACCTCCTCCGCTCGATCGCCGCCGCGAGGTCGTTCACGTCGCAGATTCTTGCCAGGAAGTCGCGGATGACCATTGCTTGGTACAGTTCGACGACAGCGCGCCGGGCGGCGGCGAAGAGATCGTCCTTCCCGACGGTCCCCTCGAGGCGATCCACCATGGCGTTGTGGAAGCGGAGGAAGGCAACATGGGTCTGCGCGACGAGCAAGTTTTCGTCGTTCCGCTCGTCGCCGATGATCGCGAGCCCCTGGGCGTTGCGCGGCAGGTCGTGCTGGAGACCGGATCTGACTTTGGGGTCGCCGCCGCCCACGTCCGTCAGACCGACCAGCAGCTTCGCGGACCCGGGGCTGTGGCGGTCGTAGAGCGATGGATGAACGCGCGGACCCAGTCCGTAGACGCTGTCGAGGTCGAGCCGCGGCGTACGGAAGTTCTCGACCGAGGAGGGGTCCTGGACCGTCTCCATCAAGGTCGTGGTGTCCAGCGTGACGTCGTGGTCAATGAACTGTCCGAGGTAGGTGAAGCCCGCGGGGATGTGCGCGTTGTCCCCGGCTCCCGGAGCGGTGCCGCCGTCGACCATGGACAGGCCGAGTTCAACCAGTTGCTCGTCCGGCGGCGCAAGCGGCACCGCCAGTTCCGGAAACATCCGGCCGAAGCGTCCGGCCCGGAAGGTCACGCCGGTCGGGGGTACGTTCCTTTCCCGAACCGCGTGGCCATGAAATCCCTCGTCGCTCTTGCCCATGCCGCAACCCTTTCGTAGATGTCCCAAAGTGAAAGGGCATCGCCATTCGTCGAGGCGCGATGCTCGTCTGATCGCCATAAGCAAAACAGCCTAAGATCTTGCCATTGGCGAGTTACTCAGACGTTATCCTCAGATTCTGTTCCTTGCGCCTCCCAAATGGGAGGATATGGACAAATATTTGTCAGGCCGGTAGATTGTTTTTCATCACAGTTATTATCACTTCGCATAACTCACGCTGAATACGGGGGTATGCATGGACAGCGGCCTTCTATCCCATGCCATTGACTTGGCTTACTCTACCGTGGATGACGTCGTTTCTTGGGATGAGTTCGTCAGGCAACTGCAACGGCTGCTGCGTGCTGACAGCGCTCTGTTGTTCACACCAAAGGGTACCGACGACGCGACCGCAATGGATGTCCGGATCGGCATGGATGAGTGGTCGCTCAAGGCGTACCGCGACCACTACAAGGACCATGATCTCTGGTACCGCGGCTCGAAGGCCCGAAACCTCGACCGGCCGGGCACGGTCGTGGTTGGGGAGGAACTGGTGGACGAGCCGGAATTCAGGAGGTCGGAATGGTTCAACGATTTCCTGAAGCCCTCGCGGCAGTGCCGCCTCCTCGGCGTGAACCTGGAAGAGGGTTGGTCCGGAAGCGGCCCGGCGTTCCTGAATTTTTACAGAAGCGCTGAGTGCGATTCATTCAACGAGGAGGATCGAGCGAACATCCTGCTGCTGCTGCCGCACATCCAGAGGGCTTTCCGCATGAAGACGGACCGGCTGCTAGAGCGCCGGAGAAGGACGCTACTGGAAGGCACGCTCGCGGCGTGCGGCACCGCTTGCATCGCGATCGACCGCCGGATGCACCTCCTGCTGTGCAACGGCATGGCTTCCGACATCCTCGCGGAGAGGGATGGCCTGCATCTCGGTCGGGACGGCAGGGTCCTCTGCGATTGGCCGGGTGATGGCGAGCGAATGGCGGCCATGGCCGCAACCCTCCTGAGCACAGCGCGGACGGCCCAAGCCCACGAGACCAGCCAAGTGCTGCTGCGACGGCGTTCCGGGGGCGGCGCTCTCTTTGTTCAGGGAGGGCTTCTGAAGCGGATGGAGGGGGAAGACTGCGTCATCGCCACGCTCGTCGTCTTGAAGCCCGGAAGTCGGCGCACGTCCGTCCCCATCCTGCGGGGGCTCGGCCTGTCCGCCGCCGAGGCGCGCCTAGCTGCGATCGTCGGCTCGGGGTGTTCGCCGGTCGCCGCGGCCGAGGAGTTGCGTATCTCCGAGGGAAACGTGCGCACCGCCCTGAAGAAGATTTTCTGCAAGCTCGGCATCAACAGACAAAGCGAACTGGCAACGCTCGTAACCAGGATCGGCGAGGGGGAGATCCGCGGCAGGCCCGCGCTGCATGGCGACGAGGCCGATGCTCATACCGGGTAGGCTTTGCCGCCGAACCTGCGCCGATCCGTGGCATGACGATGCTACGGCCGCCTCTCCACGCTCACTGTCGAACGTTGCAACGCAACCCGCGTGATGCGGCCTTCCATGCCCACCACCCTCGGTTCATTCAGATCGTCGCAGATAATTTCTCCTGGGAAGCGACGTTGGTGCAAAAAGGCCGAGCTTGTGGCGTTCGGGAGGGCGAGCGGGTATAGAAGCGGCCGGCTGAATCCGAGACCCCGATGCCCCACAAGGCCAACGAGCCGAGCCGCCACAAGATCCCGAAGGCCCGGTACCGTGTGGAGAACCGGGCAGCCTACGATGCGGCACTGCGCCGGCGGGAAGACCTGACGATCTGGGTGACGCCAGAGGTGATCGCCGCGTGGACGACGCCCGTCACGGGGCGGGGGGGGCTGGCCTCCCCGATACTCGGACTTGGCGATCGAGGCCGGGCTGATGCTGCGGCTGGCGTTCGATCGGCCGTGGCGCCAGACCGAGGGTATGCTGGGCTCGCTCATGCGCCTGCTCGGCCTGAACCTGCCGGTTCCCGATCATACGACGTTTTCCCGGCGCAGCACCGATCTGGCCGTCGCGTCGGCGCTGGCCAGGACGAACGGGCCGGTCACCGTGGTCATCGATTCCACCGGGCTGAAGGTGTTCGGCCGGGGCGAGTGGCACCTGAAAAAGCACGGCGGCACAGCGCGCCGATGCTGGCGCAAGCTGCACCTGGCCGTCGATCCCGCCACCGGCGAGATCCTCGCCTCGGCGTTGACGGGCAACGAGGAGGGAGACGCCTCGCTGGTCGGTCCATTGCTCGACCAAGTCACGGGCCCGATCAGCGCGGTCCTGGCGGACGGCGCCTACGACGGCGAGCCCGTCTATCGTGCTGTCGCCGAGCGTGCGCCGGACGCCGAGGTGATCATCCCGCCGCGCGCGACCGCCGAGGTGAGCGACACCGCCAAGAGCGCGCCCACCCGGCGCGACCGCCACATCCAGACAATCAAGGAGCGTGGTCGGCTGGGCTGGCAGCGAGCCGTCCAATACGGCAGGAGATCGTTTGTCGAGGTGGCGATGCTTCGGTACAAGGTTTTGATCGGACGCAGCCTGCGCGCCCGCACTCTGTCCGCACAAAAAGCCGAAGCCAAGGCTGCCTGCGCCGTCATCAATCGCATGACCAACCTCGGCATGCCAACCTCCCGGAGGGTCGCCTGATCTCCATCGCCTCTAGGCGAAATCCGTCCGCAGGCTAAGTTCTGCACCAAAGTCGTCCGGACCCTAAGGCGTTGGCGCATAAAGCGAGGATCTGAGTCGGGTCGGTCTTGTTGTGGAAGTGCCGGAATCAGGTCAGTCCACCTGTGGAAACCGGGGCATGACAATTCAGGTGAACTCAGCCTTTTCAGCAGGTTAATCGGGTCAGTCTATCTGTGGCCTGACATAGATTTGTCGGACACCACCTACGCCCACCATGGCCGAGAGGACTGAGGTTCTGCCCGGTTCGTCACTGTGATCCTCGCGCTTCTCCGGCAAGCCAGTCGACGAAGCCGGCAACCAGCTTTCCGGCAGCGGCCTGACGTGGAATAAGCGCGACATACCCCGTCCTCGGAACCCGGATCTCCGGCAGCGGCGTCATCAGCCTTCCGTTGGCAACGTCGATCTCGAGCATTGGCAACGGACCGATCCCAATGCCAAGCCCATCTTCTACCGCCTGTCGGGTCACGAAAAAGTGATCAAATATCTGGCGGGGGTGCCCGGCAAGGTGTTCGAGCCCTGCCGCCTCGAGCCAGTTCGCCCAATCGCCGGCACGGGTTTCGCTTGCAAGCAGCGTATGCTCCTCAATGTCGGCGGGCTTCAGGATCGGCCGTTGCGCGAACAGCACCGGGCTCATGATCAGCGTATCCACATCATCCAGCACCGGGACGACGCGATGGTGAGGCCACGCATCGTCCCGAGCAACGCCGCGCCGGATCGCCACGTCGACCCCACCGCGCAATTCCTCAAGCACGGTCGAAACCGTCGTAACCGCGACTTCGACCTGCGGATGGTCGGCGTGGTACCGGTTGAGGCGCGGGATCAGCCAGCGCATCGCGAAGCTGGTCGGGGCGCTGACACGCAAGATGCGGCGCGCGTTGGGCCGGCCGCACGCTTCCGCCGCGACGGCCAGGCGATCGAAGGAAAGGCCGACCTCGGCGGCGAAGATTCTCGCCATCGGCGTCGCGACCATGCGGCGCCCATCCTTCATGAAAAGCCTCTGCCCGAGCCAGCTTTCAAGCGCAGCGATCTGGCGGCTTACCGCGCCATGGGTGAGGCCGAGTTCGGCTCCGGCTTCGGCATAGCTGCCGGTCCGAGCCGCGACCTCGAAAATGCGCAAGGCATTCAAGGGGGGAAGGCGGCGCATGTGCGATCCGTGAGAAAAATGAACGGTATCCGTGACACAATGCATGCTAGTCGATGAAACCTCACACGTATACCATGCTGTTGAGATGAGGCCCGCCGAGCAATGCCTGTTGTGTCTGCGAGAAATCCATCAACGATGAAATCGAGACATTGCGGGAATCAACGAAAGAGAAGTCTGGTGGGGGCGTGCCTCGCCCACGCGCTGCACGACGGATATACCGACGCTCTCTATGTTTTCCTGCCGGTATGGCAGGCGCAGTTCAGCCTTTCCTATGCAGCGCTTGCCGTCGTCCGCGCGCTCTATTCCGGAACGATGGGAGGCCTGCAAATCCCGGCCGACCGAGTTCTCCGCAGCTTGTCACCGCGAGCGGCATTGATCCTGTCGACCATCCTCGCATCGACGGGCTTGCTGATCATGGCATTGCCGTTCGGCTTTGTGGGTCTTTGCGTCGGCCTCGTGGTAGCCGGCATCGGATCGAGCATTCAGCATCCATGTGGCTCGATGCTCATCACCGCCAGTTATGGCTCGGCATCGCGACATCCACTCGGCATCTACAACTTTTCGGGCGATCTCGGAAAAGCCGCGTTGCCGGCGCTCGGCGCGGTGCTGTTGCCAATCTTCGCTTGGCAGTCGGTGCTGGGGCTGATGGCGGTGCTTGGAATCGTCCTGTCGGTTGCCCTGGTGCCGCTGACGCCGGCGTCCCCCCTCCCCAGGACCGCCAAGACAGGGGCGGCTTCCGGTCAAGGCCGCGGCGGCTTCGGCATTCTGACGGCGATCGGCGCGCTCGATACGGCGACCCGCATGGGCTATCTGCTGTTTTTGCCCTTCCTCATCCATGGACAGGGCGGGGATTCGGCGACGGTCGGAATCGCACTCGCCCTGCTGTTCATCGGCGGAGCGTTCGGAAAGGCGACGTGCAGCCGGCTTGGGGAGCGGCTGGGTGTCGTCGGCAGCGTCATGGTGACCGAAGCCGCAACAGCCTTGCTGATCACGGCGACGCTGTTCACGCCGTTGACGCCAACGCTCATCCTGCTGCCGCTGCTCGGCATCGTGCTCAACGGCACCTCTTCGGTGCTCTACGGCACCGTGCCAGAGCTTTCCGACGGCGACACGGGCCGGGCCTTCGCGGTTTTTTACACGAGTGTGATCGGTTCCGGAGGCGTTGCACCGATCCTCTACGGCGCGATTGCCGATCACAGCACCCAGACGATTGGCGTGATGGCCTCGGCGGCGACCGCCGCCCTGATCGTTCCGCTTGTCCTGACGCTGAGGCCCCATCTGAGCAGTTCCACCGCGGGACCGTACGGGCAGGCCGGCTTTTCCCGGCACCGGAGTTGAGGTGGATTGGCCAAGGCCGGCAATGAGCCATCTGTATTCCGCCGCTCCCGGATCCGCATGAATTTCACGCCACCGCATGAAGGTTCTTCCAATGAACACCATCCCCCAGGCGCCGCTGATTCTGATAACGGGTGGAGGGCGTGGCATGGGTGCGGCGACCGCACGGCTTGCCGCCGCCCAGGGCTACGATGTCGCGATCAGCTTCGTCGCCAACGAGTCCGCCGCTCGTGCGGTGGTGGCGGATGTGGAAGCTCTGGGGCGCCGGGCTTTGCCCGTGCGCGCCGACAGTGCGGACCCGGCGCAGGTCGCCCAGCTGTTCGCCGCGATCGACCGGGAGTTCGGCCGGATCGACGTCCTGGTCAACAACGCCGCGGTGCTTGCGCGGCACTCCCGGACCGAGGATCTCGACTTCGAGCGGATGCAGCGCATCTTCACGGTGAATGCGATTGGCCCGATCCTCTGCGCACAGCAGGCAGCAAAGCGCATGTCGTATCGACACAACGGGCGGGGCGGCGTTGTGATCAACATCTCATCGGCATCGGCCCGGCTCGGCAGTCCAAACGAATATGTCGACTACGCCGCCTCGAAGGGGGCTCTCGAAACCTTCACGACCGGCTTCGCCAAGGAGGTCGCGCGGGACGGCATCCGTGTGAATTGCATCCGCCCCGGCCACATCTACACGGACATGCATGCGAGCGGCGGAGAGCCGGGACGGGTGGATCGAGTCAAGGACTCGATCCCCATGGGACGAGGCGGTCAGCCTGAGGAGGTCGCGCGGGCGATCCTATGGCTGGCAAGCGCCGAGGCTTCCTTCATCACCGGCACGTTCCTCGATGTCACCGGCGGCAAGTGAGCAACGGGATCGGCGTCGGATCCTCCCCTCGACGAACCGTGCCAACCCGGATCATATCAGCGTCTTGGCGTGTGCGAGCGTCCGGCGCGTTGCAAGAGGACCCGCGCCCTGCTGATCGCTGCCGGGTACGCCGATGCCGACGACAGCGATACCCTGCGCAGCGATCCCGTGTTCATCACCGCCCTGTTGGGATCGGCTGCCCTGCGCTTCGCACCAACGCCGCGAAGTCCTGTTCGGCGTGGTAGGAGGAGCGGGTCAGCGGGCTTGCCGAAACCATCCGGAAACCCTTGGCCCGCGCCACCCGTTCGTATTCGGCGAATTCCTCCGGCGGGGCGTAGCGCGCCACCGGGTGGTGGCGCGGCGTAGGCCGCAGATACTGGCCGATGGTCAGGAAATCGACGCCCGCCACCCGCAGGTCGTCCATGACCTGAAGCACCTCGGCGCGCTCCTCGCCGAGGCCCAGCATGATGCCGGATTTGGTGAAGATCTCCGGGTGCCGGTTCTTTGCCTGATCGAGAAGGCGCAACGAGTGATAGTAGCGCGCCCCCGGCCGCACCGTCGCGTACAGGCGCGGCACGGTTTCCAGGTTGTGGTTGAAGACGTCCGGCCGGGCATCGGCGACGGTCTCTATGGCTCCCGTCTTGTTGCGGAAGTCGGGGGTCAGGATCTCGATCGTCGTCGTGGGCGAGACGGCGCGGACCCGTTCGATGCATCGCACGAACTGCCGGGCACCGCCGTCCGGCAGGTCGTCGCGGTCCACCGAGGTGATGACCACATGGCGCAGGCCGAGTTCCAGAACCGCCTCGGCCAAGCGGTCCGGTTCTCGCGGATCGAGCGCGTCGGGCCGTCCGGTCGCCACGTTGCAGAAGGCGCAGGCCCGCGTGCACACGCTGCCCAGGATCATCACCGTCGCGTGCCGCTTGCTCCAGCATTCGCCGATGTTGGGACAGGCGGCCTCCTCGCAGACCGTGTGCAGGGCATGTCGGCGGACGAGGGCACGGGTGTCCTCATTGGCACCGGTCGACGGCGCGCGGGCTCGAAGCCAAGCCGGCTTCTCGGCCTGATGAACAAACGCAGTGGGTGACGCGGGCATGGCCGTTACTCCGCCGCGACGGCCGGGGCCGCCGGCTGCACGATGATCTCCTCATTCCGGTCCTTGCTGTGGACCAGTTCTTCGAACCCGCGCGAGACGATCATGTTCGTTTCCTCCAATTATGTCGTTGCCAATTTTGCCGTTGAACGGTGCGCGTCGGCTCGAAATCGCCGGGTTGCGGTCAGGTGAAGACCATTCCGCCGTCGACCAGCAGGGATTGGCCGGTCATGAAGTCGGAATCGGACGAGGCGAGGAAGCGGGCCACCCCCACCAGATCCTCCGCCGTCGAAGGACGGCCCAGCACGGCACCGGCCGCGAAATGGTTGAACGCCTCGTCCTCGGCCGTCGTCAGGCCGGTGTCGCGGAAGCCCTTGTCGATGATCTTCCACATCTCCGTCGCGACGACGCCGGGGCAGATCGCGTTGGCGGTGATCTTCTCCTTGCCGAAGGCCCGCGCGGCCGCCTGGGTCAAGGCAACCACCGCGAACTTACTGGCCGAGTAATGGGCGAGCGGTTCGTACCCTTGCTTGCCGGCGATGGAGGCGGTGTTGATGATCTTCCCACCCCCGCCTTGCGCGCGGAAGGTCTTGATCGCCTCCTGCATGCCGATCAGCACACCCAACGCGTTGACGTCGGTGACGAAACGCCAGTCCTCCTCCGTGATGTCGAGGAAGGGCTTGGTCTGAGCGACGCCCGCGTTATTGAAGATGACGTCGAGGCGTCCGAAGGAGGCGACGGCCGTGTCGATCATGCGGCGGACCGCGGCGCGGTCGCGGACGTCGACCGTAACCGCGACGGCGTCGCCACCCTTCGCGCGGATGGACTCCGCCACCGTCCGCGCATCCTCCTCCGTGCGATCGGCGACGATCAGCCGCGCGCCGTCGGCCGCGAGCGCGCGGGCCATGGTGGCGCCGATCCCGCGGCCGGCACCGGTGACGATGATGCTCTTGTCCTTGAGGTTGGGCATGGTGCGTCTCCAAGGGCCGGCCTGGGGGAGAACCGCAAGCCGGCCGGATGGGTGGAAAGGTCAGGCGTTTTTCGTGACATGGTCCTTGATGAGGGTGTTCACCTTCCCGGCCGCCTCCATCTGCACCATGTGACCGGCGTTCGGGACCACCTCGACCCGCGCGGCGGAGCCCAGCGCCGTGGCGTGGCCGGCGGGGATGACGCGATCCTCCGCGCCCCACACGACCAGCGTCGGCACCTTCGCGGCCCCGACCTCCGCACCGAGAACGGCCGTCTGCTCGCCGTTCCCGAACATCGAGGACGCGATGGCCCGAAGCGCACCGTCCACGCCGTCCAGCCGCTTGTACTTCAGCAGGTCGTCGGTCATCTGGCGGCTGACGAGTCCGGTGTCGGCGAACAGGGTCTCCAGCACCGGCTTCAGGTCGCGGCGCGAGGTCGCGCCGATGAAGCCCGTGATGTAGTCCTGGTTGATCTCCCGCCCCAGGCCGGCCGAGCAGATCAGCGACAGCGACGCCACCCGCTCCGGCGCGTCGAGCACCGTGCGCATGGACACCGCACCGCCCATGGAATGGCCGACCAGATGCGCGGCCCCGATGCCCACCGCGTCCATGAAGTCCCGCACCGCCTTCGACAGGCCGGACAGCGTCGGGTCGGGCAGCGTCTTGGCGGACTGGCCGTGCCCCGGCAGATCCAGCGCGTAGACCGTGGCGCCCTCCGCCAGGGCGTCGATGGTGAACAGCCAGTTGTCGAGGTCGCCGCCGAAGCCATGGACCAGCAGCACGGTCGTCGGGCCGTCACCGCGCTTGGCGTAGCGGATGGTGCCCGCCGCCGTCTCGGCGAACTCGTAGCGCGGACCGGCATCCGCCCCGTCCTCCTCGCCGTCGGCGGCGGGGACGGCGTAGCCGGCGATGAAGGCATCGATGTCGCTGTCCGGCACGTCGGGTTCGGCCAGCACGGCGATCAGCGCCTTCACCGGGTAGACGGTGCCGGGCTCGCCCAGCACCCGGCGCAGGACGCCGGTCTCGCCGGCCTCGACCACGTTGGTGATCTTGTCGGTCTCGACCTCCAGAAGGTCGTCACCCAGGTTGACGGTGGCCCCCGGCTGCTTCAGCCAGCCGGTGACCTTGCCCTCCGACATGGACAGGCCCCACTTGGGCATGACGATGGGCTTGATGCGCTCGTTGAGAGTGGTCATGAAAAAGCGGCTCCGGGATCAGGCGGCGAGGGTGCTGCGGGGCGAGGGGGCCATCGTGCGGCGGACGGCGGCGGCGACGGCCTCGGCGCTGGGGATGTAGAGGTCCTCCAGCGAGGGCGAGAAGGGCACCGGCGTGTGCGGCGGCGTCACCATCTGGATGCCGGACTTCAGCGCGCCGAAGGCGTTCTGCGCCACGAAGGCCGAAATGTCGGTGGCGAGGTTGCAGCGCGGGTGCGCCTCGTCCACCACGACCAGCCGGCCGGTGCGCTCCACGCTGTCGATGATGGTGTCCCAGTCGATGGGCGACAGGGTGCGCAGGTCGATGACCTCCGCCTCCACCTTGTCCCTGGCGAGCGTGTCCGCCGCCTCCATGGCGCGGTGGACGGTCAGGCCGTAGCTGACGATGGTGACGTGATCGCCGTCGCGGAGCACGTTCGCCTCGCCGAAGGGGATGGCGTAGGACTCCGCCGGCACCTCGGTCTCATGACCGTAGAGGTTCTTGTGCTCGCAGAAGATGACCGGGTCGTTGTCGCGGATCGACTGGATCAGCAGGCCCTTGGCGTCATAGGCGTTCGACGGGCAGACGACCTTCAGCCCGGGAATGTGGGTGAACAGCGGGGTGAGCATCTGCGAATGCTGGGCCGCCGCGCGGAAGCCCGCGCCGACCATGCCGCGGATCACCACCGGCGTTTCCGCCTTGCCCCCGAACATGTAGCGGAACTTGGCCGCCTGGTTGAAGATCTGGTCGAAGCAGACGCCCATAAAGTCCATGAACATCAATTCCGCGACCGGGCGCATGCCGCAGGCGGCGGCGCCGATGGCCGCACCGATGTAGGCGGACTCCGACAGGGGCGTGTCCAGCAGGCGGTCGCCGTGCTTGGCGAACAGGCCCTTGGTGACGCCCAGCACGCCGCCCCAGGCGTCGTCCTCGCCGGGCGCGCCGGTGCCCCCGACGATGTCCTCGCCCATGAGGATGACGGTCGGGTCGCGGCGCATTTCGAGGTCCAACGCCTCGTTGATCGCCGTCTTCATGCTGATTTTGCGGGACATGGTGTTTCCTCCGGTGAATGCCGTTTTTTGGCGTGGGCCGCTCAGTAGGCGACGTAGACGTCTTTCAGCAGGTCGGCGGCGACGGGCAGCGGGGCCGCCTTGGCGCAGCGCACGGCGTCCTCGATCAGCGCGTTCACCTCGCGGTCGATGGCTTCCAGCTCGGCGGGGGCGACGGTGCCGGTCTCGGTCAGGCGCTGGGCGAGCAGCTTGATGCAATCGCGGTTGGCGCGCAGGCTCTCCACCTCGCCCTTGGCGCGGTAAGTCTGGGCGTCGCCTTCGAAATGGCCGTAGAAGCGGACCATGTTGCACTCCAGCAGCGCCGGGCCGCCGCCTTCGCGGGCGCGCCGGATGATTTCGCCGGCCGCCTCGTGCACCGCGAAGAAATCGGTGCCGTCCACCGTCACGCCGGGCAGGCCGAAGCCGGTGGCGCGGTCGATGTAGCTGTCGCATGAGACCGCCCATTCCATGGCAGTGGATTCGGCGTAGCCGTTGTTCTCCACCACGAAGATGACCGGCAGGTTCCACACCGCCGCGAGGTTCATGCTCTCCAGGAAGGTGCCCTGGTTCGACGCGCCGTCGCCGACGAAGGTGATGCCGACCCCGCCGTCGCCCCGGAACTTGGCGGCCAGCGCCGCCCCGCAGATCAGCGGCGCGCCGGCGCCCAGGATGCCGTTGGCGCCCATCATGCCCTTCGACAGGTCGGCGATGTGCATCGACCCGCCCTTGCCCCGGCAGGCGCCGGTGGAACGGCCGTAGATCTCCGCCATCATCTCATGGACATCGACTCCCTTGGCGATGCAATGACCGTGGCCGCGATGGGTCGAGGCGATGCGGTCGATGTCGTTCAGGTGCATCATGATGCCGGTGGCGCAGGCCTCCTCACCGGCGTAGAGGTGCACGAAGCCCGGAATGTCGCCCTTGGCGAAGTCGATGTGCAGACGCTCCTCGAACTCGCGGATGGTCCGCATGGTCCGGTAGGCTTGCAGCAGGTCCGCTTTGTCGAGTGGATAAGGATTGTTGGTCACTGACGTTTCTCCCCTGTCAGGTTTTTCGAAGGCAGGTTTTTCAAGGCTCGGCCGTGACCGGCGCCGGGGCACCGGTCAGCAGCCTGTGTTGGGCGGCGTGCTGCATGCAGCCGCCCACGTTCACGGTGCGGAAGGCGTCGTCCCGAAGCGTCAGGGACACGCGGTCTTGCGCCGAGAATGCGATTTCCCGCTCGCCGTCGAGCGCGATGGAGCCGGCCTTCACCTCCGGCACGAAGGGCACGCCGGCCGGCATGCGGCGCCAATCAGCGACGCCGACCGAGGCCATCAGCCCAGGCGCGATGGGTGCGCGCAGCACCGTTACGCCGGACGCCGGTGTGCCGAGACGCACCATCAGCCCGCCGCTCTCCTCCCGCGTCACGGGCTCCAGCAGGCCGGCGATGGCCGACATGCCGATGACCTCCGGGTCGGCGAAGGTGACGAACAGCTCGCGGAAGCTTTCCGGCTTCCACAGGGCGCGGGCCCCGACGTAGCGCTCGGTCACCAGAGCGACATCGACCAGCGCGATCTCCTCCACCCGGCCGTTGAGCGACACGTCGATGCGCTTGTTCGCCGCGAAGGCGATCTCCGCGGGCACCTGCCCGGTCACGGCCAGGCCGGTCGCCAGCCCGGTGATGGTCGGTTCGCGGTGTTCGGGAAAGGCGTTGTTGGTGCCGGTGGAGATGCCGGCCACGGGCACTGCCCCGCAGTGCGCCACCACGGCGCGGTGCGTGCCGTCGCCGCCCAGCACGACGATGGCGGCGACTCCCGCCCGGCGCATCGCGTCCGCCGCCCGATGGGTGTCGGCGACGGTGCCGGTGACCGGCATGGGCAGCGGGTGAATGGTGGGATAGGGGGCCTCGCCGTGCGCCGCCGCCCGTGACAGCCCGCGCGCCACATGGCGCCCGATGCCGCCATGCTCCGGCATCATCAGGACATCGGTGACCCCGCAGGCGCGCAGCGCGGCCAGCACCCGCAGGACGATGTTGGCGCGATCCGTGATCTGGAGGTTCGCCGCGTTCGCGACGACCCGGCGGATGTCGCGTGCGGATACTGGATTGGCAATGATGCCGATGACCGGTGCCACGCGTCCTCCCCTTCGCTTCGATGTTTTGAAGGGGTCTGGGGCAAGAGCCGTGCCAAATGTGCGTATAGCTGACTATCGTGGTTCCGCAACGGTTTGCGCGACGAGTGGCGGTGTTGCGATCGCCTCACCTGTTGCATGACCTGTTGCAGGGGCGTTGCAACAGGTGTGGCATGCCTCAATCCAGCCGGTGCGGCGGGACGATGCCGAAACGGCGCATCTGGCGGTGGATGGTCGAGCGGTCCACGCCCATGTCCCGCGCCGCCGCCGACACGTTCCAGTGCAGGCGGCGCAACACCTCGCGCAGGCGGACGGCGGGGTCGTCGCTGTCCGGGGCGGGCGTCGGAGCGCTGGCCGGCCACGCCTCGAACACGCCGCTGCGCTGCACGGGGTCGGGAATGTCCATCAGTTCGATCAGCCCGTCGGTGCAGACGGCGCAGGCGTAGTCGAGCGCGTTCACCAGCTCGCGCACGTTGCCGGGCCAGCCGTGGGCGCGCAGGGCCGCCAGCGCCGGAGCGGCGATGGTGTAGCCGATGCCGTCCCGTTCCGTCCGCTCGGCCAGCAGCCGGTCGATCAGCCAGTCGAGGTCGCCGCGCTGGCGCAGCGGCGGCACGGTGAACACCGCGCCGTTGAGACGGAAATACAGGTCGTCGCGGAACGTCCCGGCCTTGATCAGTTCGACAAGATCGCGGTGGGTGGCGGCAATGACGCGCACGTCCACCGACACCGCCTTGGTGCGGCCGATGGGGGTGACCTCCCGCTCCGCCAGGACGCGCAGCAGGCGTGTCTGCGACGACAGCGGCATGTCGCCGATCTCGTCCAGGAACAGCGTGCCGCCGTCCGCCTCCAGGATCAGCCCCTTCCTGCCCCGCGACGTGGCCCCGGTGAAGGAGCCGGGCTCATGGCCGAACAACTCGCTTTCGATCAGCGCCTCCGGCAGCGCGGCGCAGTTCACGGCGATGAAGGGCTTGGCCGCGCGCACGCTCGACCGGTGCAGGGCCTTGGCGAGGTGTTCCTTGCCGGTGCCGGTCTCGCCATGGATCAGCAGGCTCATCCGCGTGTTCACCAGCTTCGCCGCGCGCGTCAGCACCGCTTTCAGCGCCGGATCGCCGCCGCACATCGCCTGGAGCGGCTTGGGCAGGCTTCCCTCGTCTTCTTTGCGTGGGCGCGGGACAGCGATGGCCGGTGGCGGCATCGCCTGCGCGAACAGGGGTGTCCCACTGCGCCGCAGGCGGAGGGTGCGCTGGTCGGTGGGCAAAGAGCGCACGAACCGCACCAGATCGTCCACCTGGCAGTCGAACAGGTCGGAGAAGGACCGCCCGATGAGATGCTCCCGGTCCTCCCCTTCGCCGGCCAGCAGTCGACACGCACGGTGATTGAAGCCGATGATCCGCCCGGCGCCATCCAGCGCGATCACGAAGTCCGGATCGACCTCCGCGAACTCCTGGGAGGCGGAGAGCTTGACCACCCACTCCCGGCGGAAATTGTTGTAGAGGTTGGCGTTTTCGATCTTGTGCGTGTAAGCCTTGACCAGTTGGAGGGCCAGATACTGGCTGATCTTGGGCTCCGGCGAACGGAGCGCGGAGATGTCCAGCACCGCCGCAAGCCCGCCGCCGCTGTGGAACACCGGAGCCGCCGTGCAGGTGAGGGGAATGTGGGTCGCGTCGAAATGGTCCGTCTGGTGGACGGTCAACGCCTCGCCCGTGGCGATGCAGGTGCCGACCGCGCAGGTACCGGCCCGGCCCTCGTTCCAGTCCGCGCCGAGATAGAGGCCGGTCCGGCGCAGGTCGTTGTCCGACGCCCGGTCTCCGATGAAATCGACGGTGACGCCGTTGCTGTCGGTCAGCAGCAGGGCGTAGCCCATGCCGGCCACCTGATGATACAGCGCCTCCAGCCCGAAGCGGGCCATGCGCAGGAACTCGTCCATCGCGTCGCGGTGCAGGCACAGGCGCTCGTGCGGCAGAATGTAGGCCTCGCGCCGGACGGTCGGATCCAGCTTGTGGTCGGCCACGCACCGGCGCCAGGATGCGGTGATGATGGCGTCGCGCTTCGACGCGATCCCTTCCGAGACGCGGACCAATTCGTTGATGTGCGCCGCTTTGGCGTTCTCCATCAGCGTATCCTCCCTGGAGCGCAATCGCTCTGATCTGGTCAGCCAGATCGGAGCAATATATCAAGCGCGTCGTCACACAGGCAATTTGTGCAATAGTATTGCAGGCACTTGTGCCGCGGCCCGGAAGTGAGCCCCTCGGCTGGTCCTGTTCAGGTTCCGGCAGCTTTCGTGCAAGCCTCCGTTTTGGAGGTGAAGGATGCGGCGCCGCACCGCTCTTCGACCAGTGACGGCGACTTGGTTGCGCGCCGCAACGCTCCGGCGGCGTCCCGCTGACCAAAAGCCATGGTGAAAGCCGCAGCGATCGACTGTTGAAGCCAGGAACCATGCGGGACAACAACGTGCCGACGCACCGGCCTGCCTTCGGACCCTTCATTCTTGGGACTCATCGGCCATAAGGCAGCCTAAGCGTTCGGATCGGGGGCCAGGAACATGAGTCGAGATCCGCACGTCGGGGGAAGCGCACAGGGGAGCACACGGGCGTCCACCCGGCCGCCCGCCCGGTATGATGACGAGTTGGAACAGGCGCTCACCGCGGCCGAGGATGCCCGCGATGAGGCCATGCGCATGGCCCGGGAGAGCGACCGTCTCCAGGCGCTTCTGATCGACCGCGATCGCGAGGTGGCCCGTTTGCGGGCGGAAGCCGAGCAACGCGAGGCGATCTCCCGGATGCTGTTGAGTCAGGTCGAGACGACGGTGCGCGACCGGCATTTCCGGGACGCCAGCACAGCCGAGGAGTTGCAGGTCGCCTTGGAGGAGTTGGAGGTCACCAACGCCGCCCTTGCCCAAGCCAACGAAGAGCTTGAGAAGAAGATCGTCGAGAGGACCGCGGCCATCCGCGCGAGCGAGACCAAATACCGCCTGCTGTTCGAGGCGATGGACGAGGGCTTTCTGCTCGGCGATGTCCTCTTTGACGAAGCCGACCGGCCGGTCGACATCCGGTTTCTTGAGGCGAATCCCTCCGCGACCCGCTTGATGAGGCAGGATGTCGTCGGGCGGCGGCTTCGGGAGATCGATCCGTCCTTCGAGCCCCACTGGTACGAGGTCTTCGGCCGCGCCGCGCGCGCCGGCAAGGCCACCCGTGCGGAGTTGTGCGCGAAGCCGTTGCGCGCCTGGTTCGACTTTTGCGTCTTCAAGGTGGGCGATGCCGACGACCGGCGTGTCGCCATCGTGTTCAAGGACGTCACCGAGCGCAAGCGGATCGAAGACGCGCTGAAGCGGTTCAATGCCACCCTGGAAGAGCGGATCGCCGAGCGCACCCGCGAGCGTGACCACCTGTGGGAGCTCAGCGAGGACCTCCTCGTCTATGCCGATTACGACGGCCGCCTGCTGCGGATCAGCCCGTCCTGGTCGCGCCTGCTGGGCCATGAGCATGCGGCGTTGCTCGCGCGTCCTTACAGCGAGATCATTCACCCGGAAGACATTGGGCTGGTGCGGGCGGCGCTGGACGAGCTTCGCGACCGCCGCCGCCCCATGCGGCTCAAGTGCCGGATCCTGGCGGCGGACGGCTCCTGGCGCTGGATCGCCTGGGTCCTCTCGCCCGATCCGGACGGTTGCCACCTGCACGGCGTCGGCCGCGACATCACCGCCGAGGAGGCGGCCAGGGCGGCGCTTCACAACGCCGAGGAGCAGCTTCATCAGGCGCAGAAGATGGAGGCGGTGGGCCAGTTGACCGGCGGTGTCGCCCACGACTTCAACAACCTGCTGATGGCGGTGCTCGGCAACCTCGATCTGCTGCGCAAGCACTTGGCCACCGACCCCAAGGCCAAACGGCTGATCAGCGGCGCCATGCAGGGCGCGCAGCGCGGGGCGACGCTGACCCAGCGGCTTCTCGCCTTCGCCCGACGCCAGGATCTGCAGACGCAGCCGGTTGCCTTGGGTGCCCTTCTGGACGACATGAGGAATTTGCTGGAACGCTCGGTAGGCCCGCGCATCGTGGTTCGCCTGAAGGTGCCCGCCGCACTGCCGCCGGCCCTGGTCGATCCCAACCAACTCGAACTGGCGATCCTCAATCTGGCGGTCAACGCCCGCGATGCCATGCCGGAGGGCGGCACGCTCACCTTCGACGTCACCGAAGCAGCCGGAACCGCAGCGGGCGGGCGCGCATCCGGCCCCTTTCTGCGCCTGAGCGTTCAGGACACCGGCATGGGCATGGACGCGGACACGCTCGCGCGGGCCGTCGAGCCGTTCTTCTCGACCAAGGGCGTGGGCAAGGGCACGGGGCTCGGTCTTTCGATGGTGCACGGGTTGGCGGTGCAGTCCGGCGGGGCGTTTCGGCTGTCCAGCGCGCCCGGTCGGGGGACCCTCGCGGAGCTGTGGCTGCCGGTGGCCGCCACGCCGGCCGAAGCCGCGGAGCCGACCATGGACCCCGCTGTGGACCCCGCTGTGGACCCTGCTGTGGAACCGGTCGTGGAAGCAGCCCCGGCCACGATCCTCGTTGTCGATGACGACGCGTTGATCGCCATGAGCACCGTCGACATGCTCACCGATCTCGGCCACACCGTCCTTGAGGCGAACGCCGGCCCGCTGGCGCTCGATGTGCTGAGAGGGAACCAGGACATCGACTTGCTCGTGACCGACTACGCGATGCCCGATATGACGGGAGCTGAACTCGCGTGCGAGGCGCACAGGATCCGCCCCGATCTGCCGGTGCTGCTGGTGACCGGCTACGCGGATCTTCCCGACGGGGCCATCATCGATGTGCCGCGGCTCGCCAAGCCGTACACGCAACAGCAGCTCGCCATGGCGGTGGCCAAGCTGCTGGCGGGGTAGCCAGAGCCGCTCGAACGTGAAACAAGCGGGCGCGGGAGGTGTGCACAGGATGCCTTCCCGGACGCGATATGCCTTTTGAACCAGCGCTCCAGGGTGTTGCTGACATGTTGGCGGAATAGCCGGTTGTCGGCAGAGGCTCAATACCCCCCCGCCAGCACCTCCAGACAGGCAGCCGGTGGCTCGGGGATGGCTTTGGGTGGCCGGGGCACCGGCGCTTCCTTCGGCGGCTCGAACCAACTCAGAAGCTCCTGGCCGCAGCCGTCGCCCGGCGGAATGGGGGCTTGCGGGACGCAGGCCGTCGATCCGGCCGGGCAGTTCATCCGCACGTGGAAGTGCGAGTCGTGCCCACCCCACGGGCGCACGGCGTTCAGCCAGGAGCGGTTGCCCTGCTCGCTCTGGCACAGCGCCAGCTTGATCGCCGGGTTCACAAACACCCGCGCGACCTTCGGGCTCGTCGCCGCCAGTTGCAGAAGGCGGGCCTGACGCGGACCGAAGCGCTCCGGCAGAACGCGCTGCGTCTGCCGGTTCACCATGGTCGGGAAGTCCTTCCGCTCCCGCGCGTCACGCGCGAGCGGCGGCTGGTCGAGATCGAACCACACGTCGACGTCGAGACCGATCTGGTGACTGGCGTGTCCGCTTTCCATGCGGCCGCCATAAAGCTTGGAGATGTCGCCGATGGCCAGCCGCCCGAGCCGCTCGGCCTGCGCCTGGCGGGCAAGGTCCTGAACGAACGCGATGGTATCGGGGTGGCCGTGATTCCGGTTCCGCGACAGGTTGACCGCCTGATAGCCGAGGCCCTCGGGAGGCAGCGTCTGCGCGCCGCGAATGCAGCCGTTGGCGTAGCTGCCGATCGGCTGTGCCGAGAGGGACGGCATCGGCGGCTGCAAGGCCACCGTGCTTAGGTCCATCGGCACGGCGCCGGAAACCGGGGACGACGATCGGGGGGCCGCATCGGCCGCCGTCGCGTCACCGGTGAACCAAACCCCGCAAAGGATAGTCAGCGCAGCGAAAGACCATCGTCGAACCATGACCGGCCTGAAACCTCTCATCTTTGAGCCGACCCGACATTAGCATGGGGCTTGTGGTCTGGGCGTGCATTGCGTGGGAGGTCGGGGTCTCATCACCAAAGCCGCCCGGCGCACACCCGCGAACCGTTGGACGGGGGGTGCGCCGGCAGCGGCGGGTGTCGTCAGAGGCCGTGTTGATCGAGCAGCAGTTGCCCGTCGCGCGCCACGTCGTCGCCATGGTCGAACAGGTTGCGCCAGGACGCGACGCCCGCGGTGATGTCCGGGTGCGACACGGCGGAGGAGAAGGCTTCGACGCCGATCAGTCCCTGATAGTTGGCCGCCTTCAAGCGGCGCAGCATCGGGGCGAAGTCGATGGACCCCTCCGTCAGGCGGCCACGATGGTTCTGGTCGATCTCGAAATAGCCGAGATGGGGCATCGCCAGCTCAAGCGCGCCCAGCAGGTCGTTCTCCTCAATGTTCATGTGGAAGGTATCGAGATGGATGCGGACGTTGTCGGCGCCGATCAGCTTGACCATCCGGACAGCCTGCTCCGCCGTGTTGATCAGGTTGCTCTCGTACCGGTTGACCACTTCGAGCGCCAGCAGCATCCCGTAGGACGCGGCCCGTTCGGCGACGATCCGCAACCCGTCCGCCGCCGCCTGGAAGTTGGCGTCGCTCGGCACCCTCGACGCCTTCCCGAAGGCGCTGTAGAGGATGCCGCCCATGCGATCCGCGCCCATGTCGCGCGCCAGGGCGAGCGCCGCGCAATGCCGCTCGACCCCGCGGCGGTGCACCTCCGGGTCGGTGCTCGAAATGTCGTTGTCGACCTGAAGCGGCGAGGTCGCCACGGGGCGCACCCCCGCCCGCTCGCAGAGCGCGGCGATGGCCGCCGGTTCGATGCTGTCATGGTCGCGGATCGGCACGACGAGCTGGCCATAGCCGAAGGCCGCGGCGCGCTCGGCCGCGTAGGCGCCGTCCTTGGTGGACCATTTCGGGATCCAGGTGTAGCTGTGGATCGACCGTCTGTTCATCTCGTTTCCTCCTGATTGCGCCCGCGTGCGGGGTCGTTGTCTTGCCGACGGTTCGCAAAGGGCAAGCGGCCCCCTTCCCCGCCGGCGGTCCAACCGGCCTGGGTCTGTGTCCGTCAGCGATGCCCGGATCAACCGTCCGGCGGTGAGGCCCCTCGGTGGGGTCCCGGACGGGGTCTATTCGAAGAGAATGTCGTGACGCTTGAGGATGTCGTCGCGCATCGCCTCGATCATCTTCAAATGGGCCAGCAGGAGCGACTGGGTTCCCGCGACGTCGTTCGCCATGATCGAGCGCATCAGCTTGACGTGGTCGGCGATCGCATCGTCCTCATGATGGGCCTCCTGAAGCTCAAGGAAGCGCACCCGTGTCAGATGCGTCCTCACGTCGCTCAGCATCTCCAGCAGCATGGCGTTTCCCAAAACCCCGATGACGGTGTCGTGGAAGGCCACGTCCAGTTCGGTGAAACCGACATAGTCCTTCTCCCGCACGACCTGTCTCTGCTGCTCGATCAGCGACAGCGCCTTGCTTTGCGCCACGCTGTGATCGGCGGTCTTGTTCCAGATGCGCGCCACCTCCCCGAATGCCGACACCTCCAGCGCCTCCCGGATGAACTGGGCCTCCTTCACCTTGGCCACGGACAGGTGGGACACCTGCGCCCCGCGCTGCGGCAGGATGCTCAGCAGCCCTTCGTTCGCCAGCCGGGAAAAGGCCTGACGCACCGGTGTCCGGCTGACGCCGTATTCGTCGGCGACGGCATTTTCGTAGATCATCGAGCCGGGCTGGAACGACAGCGAAATGATCCTCTTCCGCAGTTCCCTGTAGATCACGCTGTCCAGCGTGTTGCGCTCCAACACCAGCCGTTCGTTCTTCACCGTGTTCCCCCAGCCGCCGTGCAAGCGGACATCGCCCTTTCCGAGCCCACAATCGCGATTATCGCCGGAGCGGACGAACCCACGCAAGGTCGCAGCGCTGCTGAACACAGTCCGGAACGCGGGTGGAACCGGACCGATGACTGATACAGCCGGGCGAACACTTTGACATTACTGGTTGCACCTCCCATCCGCTACGCCGCCCTTGCCCGGCGGAATCCCACCCGTCCGCGCGTTCGATTGGACACCAATCAAAACGCCTTATGGATGATCCGTAGCACCTTGCATCCTTGGATACAAGTGTGCAAGATAACCGAACGTTGCACTGGCCGAGCCGTTCGCCGTCCATGCATGGCCTCTCCGTTTCCCGTGGGCGGTCAGTAAACGAACGAAACAAGGGCAGTTCGAGGCTCCACGTTCAAAGCAACGAGCGCTCTTTTTATCCGAACTCATAAGAAATTCTAGGGAGTAGGAAGTGACCAACATGTCCAAGCGCCTTGGCGCTCTTCTCGGAGCCACCGCACTGACGCTGATCGCGGGCATGGGATTGGCCCAGGCCCAGACGCAGAAGCACATCCTGCGCATGAACCATGTCCACAGCCCGGTCGAAGCCTATCATTCGGCGTTCCAGGAATGGGCCAAGCGCGTCGAGGAGCGGACCAACGGCGGCCTGAAGATCGAGGTCTTCCACAGCGCCCAGCTCGGCAACGAAGAGGACATCATCGAGCAGATCCGCCAGGGCGCCAACATCGGCCAGAACACCGACGCGGCGCGCCTCGGCAACTACGTCCGCGAGATCGCGGTCCTGAACGGCCCGTACTTCGTCGAGACGCTCGACGAGGCCTTTGCGCTGTCGAAGCTCGACATCGTCAAGAAGTGGAAGACGGAGCTGGCGGACAAGCACGGCCTCCAGGTCGTCTGCTTCGACTTCGTGCAGGGCAAGCGCCATGTCTTCGCCAACAAGCCGGTGCGCAATCCGGGCGACTTGTCCGGGCTGCGAATCCGCACCCCGCCCGCCCCGATCTGGCAGGAATCGGTGCGCGCCATCGGCGCGGCCCCGACGGCGATGAGCTTCGGCGACATCTACCCCGGCCTTCAGCAGCGGGCCGTCGACGGTGCGGAACTGACCTACGCCAACATCCGTCCGGGCAATCTCCAGGAGGTCGTCCGGAACGTCAGCGAGACCGGTCACATCCTGCTGATCAACTTCGAGGTCGTAAGCGCCGCCTGGTTCAAGAAGCTGCCCGCCGACTACCAGACCGCGCTGGTCGAGGAATGCAGCGCCGCCGGCCAGAAGGTGTCGAAGGTGCTCGCCGACGCCGCCGAAGGTGAGAAGGCCGCGCTGGTCAAGGGCGGCATGAAGGTGACCGACAACGTCGATCTGGAGGCCTTCCGCAAGGCCGGTGACGCCGCGTACCAGAAGCTCGGCCTCACCGAGGTGCGTGCGGCCGTCTACAAGGAACTTGGGCGCTAAGTCATCCGAAGCCGGCGAGGCCTGTCTTATGAAGACTCTCTACGACTATGTCCTGAAGCTGGAGGCGATCCTCGCCGGCTTGTTCCTGATGCTGATGGTGGGGTTGCTTCTGCTGGGCGGCGTGGCGCGGATGATGCAGCACCCGCTCAACTGGACCATCGATCTGGCGACCTGCTTCTTCGCCTGGGCGGTGTTCCTGTGCGCCGACATCGCCTGGCGCAAGGACATGCTGATGTCCCTCGATCTGGTGACCGCGAAGCTGTCCGAGCGGTACCAGCGGACCCTGCTGTTCGTGAACTACGCGGCGATCGCGCTGTTCCTCTGCTACGCCGTCTACGGCGGCATCCTGCTCGCCTGGACCAGCCGGTCCCGGACCTTCAACGGCATTCCCGGCGTCAGCTATTCCTGGGTCACCTCCAGCATCGCCGTCGGGGCGGCCCTCATGCTCATCACCACGATTCTCAAGATACGGGCCCTGATGCGGTCCGACGGCGTTCCGTGCGCCGCTGCCGCCAGCGGGGAGACCGCCTGACCATGCTGCTCGTCGTTCTGGCCTTCGCGGTCTTCCTTCTCATCGGCATGCCGGTCGCCTTCGCGATCGGCATCTCGGGGGTGCTGTTCTTCCTGCAGCACCCGGAGCTGCCCTTCACCATCCCGCTCCAGGTGACGGTGTCCCAGACCCAGAATTTCGCCCTGCTCGCCGTTCCCCTGTTCATCATGGCGGGCAACTACATGAACCGGTCGGGCATCACCGAAAGCCTGCTGAATCTGGCGTCGGTGGCCACCGGACACTTCAAGGGCGGCCTCGCCCAGATTTCGATCGTCCTGTCGGCGCTGATGGGCGGCGTGTCGGGATCGGCCATCGCGGACGCGGCGATGCAGTCGCGCATCCTCGGCGAGGAGATGACGAAAAGGGGCATGTCGCGCGGCTTCACCGCCGGCGTGATCTCCTTCACCTCGCTTCTCACCCCGCTGATCCCGCCGGGCATCGGCATGATCCTGTACGGGACCATCGGCCAGGTGTCGATCGGGCGGATGTTCGCGGCGGGCTTCGCCCCGGCGCTTCTGCTCGGCATCGCCATGAGCATCGCCGTCTGGTACACCTCCAACAAGCGCGGATACCCTCCCGAGCGGGCGAAACGGGCGTCCCTGTCGGAGGTCGGCAGCGCCGTGAGGGGCGGTGTCTGGGCTCTGCTGTTCCCGGTCATCCTGCTCGTCGGATTGCGCATGGGCATCTTCACGCCCTCGGAGATCGGCGCCTTCGCGGTGCTGTACGCGCTGTTCATCGGCTTCGCCATCTACCGCCGGCTCAAGGCGAAGAGTTTCGTCGAGGCGCTGGAGGTCAGTCTCGCCGACGTCGGCTCCGCGATGTTCCTGATCAGCCTGTCGGCGATCTTCAGCTACGGCATCGTCTTCGAGCGCATCCCGGAAGTCATCGCCTCGTCCCTGACCAGCCTCACCGACAACGTCCAACTGGTGATGGTGCTGATCGTCCTCCTGGTCCTGGTGGCGGGCCTGTTCATCGACGCGACGGTGATCATCATCATGATGACCCCGATCTTCCTGCCCGCGGTGCGGGCGATGGGCGGCGATCCGGTGCATTTCGGCATCGTCTTCATCGTTGCGGCGACCATCGGCAACTTCACGCCTCCGGTCGGGGCGGCAATGTTCACCGTCTGCTCGATCCTGAGGGTGTCGGTGGGCGCCTATGTGCGGGAGTCCCTGCCCCTGATGATCGCCATCGGGCTGACGACCCTGCTTCTGATCTTCGTGCCCGAGGTCATCCTCCTGATCCCGAACCTGCTCTTCGGATGATGGCGGCACGCCGGGAGGGCGGCGGAGACGACGCGCTCCCGGCCCCTGGGCACATCGAATCCCTGCGTCCAACCCGGCGCCCGCTGCGGCGCCGACTGGTGGAGTTCCAAACACGATGACCGGCAGACTAGACGGAAAACGGGCGCTGGTGACCGGCGCGGGACAGGGCATGGGACGGGCCATCGCGCTCGCCTTCACCCGGGAGGGGGCCAGCGTCGTCGCGGCCAGCCGCACGCTGGCCAAGATGGAGGATCTGCCCCGCATCGATTCCAAAATCACCCCGGTCGCTCTCAACGTGACCGATCCAGCGGCGGTGCGGCGCGTCGTCACCGAGGCCGGGCCGCTCGACATCCTCGTCAACAACGCTGGCTGGGTGCACAACGGCACCATCCTGGACTGCAGCGACGAGGATTGGGCGCGCAGCCTGGACCAGAACGTCACCTCGATGTTCCACACCATCCGGGCGGCGCTTCCCGGCATGATCGAACGGCGCCGGGGCTCCATCGTGAACGTCGCCTCGGTGGCGTCGAGCCTGACCGGCGTCGCCAACCGCACCGCCTACGGGACCAGCAAGGCGGCGGTGATCGGCCTGACCAAGGCCGTGGCCCGCGACTTCATCGGCGCCGGCGTCCGCTGCAACGCGCTGTGCCCCGGCACCACCCACTCGCCGTCGCTGGAGGAACGCATCCAGTCGAGCGCCGACCCGGAGGGCATGCGGGCGCAGTTCATCGCGCGCCAGCCGATGGGCCGCCTGGGCACCGTCGAGGAGATGGCCGCCGCCGCGGTGTATCTGGCCAGTGACGAGTCCGGCTTCATGACGGGCAGCCTGCTCGTCGCCGACGGGGGGCAGACGCTGTGACCGGACCGGCTCACCCGACCGCCCGCTATGGCGCGGATGCCCTGGACTCCTTCTGCCGCGCGGTGTTCCTGGCCGCGGGAGCGGACGAGGCGACGGCGGACGCGGCCACCCGCGCGATGATGCACGGCTCCCGGCTGGGGGTCGACAGCCACGGTGTGCGGCTGCTCGGGCACTATGTGGCCACCATGACCCAGGGACGGGTGAACCCGCGCCCCGCCCCGCGCATCCTGTCGGAATTCGGCGCCGTCGCCACGCTGGACGCCGGCAACGCCCACGGCGCGCTTGGTGCCTACCGCGCGCAGGAGAAGGCGGTCGAGCTGGCCGGCCGGTTCGGCATCGGGGCGGTCGCCATACGCAACAACTCCCATTTCGGTCCGGCCGGCGCCTTCGCGCTCGCCGCGGCGGAAGCGGGCTGCATCGGCATGGCCGTCTGCAACTCCGACAGCTTCATGCGGCTGCACGACGGCGCCGAACGCTTCCACGGCACCAACCCGATCGCCATCGCCGTTCCGGTGAAGGACGGCGATCCGTGGCTGTTCGACATGGCCACCAGCGCCATCCCCTACAACCGCGTCCAGCTCTACCGCAGCCTCGGGCTCGCGCTTCCCGAAGCCACCGCGTCGGACCCCGAGGGGCGCAACACCACCGACCCCGAACGGGCCGAGATGCTGGCGCCGCTGGGCGGCGAGTTCGGCTTCAAGGGGGCCGGGTTGGCGGGATTCGTGGAAATCCTGAGCGCCGTCCTGACCGGCATGAGGCTGAGCTTCGAGATCCTGCCGATGCCCGGACCGGACCTGAGCACGCCGCGCGGCATGGGCGCCTTCGTGATGGCGATCCGTCCGGAGGCCTTCCTGCCGCAGGAGAGCTTCCAGGACAACATGGCGCGCTATCTGGCCGCCCTGCGCGGGTCCCAGGCCGTACCGGGCCGAATGGTCATGGCGCCCGGCGACCGCGAATGGGCCGAGGCGGAGCGTCGCAGGACGCTTGGCATTCCCATCGACCAGACGACCGTCGATAGCTTCAACCAACTCGCCCATGCCTATGGCATTCCCGCTCCGGCCCCGGCGGCCTCACCCGCATAAGGCCGGGTGGAATGGAGAAGGTGGCGCCGGAGGCGATCCGGGGCTGACGGTGTCGTGGTTGGTCGCCGGGCACAGCGTCCACCGGACCCCGATCAAGGCACGGAGGAAGCGTCGCCCGGCTCGTTTCCTCCGCTCCATTCCCGAATGAGGCCATACGCCACGGCGAGCAGCGTCGGGCCGAGAAAGATGCCGATCAGGCCGAAAGCGATGAGACCGCCGACGATGCCCAGGAAAATGATGATGAAGGGAAGATCGCTGCTTCGACCGATCAGGATCGGGCGCAGGATGTTGTCGAGGCTGCCGACCAGCAGGCCGACCCAGGCCACCAGGAAGATCGCCATGCCGGTGCTGCCCTGGCTGGCCAGCCAGATCGCGGCGGGCAACCAGATCAGCGCCGGCCCCATCGGCACCAGCGTCAGGAAGAAGGTGACGAAGCCGAGGAGCAGGGCGCCGGGGAGCCCCACGATCCAATAGCCCACGGTGGCGGCGATGGCCTGAACCAGCGCGGTGCCGAGCACGCCATGGACAACCCCGTTGATCGTCTCGGCGGCGACGTCGAGGGATTGCCGCGCGCGGTCGCCGGCGATCCGCCCCACGATGCTGCGCAGCCGGCGCACGGCGGTGCGACCGTCCCGATAGAGGAAGAAGGCGATCAGAACGCTCAGCGCGATCAGTGACGTCCCTGAGAGAAGATGCCCGCCGCTCGCCAGCACCCCGTCGCGGATCTGGCCGAGATAGGGTTGGAGCGTCGTGCGCAGATTGGACTCGCCGCTCGCCAGCACACTCCAGGCCTCCCGCAGCTGGTCCCCGAAGATCGGAATGCCGACCAGCCAGTCCGGCAAGGGTGGAACCCCCCGGTCCATGGCCGCGTGAAGCGTCTCGAAGACCTGGAAAACACTCTCCGACAGCTTCATTCCAAGCGCGACGAGAGGCACGACGAGAACCGCCATGATCGTCAGCGTCATGATCGCCGCCGCCAGCGTCGTGCGGCCGCCGAGCGCGCGCTCGATGCGCCGATGCAGCGGCCAGGTGCTGAAGGACAGGATGACGGCCCACAGGATCGCCGCGATGAAGGGGCGCAACACGACGAAGCAGCCGATCAGCAGGACCAGCATCATGGACAGGACGAGCGCCTTGCGGACGTAGCTCATCTCGTGCCGCTCCGGGACCTCCGAGGCGTCGGCGTGCGGCATGAACCGGTCGTGAATGAAGTCCGCCATGGCTTCTGTCCCTTTCAGCGCGCAATGGTCCGAGCAACGCCAGTCTTGCGGAAATTCATCGGGTGGGAATTCGACTGCCGCACACGCATGATATCGAGCCGGACATGGCGGCAGGATCGGCGGGTGGTCACACGCCGCTCGTCACCCCCTTGGTGGGCGCCGCACCCGGCGGGTGCATGGCGCCGTCGTACCTCGGCTTGGCGCGCTCCTCCGCCGCCGGTTCCCGGATCCGGAACCAGGCGACGTAGAGTGCCGGCAGGAAGAGCAGCGTCAGCAGGGTCGCCACGATCAGGCCGCCGATGATCGCGTAGGCCATGGGACCCCAGAACACCTCCGGCGCGATGGGGATCATGCCCAGGCTGGCCGCCGCCGCCGTCAGCAGGATCGGCCGCACCCGGTGCATGGTGGCGTTGATGACGGCGTCCCAGGGATGCTCCCCGGCCTCCAGATGCTCGTCGATCTGGGCAATCATGATGACCGAGTTGCGGACGATCATGCCGATCAGCGCGACCACGCCCAGAATGGCGACGAAGCCCAGCGGCGTGCCGGTCGGCAGCAGCGCCGCGACGACGCCGATCAGGCCGAGCGGCGCCACGCTGATGACCAGGAACAGCTTCTGGAAGCTTTGCAGCTGGATCATGAGGATGGTCAGCATGACGAAGACCATGATCGGGAAGACGGCGGTGATCGAGGCCATGCCCTTGGCGCTGTTCTCCACCGTGCCGCCCGCTTCGATGGTGTAGCCGGGCGGCAGGCTGCGCCGCAGCTCGTCCACCGCCGGGGCCAGTTGCTGCACCACCGTCGCGGCCTGCAGCGGGGGGACCAGATCGGCCTGGACGGTGATGGTCGGCAGGCGCGTCCGCCGCCAGACCACCGGCTGCTCCAGGTCGTAGCGCATGGTCGCGACCTCGCCCAGCGGCACGGTGCGTCCGTCCGGAATGGCGATCTGGAGGTTGCGCAGCGTCTCGATGGAGCTGCGCTCCGCGTTGGTCGCCTGGGCAACCACGTCGATCAGGTAGATGTCGTCGCGCACCTGCGTGAAGGCGGCACCCGACACCGTGGCGTTCAGCGCCTGGTTGAGCGACTTGGAGCTGATCCCCAGCAGGCGGGCCTTGTCCTGGTCCACATCGACCCGCACCACCTTCGACGGCTCGTTCCAGTCGTAGTTGACCAGCAGCGTGTAGGGATTGGTGCCGATGGTGTCGGCCATCCGGGCGGCGATGGCCCGCACCTCGCCCACGTCGGGTCCAGAGACGCGGTACTGGATCGGCCAGCCAACCGGCGGCCCCATCTCCAGCGGGCTGACCCGTGTGTTCAGATCGGAGAAGTTCTCGTTCAGCACCTTCTCCAGCCGGGCGCGGACGGCCTCGCGGACCTTGTAGCCCTTGGTCACCACCACGGCCTGCGCGAAGTAATCGTTGGCCAGCTGCACGTCGAGCGGCAGGTAGAAGCGCACGGCGCCCTGGCCGATGTAGAAGCTCCACCGCTCGACGTCGGGGTCGGCCGCCAGCACCTTCTCGAAGCGGTCCACCACCTCCTCGGTCGCCCGGATCGAGGCCGTCTGCGGCAGGGTCAGATTGACCAGGAGTTCCGGGCGGTCGGAGGCGGGGAAGAACTGCTGCTGGACGAAGCGCAGGCCGAAGACCGACAGGCCGAACAGCAGCAGCGTGGCGACGATCACCAGATAGCGCGCCCGCATGGCCAGGCGCAGGCTGCCCCGGAACATCCGCATCAGGCGTCCCGGTTCGCCGCCATGCTTCGATTTCATGGTCTTGGGCAGCACGTTCACCCCGATGAGGGGCGCGAACAGGACCGCCACGATCCAGGAGAACAGCAGCGCCATCGCCACCACGGCGAACAGCGTGAAGCAGTATTCCGCCGCACCGCCCTGGGCGAAGCCGATGGGGATGAAGCCGGCCACGGTGATCAGCGTGCCGGTCAGCATGGGAAAGGCCGTGGAGGTGTAGGCGAAGGTCGCCGCCTTATCCAGGCTGAAGCCCTCCTCCAGCTTGGTGATCATCATCTCCACGGTGATCATGGCGTCGTCCACCAGCAGGCCGAGCGCGATGATCAGCGCGCCCAGCGAGATGCGCTGGAGCGTGATGTCGAAGAACTCCATGCCGATGAAGGTCATGCCCAGCACCAGCGGGATGGAGGTCGCCACCACCAGCCCGGCGCGCAGGCCCAGGCTGATGAAGCTGACCACCAGGACGATGACGACGGCCTCCTTCAGCGCCTTGGTGAAGCCGGCGACCGATTCCTCCACCACCACCGACTGGTTGGCGACGAGGTGGACGCCGATGCCCACCGGCAGGTTCGCCTCGACCTGCCGCATCCGCTCGCGGATGCCCTCGCCGAACGTCAGCACGTTGCCGCCGGCCGCCATGGAGATGATCATCCCGATGGCCGGCTCTCCGTTGTAGCGGAACAGCGGCGACGGCGGGTCGGCGTAGCCGCGCCGGATGTCCGCCAGATCGGCCAGCCGGTAGAACTTGTCGTTGGCCCGCAGGCTGATGGCGCGCAGGCTGTCCTCCGACGTGAAGGCGCCGCTGACCCGCACCGAGATCTTCTCGTCGCCCGCCTGCACCACGCCGGCCGGGGCCACGGCGTTCTGCGCCTGAAGCTCGGCGATGACCTCCTCGCGGTCGATCCCCATCGCGGCCAGCTTGCGCGTCGAGAAGTCGAGGTAGATCCGCTCGTTCTGGACGCCGACGAACTGGATCTTGCCGACGTCCGGCACGCGCATCAGATCGGCCCGCGCGGTCTCCGCGTAGTCCTTCAACTCGCGGTAGCTGAAGCCGTCGGCGGTGAAGGCGAAGACCGTGCCGAAGGTGTCGCCGAACTCGTCGTTGAAGGCCGGCCCCTGCACGCCCTGCGGCAGGGTGGCTTTCATGTCGGCGATCTTCTTGCGGACCTGATACCACAGGTCGGGCACCGCCTCGGCCGGCGTGTAGTCCTTCAAATTGACGTAGACGACCGAGATGCCGGGCTTGGTGTAGCTCTTGACGTAGTCGAGATAGGGGATCTCCTCCAGCTTCTTCTCGATCGGGTCGGTCACCAGCTTCATGGTGTCCTCGATGGTGGCGCCGGGCCAGTTGGCCTGGACCACCATGGTCTTGATCGTGAAGGCCGGGTCCTCCTCGCGACCGAGGCGCATGTAGGCCATGCCGCCGGCCAGCGTCAGCGAGATGATCAGGTACCAGACGAAGGAGCGGTGGCGCAGAGCCCACTCGGAGAGATTGAAGCCGGTCATGGTGCCGCCGCCGTTTCGATTTTCTGGTTGAACCGGACTCTCTGGCCTTCGCTCAGGCTGTGCACGCCGGCGGTGACCACGACGTCGCCGCGGGTCAGTCCCTCGGTGACGATGACCGGGCCATCACCATCCCTGGGCCGGATCGCGACCGGCTGGCGCCGGACGGTCTGGGCCTTCGGGTCGACGAGCCAGACAAAGTTCCGCCCCGCCTCCTCAAACAGCGCCGTTCCCGGCAACTCGACCACCGGGGCGGGCGGCTGCTTCAGGCGGCCGACGACGGTCGCGCCGAGGCGCAGGGCGTCGGGCGGATTGTCCAGCGCGATCCGGACGGTGTGGGTCCGAGTGACGGGATCGGCCTGGGGCGAGATCTCGCGGACGCGGCCCACCGCCGCGATGTCCGGTGCGCCGGCCAGCGAGACCTCGATCACCGGGTCCTTCGGCGCCGCCCGGATGCCGGTCTCGGCGACGTTGAAGACGGCTTCGCGTTCCTCCGGCTGGGCGACGCGCACCACCATCTGGCCGGCTTCGACCACCTGTCCGGGCTCGGCCCCGATGGTGGTCACCACGCCGTCCCGGTCCGCCCGCAGCTCCGTGTAGCCGACCCGGTCGCGGGCCGATTGCAGCGCCGCCTGCGTGGCGACGACCTTGGCGTCGGCGGTGCGCATCGCCAGCAGCGCCGCGTCGTACTGCGCCTGGGGGGCGTTGCCGTTGGCCAGCAGTTCCCGCTTGCGGGACTCCTCGTTGCGCGCCTGCACCTGATCGGCCTGCGCGGAGGCGAGGTTCGCCTCGGCGGTCCGAAGCGCGTTGCGCTGGTCCTGGTCGTCCAGCCGCGCCAGCACGTCGCCGGCCTTGACCAGACTGCCGACATCGGCCTTGCGCTCGACCAGCTTTCCGGCGATGCGGAAGCCAAGGTCGGCGTCGGCCCGCGCCTCGATGGTTCCGGTGGCGGAGCCGCCCATCCGGAAGGTCACCAGCTCCACCGTGATGGTCCGCACCGGGCGGATCACCGGCGCCGCGTCGGCGTGATGGCCGCCCTGCGGCTGACAGGCCGCCAGCACCGGGACCAGGGCCAGGGCCAGCAGCGCGATGAGAAGCGGGTTCGTGGTTGGCTGCCGCATGCTTGGGGGCCGCATGGTTGGTCGCGCGATGCGGGTCATGCGCCGCTCCCCTGCTTGATGGTGACCTTCTGGTCCGGCCGCAGCTTCTGGACGCCGCCGACCACCACCAGATCGCCATCGCTGAGGCCGCTGGAGACGGTGACCGTGCCCGTGTCGTATTGCAGGACGGCGACGGGGCGCAGGCTCACCGTGTCGGCCGGCCGCGCCACGACCCAGACCGCCGGTTCCCCATTCTCCGTCTGGAACAGGGCCGAGGACGGCAGATTGACCACCGGCCGCGCCGGCAGCTTGGCCCGCCCGACGACGGAGGAGCCGAGCAGGAAGGCGTCGGGGGCGTTGGGCAGGGAAACCTTCACGGTGTAGGTCCGGGTCACCGGGTCGACCCCCGGAGACACCTCGCGGATCGTTCCCTCGGTGACCGTCTTCGCATCGTTGACGAGCCGCACCTCGACCGTCGGCAGGCCCTCCCGTCCTTCCAGCCGGATGCTGGCGCCCGGCACCTGGAAGACCGCTTCCCGTTCTCCCGGATCGGCCAGCCGCAACACCGTTTGGCCGACGGCGACCACCTGGCCGGGCTCCGCCATCTTCGCCGTGATGACCCCGTCGCGGTCGGCCCGCAGTTCGGTGTAGGACAGCGTGTCGCGGGCCGAACCCAACTGTGCCTCGGCGGAGTTCAGTTCGGCCTGCGCCTGCTGGTAGCGCTTCTGGGCGTTGTCGTACTGGACCCGGGTGGTGAAGCCGTTGGCGAGCAGGGAGCGCTGGCGCTCCTCCTGCGTCCGGCTCTGCTCGACCGCGGCCTGCGCCGCCGCCACGTCGGATTCGGCTGACCTCACGGCGTTGGTCTGGTCCTGGTTGTCCAGCCGTGCCAGCAGTTGGCCGGACGTGACCGTCTGCCCCACATCCACCAGCCGCTCGACCACCTTGCCGCCGACGCGGAAGCCGAGGTTGCTCTCGTGGCGGGCTTGGATCTCACCGGTCAGCGCGGCGGTGCGGTCGAACTGGCTCACCTGCACCGGCAACGCGCGGATCAGCGTCGCCTCGGCCGGTGGCGGTGCCGGCTGCTCGCAGCCGAGAAGCAGGAGGCCGGCGACGATCGCCGATCTGGATGACCCAAAGCCGGATAACCAGGACATGGTGCCTCTCTCCTTCTCGGGGCCGTGTTACGCGGAGCGGTGGCGGCGGAGGATGTCGCGGGTGTGGAGCGCGATCATCCGTTCCTCGTCGGTCGGGATGACCCAGCCCTTGACCCGGCTGTCCGGCGTCGTGATGCACAGCGCGTTCGCGGCGTTGGCCGCCTCGTCGAGGTCGAAGCCGAGCCAGCGTGCCCGCTCCGCGATGGCCTTGCGGATGGCTGGCGCCCGTTCGCCGATGCCGGCCGTGAACACCAGCCCGTCGATGCCCCCCATGGCGGCGGCCAGCGCCCCGATGGCGAGGCTCGCCCGGTAGACGAAGCAGTCCAGCGCGAGTCTGGCACGCGGGTCGGTGCTGGCCAGCAGGTCGCGGACGTCGTTGCTGATGCCGGACAGCCCCTTCAGGCCGCAGTCGTGGTACAGCAGCCGTTCGATGGCGCGGGCGTCCATGCCCTTGTCCATCAGGTACAGGACCACGCCGGGGTCGAGTTGCCCCGGCCGCGTGCCCATCGGCAGCCCGTCCAGCGCGGTGAAGCCCATGGTGCTGTCCACGCTGCGCCCGTCCCGGATGGCGCACATGCTGGCCCCGCTGCCAAGATGCGCGACGACGACGCGCCCGCCGGCGATCTGGGGGGCGAGGTCCGGCAGGCGCCCGGCGATGTATTCGTAGCTCAGGCCATGGAAGCCGTAGCGCCGCAGACCTTCCCGGTAGAGGGCGTCCGGAATGGCGTAGCGGTCGGCCGGTTCGGAATGGTGCCGGTGAAAGGCCGTGTCGAAGCAGGCCACCTGAAGCACGTCCGGCAAGAGCTTCCGGATCGCCCGGATCGGCGCCAGATTGTTCGGCTGGTGGAGCGGGGCGAGCGGGATGTAGCGTTCCAGCGTCCCGATCACTGCGTCGTCCACCGCCACATGGGTGTCGTAGGCCGGTCCACCGTGAACCACCCGATGCCCGACCGCCACCGGCATGGCGCCGCCCAGCCGCTCCCGCAGCCACGCGCCGAGAAAGGCCAGCGCGCCGGGAACCCCGCCACCGGACTCCGCCGGCAAGGGAACACTTCCGTCCTGGCTGCTTTCCTGGAGGACCAGCCGGGGCGTCGTGCCGATCCCCTCGATCTGGCCGCGCAGGCTCACCGGCAGCGTCCCGTCCGCCGCATCGAACAGCTGGAACTTGATGCTGGAGGAACCGGCGTTGATGACCAGGATCGTTTCGGTCATGCCCGTCTCGGTCATGGTCGTTTCGGTCATGGCGACCTCACCCCTTCACCGGCTGCTCGACCCGCTGCCGGTGCGCGTACAGCGCCGCCACGGCGCAGGAGGCCATACGCGTCATGACGCTGTCGGCCCGGCTGGTCAGCACGATGGGCACCCGCGCGCCCAGCACGATGCCGGCGGCATCAGCGTTCGCCAGGAAGGTCAGGTTCTTGGCAAGCATGTTGCCCGCCTCCAGATCCGGCACCACGAGAATGTCGGCCTGCCCGGCGACCGGGGAGGCGATGCCCTTGATCCTCACCGCTTCCGGACTGATCGCGTTGTCGAGCGCCAGCGGCCCGTCCAGCAGACCGCCGGTGATCTGCCCCCGGTCGGCCATCTTGCACAAAGCGCCGGCCTCGACGGTGGAGGGGATCTTCGGGTTGATGGTCTCGACCGCCGACAGGATCGCCACCTTCGGCTGGGAATTCCCCAGAGCCCGCGCCAGATCGATGGCGTTCTGGATGATGTCGCGCTTGTCCTCAAGGGTCGGCGCGATGTTCACCGCGGCATCGGTGATGAACAGCGGCTTGGCGTAGGTCGGCACGTCCATGATGAAAACGTGGCTGATGCGCCGCTCCGTCCGCAGCCCGCTGTCCTTCCTGGCGACCTCGCGCAGCAACTCGTCCGTGTGCAGGCTTCCCTTCATGAGGAGCTGCGCGCGCCCCTGGCGCACCAGCTCCACCGCCATGGCGGCGGCGGCGTGGCTGTGCGGCACGTCCACGATCTCGTACGGGGCGATGTCGAGCCCGGACTCGTCCGCCACGGCCCGGATGCGCGCGGCCGGACCGATCAGGATCGGAGTGATGAAGCCCTGGCGGGCCGCATCGACGGCACCGCCCAGGGATGAGGCGTCGCAGGGGTGCGCCACCGCCGTAGGAACGGGGGGAATCTCGCGGCAGGCGGCGACCAGCCGTTCGTACTTTTCGTGCCGATGTGCGGGCGGTGACTGGCTGCCGGCCATGACGCGCCCTCCTCACCAGCGCAGGTACAGCCCGACGTCCCCCGGCATGCCGCCGGGATAGTCCAGGATCTGCGCCCGCAGCTTGTAGCCCTTGGCCCTCAGATTCTTGTCGAAGACCTCGTAGGCTTCGCGGGCATAGCCGGTCAGGGAATCCGGCCAGTCCGGCTCGAAATTGTTGATCGCCCGGCCGCCGTCGGTGCAGTAGCTGCTCGGGAAGCGCGCCACCTGGATTTCCTTCACGCCGCGCGACGCGGCATCGCGCACCGCGCGCGTGAACCGCTCCTTGGCGTCGGGGCGGACATGCTGGTTCATGAAGGCTTCGCGGACGGTGTCCTGTTCCTTCATGTGCTTCTTTTCCCGCTCCAGGGCTTCCTGGAGCAGCGCCATCTCGTGCTCCTCGCCGAGCTTCCGGAGTTCGTCGGGCGAGATCAGGTCGTCACCGATGTCGGGGACGGCCGCGGTCGCTCTGGTCTGGTCCATGTTGCTCATGACGCGTTCCCCTTGTTTCTTGTGAGTTGTCTTTTGTCAGCCTCATGCGGCGTCGTGTGGCGGCACCGGGTTCACTTGGCCTTCGCGGTGCCCATCACCCCGCGTTGCGCGTCCGCCCGGCTGATGTCGGAGGCGGCCTTGGCCAGCGATGCTCCGCCGGCCCCGGGCAGCACGCGCAGGGGTGGTTCGCGCCCGGCCTCGATGCGCTCCTCCTTGTTGTGCAGAAGGGCGTCCACCTGCCGCAGGCGGGCGCGCTGGTCTGGGGTCAGCGGTCCGGATGCCTCCAGAACACGCTCCGCCAGCGCCATCACCTCCTTGCGCTCCTTCTCGCCGGACAGAAGCTTGGGCAGCGCGCTCATCGCCGCGGCTTCGTCCATCAGCATCAGGAAGACCTGTTCGCGGAAGACCGCGCGAACGGCGTCAACGGTCAGGTGCTGGGTGCCGGGATGCTCCTCGCGGATTTTCCGCAGCATCTGGAAGGCGCGCTCGTCGAGGGCGCCTTCGCCGCGCCGCGCGTGGATCAGGACGCGGAACAGCGCCTCCCGCACACCGCCTTCCTCGACGCGGGCCATGATCTCGGCCATCCGCTTCTCGACCAGTGCTTCGAACGCCTCGTCGCGGACGTGCGGCGGCCGCGCGTCCTCGCCCGGCGCGGCCAGCCCGACCAGAGCCTGAAGGAGCGGTGCGTTGTAGAGGCCCATGAACAGGCGCTCGACGGCGCCGTCGCGCGCGTCCCGCCAGCGGTCAAGCCCCTGCACGATCTCGTCCGAGACGCGGTTCTGCGCGCTCAGGTACGGGTTGTCCGGGCTCACCGGGCGGCGGTGCTCGCGCACCCAGTCGGCCATGGGGCCGACCGGCGCCATGAAGGGGTTGAGGTGCGAGAACAGGTAATACTGGCTGCGCGCCGGGTTCATCATCCGCAGCCATTCGGCGAAGGGCTCGTTGACGGTCGCCTGGATGGAGGGCCGGGCGAAGGTGGCGTACAGGCCCTTGTTGATGTCCGAGATGCGAGCCACCGCGGCGAAGCGCCGGTCGTCCTCCGGCGTGTTGCCGCCAAGCCCGCGGATGTCGTCGAGCGTGCGCGGCTCGAACCGCGTCACGTAATCGCCCGCGACCAGATCGGCGCCGGGGACGTTCGGGTCCTTCGGCTGGAGGATCATCTCGTAGAGACCGGGTGGCAGCAGGTCAATGAAGTCGATGTTCTCGACGAACTCCGACGTTTCCTTGCGGGCGACGCGGCCGGACACGAAGATGCCCAGGTGCCCGATGTCGTGATGGAGGTTGTAGACGATGGTCTGCTCGTGGGCCCGGATGTCTTCGACGTCGCTGTAGAGGTCGAGGACCCAGCCCAGCGCTTGTTGCGGCGGCGTGATGTTGTCGCCGAAGGACGCGAAGACCAGGATGGGCGAGCGGATGTTGCGCAAATCCAGCCGGCGCCCGTTCCGGACGATGCCGCCGCTGGTCATCTTGTTGCCGACGAACAGCTCGTCGGTGATGGCCTCGATCTCCTCCCCGTTCATCAGGAAGAAGCCGCTCCACCACTTTTCGAATTCAAGGTACCGGTCCGCTTCCGTGTCGATATGGGCGTACAGGTTGTACGCCTTCTTCCAATAGGTGTTGGCCGGGTCCAGCTTCTCGAAGTTGCCGACCAGATGCGCCCCGTCGAAGCGGCCGTTGCCGAGATCGCTGGCCAGGGCGGCGAGCCAGGCGCCGCCATAGAGCCCGCCGAGGTAGCGCATCGGGTTCCGCCCCTTCACGCCGGCCCAATAGGACAGCGGGGAGCCCGCGATGATGATCGGTCCCATCAGGTCGGGCCGGACCGCGCTCAGCGCCATCACCGCCCAGCCGGCTTGGCAATTGCCGATGACGCACGGCTTGCCGCCCGCATTGTCGTGCAGTTTTCCGACATGCTCGATGAAGAAGGCCTCGGCTTCACCCACGTCGGCGAGGGTCTGGCCCGGCTCTGGTTCAGGATGGAAACCGATGAAGTAGCAGGGGTGGCCGGCGCGCAGAGCGGTGCCGATCTGGCTGTCCGGCTTGAAGCCGCCGATCCCGGGCCCATGACCGGCGCGCGGATCGACGATCACGAACGGGCGCTTGGCCGGGTCCGTGCCGACGGCGGGGTCCGGCAGAATGCGAAGCAGCATGTAATTGCACGGCCGCTTCAGCTTCCGCCCTTCCATCACGATCTCGTACGGGAAGGACAGGACGGGCGGCTTTCCTTTCTCGGCGTGGTCCATGAACTGGTCGCCGCGGCGCCGCAGGACATCCAGGAACAGGACCCAGCGCTGCATGGCATCGACGCCATAGTCGAAAGCGTCCTGAAACGGGTTGGGAAGATTGAAGGGGTTGGGGAAAGCGGACGTCTGCCAACCATCCGCGCCTTTCCCGGCCGCCGTCTCTTCGACCGGCTTTGCCCCAGCCTGTTTCGCCCCTGTTGATTTTGCTGCGGTCCCGTTTTCTGCGGGTTCGACGAAGGGGCCGAGAAAGGGAAATGCCGCGGTCCAGGCGGAAAACCAGCTCGCCAGAGGCTGCTGTTCCGTCAGGGGACGCACCCGCCGATTTTTCATCACATGTCCTCTTTGGCTGTACGCTCCTGCGCCGGCCTGCGCCGGCTGTGCGTTCGCTGTGCCGACCGGCTTCTTCGCATCCGCGAAGGCGTTGCGACGCCGGCGCTGCGGATACCGACCCGTGATGAGAACGTGAGGGGCCAAGGCGCTGGCTTCGACGCTGGCTTTAAGACACGGGAAATACTGCACCGCATCATCCGCCGCGTTGAAGCATGCAACTGTTGGCGCTGTTACCGTATCAGGCTGCTTTCCCTTGGTGGTTCATTCCCGACACAGTGCGGCGGCACCGTCTTCCGGCAGGGATTCGGGCTTTGAATTTTTCATGAATGAGATTCGGATTTTGGCAAACCCAACCCAGTGGGTCTTTGTGCATTTTTGTTTAACAGTTTTATAGAATTTTTCTTTTATTAAGAAAGAAGGCTCCCTGCAAGGGGGTAAATTCTGCTCGTTCATTGGCATAATGAACAGAGGATGACCCTCTTCACATGACCGATACGGTGGGCGTTACCGTAGCATGACTGCGCTTTGGCTTGGAGGAATGCTACCTTCCAAAGCACAGTGTCTTGCGAGTTAAATTCTCGCCCCCGACCTGTGCACCCCGTCCATCCGATCGGCAGTCCATCGATTTCGCATCGGGCCGGCCGGTTCGTCGGGGAAGCGTCTCCTGTCCCTGAAAATCCGCTTACAAAAAGCCGCCCACAAAAAGCGCTGGGAGCAAACCATGAAACACCGAACCAAGGTCGCTCTGGCCGTTGCCCTGACGGCGACGGTGATCACCGCCGCGAACGCGCAGATGGGGCCGGCCCCCACGGAAACCAATTTTCAGGTCCGCACCACGGGCGACCTTGTGCGGCTGTGCGAAGCCACGCCAAACGACCCGACCGGCATCGCGGCGCTCCATTTCTGCCACGGTTTCGCCGTCGGCGCCTATCAATACCATCAGGTTGCAACGGCCGCCGAAGGCAAGCGCCAGCTGGTGTGCGCGCCGACGCCACCGCCATCGCGCAACGACGCCGTTTCCGCTTTCGTCACCTGGGCAAAACAGAATCCCAAGCTGATGGACACGCCGCCGGTGGATGGGCTGTTCCGCTTCCTGTCACAGCGCTACCCCTGCCGCGCCTGATCACGCCGGTATCCGCTTCCTCCGCCGCGGTCCACGGCCTTCGATCAAAGGCCAACCAGGATGGGCCAACCAGGATGGGAAAGACCATGAAACCCACACAAATCCTCCGCGTCGCCGTCGTCGCGCTTCCCCTTGCAGCGTGCGCCGACATGTCACCGACCCAGCAGCGCGCGCTCACCGGCACGACCGGAGGTGCTGCCGGCGGAGCGCTGATCGGCGCCATCGCCGGCAACGCCGGCATGGGTGCGGCCATCGGCGCCGGTGCCGGTCTGGCCGGCGGTCTGCTCTACGACTATCACAAGCGGACCGAGGCCTCGGCCTACCAGCGCGGCGTCCAGCAGGGGTCCACCCAGCAAAGCGGCACCCAGTGACCCGCGGCGGTCATGCGCTGAGGTGGTCATGCGCTGACGGGGACGTTCTCGCCATGCCGCCGATCCCACTGGATGGCAGGCGCGTCCTCGTCACGGGCATCGCCAACGACCGCGTAAAGGACAATCGCGAAGCTTGGCCAGCCTCTGTCATGCCGTGACATTGTCATGCTGCGACGTGGCTGGCATTCTGATGGCGATGATACCGTTCCTGGCGCATGAACCACGATCCTGCGAGCAGACCATTGCCGCTGCGGCGGTTGTTCGCGACGTTCTCGGCGGCGCCGCCTCAGCCGCGTATCTCTACGGATCGGCGGTCGCGGGCGGCCTGCGCCCGAACAGCGATCTCGACATCCTCGTCGTCACTGAGCGATCGCTGTCAAACAATGAGCGCGTCGCGATCATCCGTCAGCTTCTGCCGATCTCGGGAAGCACCGCCGTCGGCGGGCCGGGCCGCCCCATCGAACTCACCATCCTCGCCCGCCCGGCCCTGATCCCATGGCGCCACCCCGGCTGTCTTGAGCTTCAGTATGGCGAATGGATGCGCGCCGAGTTCGAGCGGGGCGGCATGCCCGAATGGCCGTGCCGGGATCCCGACGTCGCCGTCCTGATCGAGACGGCCCGCCGCGGAGCCCTGCCGCTCTTCGGCCCGCCCGTCGACTCTGTCCTCGACCCGGTGCCGCGCGCGGATCTCGTCCGGGCCATGATGGACATGGTGCCGATCCTGATTCCGGGCATCGAAGAGGGGGACGACAGACGAAACGGGCTGCTGACCCTGGCGCGAATTTGGACGACGCTCACGACCGGCGAAATCCTCCCGAAGGATCAGGCCGCCGATTGGGCGCTCGCGCGTCTGCCCGAGGAGCACCGGCGCGTTCTGGCGCACGCCCGGGCGGCCTATCTCGGCGGGGAGCGGGAGGATTGGAGCGATCTCGCGCCGGGGGTGCGACCGCATGTCGACCACGTCATCGCACGCATCCGGACCCTGACGGCTGGCACACCACCGGGGTGACGACGGATCGGCGGGCTGGCAGGGCGGAAGCGGACGCGCCATGACAACCCTCACAGCGGTCAGTAACCGGGCGGCGCAGTGACGGTGACGTAGGTGACGCTTCCGTCCACATAGCTGCGGTTGTACCAGGTTCCACCGCAGCCATAATAGCTGACGCCGCCGTACGGCACGACGGTGGGCGTGCAGGGAAGCACCGTCACGTAGTTGGGAGCCGCCGTGGCGGCACCGGCGATGTAGCCGGCGGTCGCTCCCACCGCAGCACCCGCAAGGGCCCAGCCCCAATCGTCATCATCGTCGTCATAATGATGACCATCCCAGTCGTTGGCGATGTTCTGCGCCGCGTAGGCCCGCGATTCCGTGCGTTCGGTCTGGCCTTGCTGGCGGGCTTCCGTGCGTTCGGTCTGGCCCTGCTGGCGCTGGCCCTGCCGCTCGGTCCGCTCCTGCTGGCCCGAAGTGCGCGTGTCGGCCCGGGCTTCCGTGCGCGTCTGCTTCGTCTCGGCGCGCTGCGCGGAACGCTCCGTAGCGCCGGACTGCCGGGACGCCGTCTGTGCGGAGGCCATCCGGTCGCTCGACCGCTGGGTGGCGCCGGCCTGACGAGCCCCCACTCCCGCCGTGGATCGTCCCGCCGAGGAACGTTGAGCGGAAAAGCCGCCACCCGCCGCCGGACCAGACCGGGAATACCCCCCTCCGCCCGCTCGGCCACCGCCGCCGCGACCTCCTCCGCCGCCGCGGGCATAGGCATCCGCGACCGATCCGGCCACCAGCAGCAGGGATGCGGCGATGGAAATGGCAATTCGTGAAGTTGGCGTGTTCATTTCGGCGCTCCTTCCGAACTGCCGGCCGCGTTGCGGCGGACACGGATCATGACCGGAATGCGTTCCGCGCCGTCCGGAGGATGGAAGGCGAGTTGCGCCGGCTGGAGGTCCGGGTTGAGGTTCCAGTCGGAGAATTCGGCCCGATATTGCGGTTCGCCCTCGTCACCCTTGTAGGTGATGGTCACGCGCTCCGGCAGAGGCGGGCCTTCGGTGGCGATCCATATCTGGAAGTCGACATCCTCGGTGCGCCCCGCCAGGTGATCGGTCGGCACCGCCGTGAGCATGTCCCGCTCCACATAGTCGAGCGTCTGAAGGCGTTGCTCCAGCTCGTCCGGCAGCGTGCTGACCAGCAGCAGCGCCAGCGGCAGCCGCACCCGAAGATCCTGAACCAGATAGCGTACGGCGTCGTCGATTGTGCCGGCCCGTTCGATCTGGGCATAGACGTTCTCGTCCGCGTTGAACACGGAGATCGCCTTGCCGTCGAACGTCACCAGCGACCGCTTCCCATCGCTTTCCTGCGCTTCGACCCGCAGCCCGTCGGGACGGTTCAGGGTGAGGGCGCGCCTCTCGCTGAACGTGATCTTCTCCCCCGTGTCCTGAACCACGTCGTAGCTGGCCCGGATGGTCACGGTGAAGCGCTGGGTCTGGGCGAGCGTGTCGGCCATGCGCGTCAGGACGGTCATCGCCTCGTCGTCGATTGCCGAATCTTCCGGCTCGTCCTGCTCGACCGCTTGCGGCGGACTGTCGGACGGTGGCGCCTCGGCCCCGAAGGCCGGCCCGACCAGGGCGAAACCGACCAGGGCGAAAACGCAGAGCACCGGGCACAGCGCCGACCGTATCAGCCACCTGGGTCCGTTCATCGATATCCCTCCTGCCCCGCCTCCTGCCCCGGACGCCGCGCCGGCGGCATTGATGAAAGGCCTGGAGTCATTGAGCCGCGTGGAGCGGAGCCATTGAAAGTAGCAACCACGGTCGATGCGGGCCGCTACGGTAACGCTGCCCCAAATTGCCGGTAGGTTGCCGGTGCGCCCGGAGCCGGTCGAGGCCCTGTTGGGCGGAACACGGTGATTGCGCCAAGTACGCTACCGTAACATCCATTACGGTAACCGAGACCGCGGAAGCCGTCCGATGCTTACGCTCGTCAACGGGCTGGGCGTGTCCTGAACAGTCGGGCCGACGGCAGGGATCAGCGAAGTCCAGGCTACTGTAGAATACTCGTCAGAGCCGGCGTCTCGGGCTACAGGACTTGGCTGTGGACAACAACGCACCACACCGGACAGCCCCAGATCCGCCCTTCAACTTCGCGCTCAGAAGACGGCGCCGGAGCATGCCGGGCAAAACAGGAGGACAGCATGAAGCGTCGTGCAACCTTGCCAACGGTCACCGCCACCGCAGTGGGCATCCTCTGCGGCGTACTCTTGGTGCCGGGCACCGTTCCGCACCCGGCGTCGGCGCAGGACAGGCCCGTTCTGACGAACGTCATTCCGGAAAGTGCCGCCGTCACGCTCCACGCGAAAATCACGGCCATCGATGCGTCCAAGCGGAAGGTCACGCTGGCCGGACGGTCGGGCACGCCGGTCACCGTCATGGCCGGGCCGGCGGTGCGATTGGAGATGCTGAAGGTGGGAGACACCGTCGACGCGCAGTTCTACCGCTCCGTGGCCTTCATGGTGTCCCAACCCGGTGCGCCCGTGCCCGAGGACGAGATCCAGCAGACGGTCGCGCGCTCGGTCGAGGCGCCGGGCGGCATCGGGGTGCAGGTGACACGGCTCAGCGGGCTGGTCGTCGGCATCGACCTTGGCGCGAACAGCATCGATCTCGTCAATCCCAACGGCGGCGAGGTCTACACCGTCAACGTGACGGACCCCGCCCGTCAGGCGAAGCTTCCCTCGCTGAAGGTCGGCGACACGATCACCGCCGTCGTCAGCGAAGCCCTCGCGGTGTCGATCGAGCCGGCGCGCAAGAGTTGGTTCTGAACGGCGATCCTCGCGAACGCAGTCGAAGGGCCGGGAGCCAAGAGCACGGGCGGAGGGCATGGGAGTGCACGCAAGCCAGGATGCCCGGCCGGTGGCGACGGGCGGCGCAGAAGCCCGCGGGATGAGGCGCCCGCCCCTTCCGGGGGGCTTGGTCGCCGTGCTCCTGTTGGCCTGGACGCTTCTTGCCGGGGGCTGCGCGACGGCGGTCAGCGTCGAGCGCGTGGACCACGGCACCGTCCATCAGCAACTCACGCACAACGTCCTGTCGGCGCACGCGCTCAGCGATCCGAGCCACAATGTGCTGCGCCGGTGGTCCCTGACGGACCGCTTTCTGACGCAGCCGGAGAAGGCCATGGCCGATCTCCGCGCGCTGGTCACTCAGGGGCATGGCGGCGCCGACGAGATCTTCACCTTGGCCGAGATGTCGTTCCTGCACGCCGAGGAGCGGGGAGGGCCGCCCTATTATCTGGCGTCCGCCCTCTACGCCTACGCGTTTCTCTTTCCGGGAGGACTGGACCAGCCGCCCAGCCCCTACGATCCCCGTTTCCGGCTGGCCACCGACCTGTACAACCGTGGCCTGACCTCCGGGCTGGCGACGGAGGACCGAACCGGCATCGCCATTCGGGAGGCCCACCACCCGCTGCCGTTCGGTGAGTTGGACGTGGCCTTCGATCCTCGGGAACTGGCGTGGGGCGGGCGCCAGCTGACCGGCTTCTTTCCGGTCGCCGAGCTGCAGGTTCACGGCCTCGACGCCCGTTATCGCCAACCCGGCATCGGCGCTCCCTTGGCGGCGGGGACCACGCAGGGCACCCTGGCGAAGGGCTTCCAGGTCGCCCCGCGCGTCAAGACGCCCGTGACCGCGCTGCTGCGCATCCCCGATCCCCGGCGCCAGATCATGGGCGGGCAGGTGCGCGCGCAACTCGAACTCTATCCCGCGTCGGAAACCGAAGCGGTGCTGATCGACCGCCAACCGGTGCCGCTGGAGGTCGAGCACACCGCCACGCTGGCCTACATGCTGGACGGCATGCCGGTCTGGGAATTCGAGTTCGGCGGCTTCCTGCGCGGCGGCCTGCTGGACAAGATGCCGTCCCGCCTCGTCGCGCTGGAACCATACCGGTCCGGCCGCATACCCGTCGTCTTCGTCCACGGGACGGCATCGAGCCCGGTGCGCTGGGCCGAGATGCTGAACGATCTGAAGAGCGACCCGCGCATCCGCGACCACTTCCAGTTCTGGTTCTTCAGCTACGAGACCGGCAATCCCGTTCCCTATTCCGCCCTGTTGCTGCGTGACGCGCTGCAGGAGGCGGTGTCCACCCTGGACCCGTCCGGGCGGGAACCGGCACTGCACGAGATGGTCGTCATCGGACACAGCCAGGGGGGGCTGCTGACCAAGATGGCGGCGGTGAACACCGGCGCACAGCTATGGAACGCGGCATTCCGCAAGCCGCCCGACCAGCTTCCGCTCGACCGGGAAACGCGCGATCTGCTGACACGCGCTCTGTTCGTGAAGCCCGTTCCGTCGGTCAAGCGCCTTGTCTTCATCGCCACGCCGCACGGCGGCAGCTATGTCGCCGGCAACCGGATCAGCCAATTCGTCGCGAGCCTGGTGCGATTGCCGGGGCGCATCCTGAGAGTGACCTCGGAGATCGGCCAGTTGGACAGCGCCAGCACCACGCTTGCCGGGCAAACAGGGTTTGGCAGCGTCCACGCCATGACCCCCGGCAGCCTGCTGGTCCAGACCCTGGCGCACATACCCATCGCCGAGGGGGTCAAGGCGCACTCGATCATCGCGGTGCGCGGCGACGGACCCGTCGAAACCGGCGACGATGGCGTCGTGGAATACAAAAGCGCCCATATCGCCGGGGTCGAATCCGAGTATGTCGTGCGTTCCGGGCACTCGACGCAGTCCGATCCGCGCACCATCGAGGAGGTGCGCCGCATCCTTCTCCTCCATTGGGATGAGTCCTGCACGAAACGCAACGCGTGCGGGCCGCCGGGCGCCAGCGCCCCACGCGTCGCGAGCCGGACCCGATGATGGCGGCTCCCATTATGGCGGGTCTGGCGAGCGCCGTTTCCGCTCTCATTCTGTCCGGTATCCTGCTGTGCTCCGCGTCTCTGCGGGCGGACGAGGCGCCATGGCTGCCCGTCTCGCAAGTCATGTCCGAGCTGGCCCGGAATCCGGATTTCGTGGAAGCCCTGTACCGGCGCCTGGGGCGCAATCCGAAGGCGGGCGGCATTCTGGGGCCGGATGAGATCAAGCGGCTGCGCGAGATGATTCTCGGCAAGGATTTCGAGGGGCTGGACCGGTTTCCCGGGCTGACCGTACAGGGAATGGGCCGGTCCGTGCGACTTGCTGGGGCGATGCTGGACCGTCCCAGCGACGATGACCTCCCACCGGAGCCCGCGCCGGCCGAGAAGGCGGTTGAGACGGCGGCCGAGGCGACGATCGACGAGGGGCTGGGCATTCCCGCCGCGGGCACCCCTCCGGCGCTGGATGCCTATCTGCGCCCTCTGGGTTTTGGGCTCGAAGCCGGCGATCGCGTCGATCCCGCGCTGGCCGAACGCTACGCCGATGGCCTGCGTCTGGCCGAACTGCTCAACCGCCTTTCCCTGAACGCGCCGGATGGCGGGCGACGCCACCGGGCCGTCCTTGACGGCCAATCGCTGGACACGCCCCGCGCCTTGGTGGAAGCGTTGGCGCGGAGCGGCCATGACGTGGAGGTTCGCGATTCACGGTATTTCGCCAATTTCGGCGACCTGATCTATCAGGGCCGCGACGTCCTGACGCCGTTCTGGATCGACACCCGACTGCCGGTCCCCGGGACGGACCGCAACCTTCTGGTTCCGGTCAGCCATTCCCAGCACGAACTCGTCGTCCGCGGCCCGGTGGTCAACGCGGATCTGTCCTTCTATTTCGGAATCGACGGCCAGGCCGTGTTCCGCCCGAGCGTGACTCGCGATCAGGCCTGGGTCATGGGCAGGGTGGCGCACCACTACCGTGGGGAGGAGGCGATGGAGGTGATCCGCCTCGCCGGCGTCATTGTGCGCGCCTACGACACGATCAAGCGGCGCCATCCGGAGTTGCCGTTCGGCGGCTACTACGCGCTGGGCGTCTGCAACGACGTGAACGCGATGATCGAGCTGCGCATGCGGGGCGAGACGACCCTATTCCCGCTGACGCTCGATCCGCAATTCTTCACGGACGAGGGTGAGATCGGCCGGCTTGCCGAGAGCCTGCCGTTGGACAGCCGGTGGCGGGGGGTGGCGGACCCGCGACGCATTCTGGGCTCCCTCCCCGTGGACGACCTCGCCGCGCTCCCCCTCCCCTCGCTGAGGGAGGATTTGGAGAAGGTCCGCACGGCGTGGGAGAGTGGTCGCCTCTCACGGCCGGGTGTCGGCGACGTCGCCCTTCTTGCCGTAGTGGCCGGACTTCTCGCCGCCGGCCTGTGGTCGGTTCGCCTGTGGCTCGTTCGGCGGCGGCGCTGACCCAAGGCGCTGACCAAAAGTGACCGTTCGGCCTCACTCCGTGGGCCACTGCAGCTCCGGAATGACCTTCAAGGGGTAGTTGGGGTTCTCGTAGCCGTCCGGGTCCTGGCGCTTGGGCAGCTTCACGGTTTCCCTGGGCAGCTCTTCGTAGGGGATGTGGTCGAGCATGTGGCGGATGATGTTCAGGCGCGCGCGCCTCTTGTCGTCCGACCGCGCGACGAACCACGGCGCCCAGGAGGTGTCGGTCTCCGCGAACATGTCGTCGCGGGCACGCGAATAGTCGTACCAGTGGCCGTAGGATTTCAAATCCATTGGCGACAGCTTCCAGACCTTCCGCCCATCGTTGATCCGTGCTTCAAGGCGGCGCGTCTGCTCTTTCGGGCTGACTTCGAGCCAGTATTTCAGCAGAACCACCCCGGACTCGATGATGGCCTTCTCCACGCTCGGGACGGCGTCGAGAAACCGCTTCGCCTGCTCCTCGGTGCAGAAGCCCATCACCCGCTCGACTCCGGCGCGGTTGTACCAGCTCCGGTCGAAGATGATGACTTCCCCGGCGGCGGGCAGGTGCGGGATGTAGCGCTGAATGTACATTTGCGACTTTTCACGTTCGGTCGGCGTGGGCAAGGCGACAACGCGGAACACGCGTGGGCTCACACGCTCGGTGATGGCCTTGATGGTTCCGCCCTTGCCGGCGGTGTCACGCCCCTCGAAGACGATGCAGACCTTCATACCTTTGTGAACAACCCATTGTTGCAGCTTCACCAGTTCGACATGAAGTTCCGCAAGCGCGCTTTCATAATCCCGCCGCTTGAGCTTTGGTTGCGCGCACTCCACGCGATGGGCGGTCTTCAGTTTCTTTGCCATGCTTCATCATCCTCGCGGACGGGTGTTGGGTGTGATCCGTGACGGGACTGGCGGTTCATTGGCAAAAACGGCGAACAGAAAACGTCGAACAGACTTGGCGGCAGCCAGGCCGATGGTCATACACCATCGATCCGGCTCTGGAGTTCGAGCAGAATTTCCTGCTCAAGATCCGCGATAAGAGCGCGGCACGCGGCGGTGCGTTTCGAGCGTCGCCCGCTGTTCGACGCCTCCCAACCCCGCAAAATCTCGACGGCCTCTCCGTAGTCTTCGCAGAGACTGCGAAAGAACCGGTTGTCAGCGCTGTGTTGTTTGATCATCTCCTCCAAATCCGGGAACCGCTCCACGACGTGCCGCAGCTTGTCCGACATGGGCGAGTCTCCCCGGTTCTGGAAGAGCGCCGGGGTGCCTGCCTTGTTCCGGACTTTGCTCTTGACCAACCTGCACCGGATCGTCCGCCGCCTTGAAGGGTGAAACGGTTGGCTTTGATACCGTAACAGGCAAAAAGAGCGGCTTTGTGCGCGTCACGAAAAAGGTAAGGACTACCATTCCGAAGGAAGTAATGAAGCCAGGGCGTGGGCGTGAAGCGGCTATACCGTCAGTGAGTGTTCCAGTCTCCATTTCTTAGGAATAAACTGCGCACTGCCCTTGTCCGGCATGGGTTTCTGCAATGATCGTACCCGCCGCTCATGCGTGGAAACTTGCTGTGCATTCGAACGAATTTTCTCGATGTTGTGTCGTGCGTCTCGTGATCATGACGTCTACAGCTTCCAGTGCCCGGCCCCAGCGCTTGGCTAATGTGGACCGTCCCGGCATGGACCGCATGGTGTAGCAACCCCTTGTCCTAAGGGCACGGCTGCCGGATGGACTTAACGGAAGGAGGGCGCTCGTGCTTCACGCCTCCGACGAACCGCAGGCCACTGATTTACCAGCCTCCGCCATCACGGCACCGCTCATCGATGCGGCGTTGGCGCGCGTGCTGGCCAGCCGCAGCCTGCGCGGGTCCGCCCGTGGCCGCCGCTTTCTGCAATTCATCGTGCAGGAGGCTCTGGCCGGGCGCGCCAACCGCATCAAGGCCTACACCATCGCCATGGACGTGTTCGACCGCGACGCCAGCTTCGACCCGCTGCTCGACCCGGTGGTCCGCATCCAGGCCGGCCGCCTTCGGCGCGCCCTGGAGCATTATTATCTGACCGAAGGCGCCACCGACCCCCTGCGCATCGCCATTCCCAAGGGCGGCTACGTCCCCCAGTTCTCCCTGGTGCCGGTCACGGCCGGGGCCGACCTTCCGGACGAAGCCTCCGGTCCGGCATCCGTGCCAACCCGTGCGAGGCTGACCCTGCCCCGCGCGTCGCTGATCCTCGGACGCCGCATCGACCGTCCGTTCCGCTGGCTGGCCGCCGCGGCCACAGTCATGAGTCTGGCCCTCTTGCTTCTGGCCCTGGCCGGTCTGGAACTCTTCGCCGGGTGGCGCGGCGTTGCTCCCGACCCGTCGAGGAGCGCCCTGGAGCGCGCAACGGCGCCGGCCGCGCCACAACGCGCGGCGCGCGGTCCGGCCCTGCTGGTCCTGCCGTTCACCAACGGCTCCGGCGATCCGACACTCGACCTCGTCGCCGACGGCATCACCGAGGACCTCGTCGCGGCGCTTGTCCGCTTCGACGATTTTCTGGTCTTCGGCGCCGACACCAGCTTCCGCTACCCTTCGGCGCCGGCGCTGCGCGAGGCCGTGCCGACCACCCGTGTCGACTATCTGCTGAAGGGCAGCGTCGCTCAAACCGGTGACTACATCCAAGTGACGGCCACGCTGATCGCGGCCAAGGACCATCGCTACCTGTGGTCGGACAGCTTCCGTCGCGCGGTCACGCCGACCAGGCTGCTGGACCTGCGCCATGACATCGCCGTTCAGGTCACCCGCACCCTGGCGCAATCGGACGGCGTGATCGAGCGCGCGGAGGCGCGGTTGAACGAACAGCACGCGCCGCAGGATCTGTCGTCCTACGCCTGCCTTCTGCGCACCCGCCAGTATTGGCGCCAGCTCAGCGTCGCCCTCCATGCCGAGGTGCGGGATTGCCTCGAACGGACGACCAGGAGCGACCCCGGCTATCCGGAGGCCTGGGCGGCGCTCGCCATGATCACCATCGACGAAGCCCGGCTCGGCTTCAACCCCAGTCCGGCCCGGCCCAACCCGATCGATGACGGGCTGCGGTTGGCCGAGCGCGCGGTGGCGCTGGCTCCGGACAGCGCGTTGTCCCATCAGGCGCTCGGGCTTGCCTGGTGGCTGCGCCGCGAGCCGCAGCGAAGCATCGCCGCGTACGAGCAGGCGCTCGCGCTCAACCCGAACGACAGCGCGATCCTCGCCGACCTTGGGCGCTGCTACAGCTTGACCGGCGAGTGGGAGCGCGGAATTCCGCTGATCCGCGAGGCCTTCACGCGCAACCCGGCGCAGCCGAGCTGGTACCGCATCGTGATCGCCACCTATCATTATGTGAATGGTCGCTACGACGATGCGCTCGACGAGATGCGGCGGGCCAATCTGGGGCGCGAGGTCATTCTCGGTCACGTCGCGCTGGCGATGATACACGGCCAGACCGGAAACCGGGCCGAGGCGACGAAGGCGGTCTCCGAGATCCTGCGGCTCGACCCGAACTTCCCGATCAAGGCGATTTCCGAATTCGAACGCCGCAACATCCACCCGGACATCATCGCCCGGATCGTCGACGGCTTGCGCAAGGCCGGACTTGCCATTCCACCGCCGCAGATGGCCGACGGCGAGAGGCTTTGAGTGCCGTAATGCGACGCGGTGTTACCGTAGCATTCCTGAAAGCGACCGTACGCTGCCTCTGAAACGGCGCCGGCTTGCGGTCCCATACCAGGACGAAGCAGAGCATCCCGGTCTGAAGGGGGGGGCGGCCATGGCCGTGAAGGTTCGAATGGCATTCACATTGATAATGGCGCTGGCGGTCCCCCCGCACATTGCGGCAACCGCGGCGACGGCGTCCATGGAACATGCACGCGACGCCCGGATCTTCGAACTTCTCGACGACGATGAGGACGGCCGTGTCTCCATGATGGAATTCAAGAACAACCAAATGTTGGTGTTCTATATTCTTGACCGCAACAAGGATCTCGTTCTGACCACCGACGAAACATTTCTACCCGCCGATGTCTTCACGAGCATCGCCGGAGCCGACGGCAAGATAGACACCCTTGAGTTTCTTGACATCGTCGATGCGGCTTTCAAACAGGCGGACACCAATCACGACGAACTGCTGGACCGGCAGGAATTCGCCGCGCTGCTGAGTCGTGTCCGGAGCCAATGAGTGACGAGACTGTCCGTGAGTGGAAACAGCCGGCGGGAATTCCAGGCATTGAGCGCCATGGAGGCCGGTTGCGCCGTCATCAGCCGCGCCGTCGTCAGTTGCCGAACTGGGATTGCCGGTATCGAGCGGCGCCGGTCACGTCCTACCGCTCCCAGGCGCGGACGATGGCGTCGATGGTGCCGTTCCGCTTGAGCTTCTCGTAGGCCGCCTGCAACCGCTCGGCCTTCTCCGCCCGCAGTTTGGGGACGGATATGTAACGCGGCACCATGGCCAAAGGTTTGGGCAGGATCTTGACCGCACTTGCCCGGCCCTCGCTCTCGGCAAGGTACTTGAGCACCTGCAAATCGCCTGCGATGGCATCGACGCGGCCGAGAAGCAGGCGCCGGAAGGACACGACGTTGCTGCTGCTGCGGACCTTTTCGAACAGGGACGATCTGTCGAACTCGGGGGTGTACTCGAAGCCCTCGACGACGCCGATCCGCAACCCCTGCAGGTCGTCGATCCGCGTGTAGGTGATCTCCGAATTGCTGCGGACCATGAGCACGGTCGCACCGACGCGATAGGGTCCGACCAGATGACCACGCTCCAGACGGCGCGGTGACGTGAAGAACTGGAAGGCGACGTCCACCTCGTTCTCATCGTGCGCACGCACCACCTCCGGCCAAGCCATGGGGCGGTGAACCGGGTAGACGCCGATGTCCTTCAGCATGGCATCGACGATCTCCGTGTCCATTCCCGTGCGCTTGCCGCGCTCGGTGAAATTGTACGGCGGGAAATAGTCCTCGGAGGCAACCGTCCAGTTCTCCGCGCGCGCCGGAACCACGGCCATAAGCAGGGCCAGAACCAAGGCGGCGACGAGCAATCGCGCCACAGTCGCCAAACACACGCGCACCGTCGTCCTCATCAACCCTCTCCGCTCACATCCGGACATCGCCTGTCGCCGGGCACCGCGTACAGGGCAATCCGGTCGTCCTCAACGGGAAAAGAGCGGGCGGGTGTGATATCGCATCGGAGACGGCGCTCAAGGCTTCCTGCCGGGTGCGGAGGGGACCGGCTCCGTCCGCAAACGGGGGAACCGGTCCCACTCACTCAACCGAGGCCGGTCAGGCGGCGGCGCGCAAGCGCATCGCCCCGACCAGATCCTCGATGCTCACCACCGGCATGCCGTGGCGCTCGGCGAAAGCCACCAGTTCGGGCAGGCGGGCCATGGTGCCGTCGGGGTTCATCACCTCGCACAGCACCCCCGCTGGACGGCGCCCGGCTAGGGTGGTCAGCTCGATGGTCGCCTCGGTATGGCCGCGCCGCGCCACCAGCCCGTCGGCGTGCGCGCGGATCGGGAAGACGTGGCCCGGCCGGGCGAGGTCCTCCGGCCGGCAGCCGTCGGCGATGGCGGTGCGGATGGTGGTCACCCGGTCGGCCGCCGACACGCCCGTGGACACGCCTTCCCGCGCCTCGATGGAGACGGTGAAGGCGGTGCCGAAGCGCGCGGTGTTGCTGCCGACCATGGGTGGCAGGTCGAGGCGGCGCGCGTCGGCGTCGGTCAGGATCAGGCAGACGATCCCCGACCCTTCGCGGATCAGCAGGGCCATCTGTTCGGCGGTGATGGTTTCGGCGGCGTAGATCACGTCGCCTTCGTTCTCGCGGTCCTCGTCATCCACGACGACGACCCCGCCGCCCTTGCGGATGGCCTCCACGGCGCGCATCACCCGCTCCTCGGCGGTGCCGAAGCGGTCGAGAAAGCCGGTGGCGGACGCGGTGGAAAGCGGTTTGCCGACAAAGGTCTGATTCATGGTTCTCACTCCGGTTGGGGCGAGCCTGAATCAGGGCGCAAAGAGACATCCGGCGGCGCACGGGATGCCCCGCGCGGACCGCCGTCGCAGGCCAGCGCACGCGGGCCGCGCCCCACGCCATGCGCAGCGGGCGGACCACGGTCGATGACCGGCTCGTCCTCTTCCATCCGGACTGTCACCGTCGGCTCCGGCCTTGAACCGGATCTGCTGACCTCCCGGCCTGACGGCCGGGAGCGCTCGCGGGCTCCCCCTCTTGCGAGGGGCTACCGCCGGTCGGGATTTTCACCCTGCCCTGAGAACAAGCGTCTGTTGCGCCGCCCCTGGATGGGGACGGCCCCGCCAGCGTCCCCCAGCGGGCCGGGCAAAGTCAAGACCGCTTCGCCCCGCCGACCGGCCCCTCGGTCCGGCGCAGCAGGTAGTCCAGCCCGCCCAGCCGGTACCAGCGGTAGCCGTAGGGCTCCAGCACCAGGCGATGCCGCCCGTCCTCCTCGGGGTCGTTGTGGTCCTCGGCCAGCAGATTGACCAGCCGCGGCGATTCCCCCGTGCCATCGACGGCCAACGCGACCTCGTGGGGACGGTCGTCGAGGTTGTGGACGACGAGCACGGAGTTGTTGCGCCAGTCGTAGCGGATCGCCAGCACCGCGTTCGACCCGGAGGGCAGCACCTGATAGTCGCCCCAGCCGATTTCCGGGCATTCCTTGCGCATGCGGATGATGCGCTCGGTCCAGTTCAGCAGGGCCGACGGCTCGCGGCGTTGGTGGGCGGCGTTGATCCGCTCATAGCCGTAGGCGCCACCGCTGATGACCGGGTGGACGGGGTCGTCCGCCTTGGTGAAGCCGCCTTGCGGCTCGTCCGACCACTGCATGGGGGTGCGGGCGCACTCGCGCTCCGGCAGGGACAGGTCGTCGCCCATGCCGATCTCGTCGCCGTAGCGCAGCACAGGCGTGCCGGGCAGCGTGAACAGCAGGCTGTAGGCCAGCTCCAGCCAGCGCCGGTCGCCGCGCAGCATCGGGGCCAGCCGGCGCCGGATGCCGCGGTCGTAGAGTTGCATGTCCTTGTCCGGCCCGAACGCGTCGAAGACGCGCTTGCGCTGCGCCTCGGTCAGGCGACCGAGGTCCAACTCGTCGTGGTTGCGCAGGAACAGGCCCCACTGGTTGGTGCTGGGGCGCGGCACCCGGGTGACGTCCAGGGCCTTGGCCAGCGGCCGCGTGTCCGCCGTCGCCAGCGCGTAGAACAGGGTCTGGTTGACCTGGAAATTGAAGACCATGTGCATGCGGTCGCCGTCGTCGCCGAAATACTCCTGGTCGATGTCCGGCAGCACGTTGGCCTCCGCGAGCAGCACGGCGTCGCCGCACCGCCACTGCACGAACTCCCGGAAGGTGCGGAGCATGTCGAACTGCTGCTTGGGCTTCTTCACCTCCGGCCCCTTGGTCGCGATGACGAAGGGCACGGCGTCCATGCGGAAGCCCGACACGCCCAGCTCGATCCAGAAGCCCATCACCTTCAGCAGTTCGGCCTGCACCTCCGGGTTGGTGGTGTTCAGGTCCGGCTGGAACTCGTAGAAGCGGTGGAAGTAGTAGGCGCGGGCCTCCTTGTCCCAGCTCCAGGTCGTCTTCTGCACGCCGGGAAAGACGACGCCCTGGTCGGCGTCGGCCGGCTTCTTGTCCGACCACACGTACCAGTCCCGGTAGGGGGACTCCGGGTCCTTGCGCGCCGCCTGGAACCAGGGATGCTGGTCCGAGGTGTGATTGACCACGAGATCGATGATGACGCGGATGCCGCGCTGTTTGCAGGCGTGGCTGAACTCCACGAAGTCGCCCAGCGTGCCGTAGCGCGGATCGACGTTGTAGTAATCGGAAACGTCATAGCCGTGGTCCCGCATCGGCGACGGCTGGAACGGCCCCAGCCAGACGCAGGTCACGCCCAGCCCCTGCAGATAGTCCAGCCGGCGCTGCAAGCCCTGGAAATCGCCGACGCCGTCGCCGTTGGCGTCCATGAAGCTGCCGACCGACAGGTTGTAGATGACCGCGTTCTTGTACCAGAGATCCTTGATCATGGCCCGCCCCGCCTTGGACGCGGCGCCCGCCGCCGCTCGTCCTAGGCCCTAACAGGGCCGACCGGCCGAGGTCCCGCCACCCCGCCGCGCCAACCGTAAGGGGGTGTCCTACGCCCTTAGGAAAAAGGTTAATGTATAGTTAAGGTCACAAGAAAGCCTTCTATCTTGCCCGCATGATGTCCCCCAAGACGCACAGAACCAGGGGAATCGTGCCATGAAGCGTGCCATGCGCCAGACCGCCGCCCAGAACGGCACCGCCCAGAACATCGCCAATCAGGGCGGCACCGGCCAGACCACCACGACGCAGGCCGTCAGCTACGCCTACGGGAACAACGCCGGTGCCCTGGCGGCGGCTCCCGCGGCGCCGGTTCCCACCAGCTTCGCCCCGGTGACCATCAACTACGCGGAAACGCGGGCGGACGGCGGCTTCGGCTGGGACGTGAAGTACGACCTCGCCTTCGATGGCACGGCCTTCACCGTGCAAACCCGCATCCATCTGACCGGCGACGACGCCGGCGCGCTGAAGCAGGTCTGGGAGCAGGGGATCGAAGGGATCTGGGGCGACAAGTACAGCCTGTCGGACGGCACCAGCAGCTATGCCATCCGCTTCGACGTGCAGTTCGTGTCGGCCGGGAACCAGCATTACAACGTGAACGTCAGCAACAGCTACGGGCGCTGCGACATGCTGAACTGGTGCACCCAGACCGACTGGGGTCCCGATTACCAGGACGAGCTGGCGGCCCATGAGTTCGGGCACATGATCGGCGCCTTCGACGAGTATGCGGGCGGAGCCACCTACGGCAACTTCGCCGCCACCGGCACCATCATGTCGGACCTGACCCCGACGCTGCGTCCCAATTACATGAACTCCATCGACTATTACGCCGAGCAGTTCACCGGCAAGACTTTCCAGATCGTCGAGATCCCGAAGAACCTGACGCTGACCGGCAACACATGGGCCGACAGCCTCTATGGCGGAGCGGGCAACGACACGCTGAGCGGGCTCAGCGGCAACGACCAGCTGTTCGGAGGTGCCGGCAACGACCTTCTGTGGGGCGACGCCGGAAACGACACGCTGCGCGGACAGGCCGGCAACGACGCGCTCCATGGCGGCTCGGGCGCCGACCTGCTGATGGGGGACGAGGGGAACGACACGCTGTGGGGCGATGCCGGCAACGACACGCTGTGGGGCGGCTCGGGGGCGGACCTGTTCGTCTTCACGCGCGGCGGCGGTCAGGACCGCATCGCCGATTTCAGCCGCACGCAGAACGACCGCATCCAGATCGCCTCCAACATGACCTACCGGCTGGGATCGGACGGCAGCGGCAGCGCCCTGCTCGACTTCGGCGGCGGCGACCGGTTGACCCTGGCCGGCATCGCTCCGAACCAGCTCACCTCGGCCTTCTTCACCTACGGCTGAGGCAGCCCGTAACGCAGGAACTGGACACGGGTGTCGCCGTAACGGCGCTCGTCCAGCTCCGCGAAGCCGGGCGGCAGGGGCAGCGGATCGCGCCCGGCGACCTCGACCACCAGGATGGCACCGGGGGCCAGCCAGCCGGCCTTCGCCAGCCCGGCCAGCGCCCGCGGCGCCAGATCCTGGCCGTAGGGCGGGTCGAGGAAGCCCAGCGTGCAGGAGCGGCTTGGCGGAGGCGGCGGGCGGGTGGCGTCGGCGCGCAGGACCGCGGCGTTCGCCCCCTCCCCCAACGCCGCGACGTTGGCCCGCACGGCCTCCAAGGCGGCGCGGCCCAGGTCGAGGAAGCTGGCGTGGGCGGCCCCGCGGGACAGCGACTCCAGCCCCAGGGCGCCGGTTCCGCAGAAGGCGTCCACGACGACGGCGCCCTCCAGCAGGTCGGCGCCGTCCGGCCCCCAGTCGGCGTGGGACAGGATGTTGAACAGGGATTCACGGGTGCGGTCGGTGGTCGGCCGCGTGTCGCTCCCCCCCGGGGCGGCCAGCCGCCGCCCGCGGTGCTTACCGCCGACGATCCGCACGGGTCCGCTCCGGCCCCCGGCCACCGCCCTCGGAAGACGCGCCACCGCCGCCGCGCGGCTTCGGCCCCGGCTTCCCGCCGCCGGGCTTTCCGCCCTTCAGCGTCAGCGTGCCGGGCTTGCCCGCCGGCTTGCCGTCCGGTTTGTTGGAAGCGGGCTTGGCGGAGGCGGGCTTGGCGGACGCGTAGCCGCCCGAGGCCGGCTTGGCCGGGCCCCGCCGGTCGGACGCGGCCTTCGGCTCCGCCTTGGCCCAGCCGGCCTTGGCGTCGCGCGGCTTGGATGCCTTCGCCGGAGCGGCGGAACGGCCCTTGGCGCCTTCGACGCCGGCACTCTCAGTCTTGGCAGTCTTGGCGGCAGAGGACTTACCGGCACCCTTGGCCTTGCCATCCTCCGCCGGATCGGCGCCGGTGAAGAATCGGGACACCTGCTCGCGCACGACGCGCTTCGGCACCTCCTCGACGGCGCTCTCCTCCAGCTTGCCGAGCTGGAAGGGGCCGTAGGCGACGCGGATCAGCCGGTTCACCTGGAGGTCCAGCGCCTCCATCACCTTGCGGATCTCGCGGTTCTTGCCTTCCTTCAGGCTGACGGTCAGCCAGGCGTTGCGGCCCTGGATGCGGTCCAGAACGGCTTCGATGGGACCGTACTTCACCCCCTCGATGGTCGGTCCCTTCGCCAGCTCGGCCAGCTTCACCTCGTTCACCTCGCCGAAGACGCGCACGCGGTAGCGGCGGGTCCAGCCGGTGGCCGGCAGTTCCAGGAAGCGGGCCAGCTCGCCGTCGTTGGTCAGCAGCAGCAGCCCTTCGGTCGTCAGGTCGAGCCGACCGACCGAGATGACGCGCGGCATGTCCGACGGCAGCCGTTCGAAGACGGTGGTGCGTCCCTTCTCGTCGCGGGCGGTGGTGACCAGCCCGGACGGCTTGTAATAGCGCCACAGCCGCGCCGGCTCCGGCTCGGGGATGACCTTGCCGTCCACCTGCACGACGTCGCCGGACCGCACGACGCAGGCCGGGCTATCCAGGGTCGTGCCGTTGACGGCCACGCGGCCGTCGGTGATCCAGCGCTCGGCGTCGCGGCGCGAGCACAGGCCCGCGCGCGCCAGCCGCTTGGCGATGCGCTCGCCGGCATCGGGCTCGCCCGCGTCCGCATCGGCGGCGCCGGGCATGGCTTTGGAATGTTCGAAATCGGGGGTGTCCATGGGCACGGACCATAGGGCTTGCAAGCCCCGCCCGCAACCCACGGCACGGGGTCCCCGGCGTTATTCTTCGAGGCGGAAGCCGACCTTCATCACCACCTGGAAGTGGGCGACCTTTCCACCGCTGACGTGGCCGCGGATCTCGCCCACCTCGAACCAGTCGACGTTCTTCAGCGTCTTGGACGCCCGCTCGATGCCGTTGCGGATGGCGTCGTCGATGGTGGTCTCGGCGGTGCCGACGATTTCCACCTTCTTGTAGACATGGTTGCTCATGGATGTCCTCCCTGTTCCGTCCGATGCTTAACAACGCCGGAGGGCGTTCCGCGGCTTGACGAAAACAGGGAGCGCCGGGCAGGGTGCCCCGCATGAGCCGCCCCCCCTCCCCCATGGACATCGCCTTCGACGAGGCCGAAGCCGCCGCATCCCGCGGGGAGGTGCCGGTGGGTGCGGTCGTGGTCGATCCGGCGACCGGCGCCGTGCTGGCTCGCGCCGGCAACCGGACCGAGGAGCTGAACGACCCCACCGCCCACGCCGAGGTGCTGGCGATCCGCGCCGCCTGCGCCGCTCTGGGCGAGCCGCGCCTGCCGGGGCTGGACCTGTATGTGACGCTGGAACCCTGCGCGCTGTGCGCCGCTGCAATCAGCTTCGCCCGGCTGCGCCGGATCTACTTCGGCGCCTACGACCCCAAGGGCGGCGGGGTGGAGCACGGCCCCCGTTTCTACCACCAGCCGACCTGCCACCACGCCCCGGACGTCTACGGCGGCATCGACGAGACGCGGGCGGGGGCGATGCTGCGGGCGTTCTTCAGAGATCGCCGCCCCGGTTGAGTACCGGGGCGGCGTTTCGTCACTCCGGCCGGGACAGGCTGGCCACCGCCGCCTGACTCCATGCGTCCTCGCACTCGCGGACCAGCGGGCCCCGCATCGCGCGGCAGCGCTCCACCACCGCCCCGGCCTCCGGCATACGTCCGGCCTCGACCAGCAGCCGGATGCGGAGCGGATAGCCCCGCTCGCCCCCGCCGAAACGCCGTTCCTTGGCGTCGAGGGCGGCCAGCGCCTGGGACGCACGGCCGGCGGCCCGGTGCTCGGCGATCAGCAGGTCGAACGCCTCCAGCGGGGCAGACGCGCTTTTGACGGCGATTTCGAGGTCCTTCACCGCGAGATCCGGACGGTTCTGCTTCGTATGGAGCCGATAGTAGGTCATCCGCAGATAGGGATCGGACTCGAAGCCTCCCTTGGCGACCTCCTTCAAGGCGGCCTCCGCCTCGGTGAGACGCTCCTTCGCGATCAGGCTGTCCGCACGCTGCACCAGGACGCTGCGCGACAGCGCCTTCAGAGCCGAACCCTGGAACACGGCTTTCTCGTAACCCACCGTGTTCTTGTCGCGGGCCGCGCTCTCGAACAGTTGCTCGCGGACCGCATAATCGCTCAGATCCGCAAACCGCTGTTCCGCGGAATTGTGACCCACCCGCAGTTGCTTGCCGATCTCCCCCAGGATCTTGGCCGGGCCGGCCGACAGCTCCTTGAAGGCGGCGTTGATGCCCGCGCTGTACTGCCCCGACGCCATCAGGGCATTGATCTGGTCCTCAAGATTCTTGCGCTCCTCCTCGGCCTTGGCGCTCTGCTTGCGCGCATCGTCGGCGAAACGCTCCATCACGACCTGGAAGACGTTGGTGTTGTAACCGGCCTTCTCCAGAAGATCGAAACCAAGGAGATCGGCCTCGTCTTCCTGCTGGCGAGCCCAGGACGGGTGCGCCACGATGTCCTGGAAGGCGCGATAGGATGTGTAGATCAGCGTCGCGTTCCTGGCCATCTCCGGATTGGAGCGGGGAGCCGCGGACAGCAGCGCCCCCATCCCCGTGTCCTCGACCGTTTTCTGAGCAGCGTGCTCGCGGTCGGCGTCCATGTGATTGAGCAGAAGGTGTGACACCTCGTGAGCCAGGATGAAGGCGAGTTCGTCCTCATTCTCGGAGTTCACGAACACCCCCTGCGAGATCAGGATGGTGTTCGCCGGAACGGCCTCCGCCACATAGGCGGGGTTGTTGGTCACGACGATGGTGACGGACGGCTTGGCGTGGGGCCACGCCTTGAGGAGACGTGCCAGGACCTGGTTCGCGTAACGCTGCAGCGGTTCCGCTCCCGCCAGCTCACGCGTGCCCGGCGGAAGCGGGTCACGGCCGTCGAGCGACCGCGCCGACGCTCCCGACGGCTTCTGCAGCGATGCGGCGAGAGCCGCCATGGAGCCGCCCCCGGCGTCCGGAAGACGCCGCTGCTCCGCGACCTCGACGAACCGCGCGGGAACGGATTCATAGGTTCGCTTGCCGCTGAGTTCCGTGGTCAGCGTGTCGAGCGACTTGCATCCACCGGCGAGCAAGGTCAGGCCGAGCAGAACGGGAACGAGCGGGCGGCGCAAGGCGGTGTTCACTTGCATTCGGAGGCGCCTCGCGACGAATAGGTCGTTCCACTGACCCGCTGGGCCGTCTGGCATTCGGTGAGCACCTGGGCCTTGGCCGACACCTGCACCTGGAACGGGCTGAGCCACACCTCCTGTCCGCCCGCGTTCACCTTCACGTAGCGGGTGTTGCGGTTGTAATCGGCCGCATCGAAGGGAACCGATGGGAAGGCTTCCTTGGGCAACTCCCCCCTCTTGCCGCCCTTTTCATCGAAGACGGCGACCTTGCCCCCCGGTCCGGACATGATCTTTTCAATCTTCACCTTATCTTGCGCCATCGCTGACGCCGCGAATGAGCACAGAGCAAGCAAGGCCACAGCGGAGATCCTGATCACGCCATTCCTCCTTCAATTCGGGGTTTTGCCATTTTGGGATTTTTCCTGCGCTTCCAGCAGGCGAAGCTCTTGGAATCGCTTGGCAAGCACAATGCGGGCCGGGCCGGCGATCGCAGCGCCCGCGACGGCAACGCCAATCCAGTTGGCCGGCTCCAAGTCGTGCAACCACACAAGGCAGGCCGAGAGAACGAGGCCGAGAAGCGAACCGGCCCCCATGAGCAGCAGGGTCCACAGCACGGCGGACAGCAACGTCCGAGGGGCGATCAGATTGCCGATCCTACGGGCCGCGAAAGCGAAGGCCGCCATGGCGATCAGTTCCACCAGCACCGACAGGTCAAGATCGCCAAGCCCGAGCTTGCTCCACTCCTTCATGAATCCGGCGCCGCGAACGATCAGGTTGTCGATCGCCATGGCGTGCAGAAACATCCCCGGAACGATGCCGTACACCGGGGAGGGGCCGACATCCTGGACTCCGGAGAACATGGCCCCCACCACGACGATCCGGCCGGCCAGTATGGCCGACACGGCCTCAAGGTTGACGTCCTTCGCCGATTCCGGCGCCGTCAGCCACTCCGCCCGGATCACCGGATGGTAGGCGCACCCCGCCGGCGCGGTGGACAGCGCACCGCTCTCGAACGGCGTCAGGGTTCGGATCACATTGCCGAGCACATCCGCAACAGACCCGTCGGGACAGCCCGCCGCAAGCTGCCGATGGTCGGGGTGCATGGCCTCCGCCCCGGCCGGCCGGACGCGCCCCCATTCGATGGTCAGGGCTATGTTCCTGAAGGCGTCCTGGTTGGCCATGGGGTCGTTCTTGCCGCCTTTGCACGCGGCGTCTTGCCCGCAATGCTCAATGTAGGCCGCCAGCGCCGCCGACAGTCGCGGCGAACCGCAGTAATTTTCAGCAAACAAGTCGACATGGGACGCGCCGTCGCGGATAAGAGGATGGACCTCCAGCCTCACCGCATCGCGCAGTTCCTGGAGGTTCTGCCGTCCGGCCGTGGCGCATCCCGACTCATCCTGCTGGCTGCTTCGCGCCACCGTCATGAAGACGGGAAAATCATCCATCTCCTTGACAAGACGGCCCAGGCCATCCGGATCTCCAACCCTGTTCCTGTCGATGATCATCAGATCCAGAAGGATGCTTTCGGCGCCGGCTTTCTTGATCTCTTCGATCAGGCGCGCGTAGAAATCGAACGACGGCGGATAAGACTCGCCGCTGGCGGCAAGCGTTTGGTCGTCGATCTGGACGACGGCGATTTTTTTCTGACCCTTGTCGGGATAGAAGCTGGCGGCAAGCCGCCGATAGGCATCCAGCGATGTCCGACCGCTGGAACCGTTGATATCCAACGGGTTGAGGACGGCCGCCAGAACGACCAGAAGCGGTACGAGCGAGAGCTTGAGCAATCGATCGCCCAGCCGTCGCCACCCGGCGCAGTGCGTGGGCAGGCGAGCGACGAGGCGTTGCCAAATATCGGCCACGGCCGGCAAACGATTCTTCGCATCAGGAGCCGGCATGACAGCGACTCTGAGTCCTCAACAAAATGGCCGGCCAGCCTCATCCGCAAGGGAAGCAAAGCTGGAGTCTTTGCAATTTTATCGAGATGACGGCGAAGAACAATATTAATTTTGAATTAGTTTTTGCTCGTCATGCATATCTTGGAATGCAATCCACCAGCGGACACGCGCGAGGCATAGGCTGCTCACCGCCCGCTCCCAACCGCGACGGGGAGGCGGAACGAGCGCACGCGCAAAGACGGAGGAGCGTCGCCGCCCCTCCGCGCTCGGACTTCGTCAGATTTGCGCGGTCAGCGCGCCACCGCCCGCCAGCCGATGTCGCGGCGGCAGAAGCCGTCCGGCCAATCCAGAGCGTCGACACCCTGATACGCGCGCTTCTGCGCCTCGGCCACGGTCGGCGCCTTGGCGGTCACGCCCAGAACGCGCCCGCCGGTGGACAGCACCCGCCCACCGTCCGCCAGCTTCGTGCCGGCGTGGAAGACGGTCACGCCCTCCACCGCGTTGGCGGCGGCGAAACCCTTGATCTCCGTGTTCTTCACGTAGTCGCCGGGATAGCCGTTCGCCGCCATGACGACGCACAGCGCCGTCTCGTCGTGCCAGCGCAGGTCGATGTTCTTCAACTGGCCGTCCGCCGCCGCGATCAAGGCGGCCAGCGCGTCGGACTTCAGGCGCATCATCAGTGTCTGACATTCCGGGTCGCCGAAGCGGACGTTGAACTCCAGCGTCTTCGGCACCGGGTTGCCGGCGGCGTCCTTGCCGATCATCAGGCCGGCGAACAGCACGCCCTTGAAGGGACGTCCCTCCGCCGCCATGCCCTTGACGGTCGGCTCGACGATCTCGCGCATCACGCGGGCTTGGAGGTCCGGAGTCAGTGCCGGGGCCGGGGAATAGGCGCCCATGCCGCCGGTGTTCGGGCCGGTGTCGCCGTCGCCCACCGCCTTGTGGTCCTGGGCCGAGGCCAGCGGCAGCGCCGATTCGCCGTCGCACAGCGCGAAGAAGCTGACCTCCTCGCCGTCCAGGAACTCCTCGACCACCACCTCAGCCCCGGCGGCGCCGAAGCGGCCCTCGACCAGAGCCTCGTCGATGGCGGCGAAGGCCTCCTCCTGGGTGCGGGCGACGGTCACGCCCTTGCCGGCGGCCAGCCCGTCGGCCTTGACCACGATGGGGGCGCCGTTCTTGCGGACGAAGTCCTTGGCGGCCTCGACGTCCCTGAAGCGGCCATAGGCGGCGGTCGGCACGCCGTACTTGGCCAAAATGTCCTTCATGAAGCCCTTGGATCCCTCAAGCTCCGCCGCCGCGGCGCTGGGGCCGAAAGCCTTGATGCCGAGGGCGGTCAGCTTGTCGACGAGGCCGAGCACCAGCGGCCCCTCCGGGCCGACGACCACGAAGTCGATGGCCTTTTCCTGGGCGAAGCGGACCAGGGCGTCCACATCCTCCGCGCCGATGGCGACGCATTCGGCCACGTCCGCGATGCCAGCGTTGCCCGGCGCGCAGTAGAGCGTGTCGCACAGCGGCGAGTTCTGAATGGCCCAGCACAGCGCATGCTCGCGCCCACCCGACCCGACCACCAGGACTTTCATGGCACCTCGTCCTTCCACGCTTGTTGCCGACACCGCGCCTTGTATCATGGTGCCGCCATGACTCAAGACCTTGATATGACCTCTCCGCTGATCGCCCCCGAGCCGCGCCCCGGCTCGAACCTGCCGGAATTCTCGGTGGGCGACCTCGCCCGGCGCCTGAAGCGCAGCATCGAGGAGGAGTTCGGCTTCGTCCGCGTACGCGGCGAGATCTCCCAGCCCAAGCGCCACAGTTCCGGCCACTGCTACCTCCGCCTGAAGGACGACACGGCGGTGATCGAGGCGGTGTGCTGGCGCGGCACCGCGTCGAAGCTGGCCGTCCAGCCGGCGGAGGGGCTGGAGGTCATCGTCACCGGGCGCATGACGACCTACCCCGGCCGCTCGCAATACCAGCTCATCATCGAGTCGATGGAGCTGGCCGGCGAGGGCGCCCTGCTGAAGATGCTGGAGGAGCGCAAGAAGCGCCTCGCGGCGGAGGGGCTGTTCGACGCCGGGCGCAAGAAGCCCATTCCCTTCCTGCCCGACGTGATCGGCGTCGTCACCTCGCCCACCGGGGCGGTCATCCGCGACATCCTGCACCGGCTGCACGACCGCTTCCCGCGCCGGGTCCTGCTCTGGCCGGTCGCCGTGCAGGGGGAGCGGGCGGCGGCGGAGGTCACCGCGGCGATCGAGGGCTTCAACCGCATCCCGCCCGGCGGCCCGGTGCCGCGCCCGGATCTGCTGATCGTGGCGCGCGGCGGCGGCTCGCTGGAGGACCTGATGGCCTTCAACGAGGAGAACGTCGTCCGCGCGGCGGCGGCCAGCCGCATCCCGCTGATCTCGGCGGTGGGGCACGAGACCGACACCACCCTGATCGACTTCGCGTCCGACCGCCGCGCCCCCACCCCCACGGCGGCGGCGGAGATGGCGGTGCCGGTGCGGGCGGAGCTGCTCGCCCAGGTGCTGGACGACGAGCGGCGCATGGTCGGCGCCGCCACCCGCCTGCTGGCCGAACGGCGGACACGGGTGGAGGGGCTGGCCCGTGGGCTCGGCGACCCGCGCGCCCTGCTGGAAAGCCACGCCCAGCGGCTGGACGACCGGGCGGAGCGGCTGGCGCTGGCCGCCGCCGCCCTGCTCGACCGCCGCCGCACCCGGCTGAACGAGCTGGGCGCCGCGTTGCGCCACCCGCGCGAGAAGCTGGCCGAGGCCGGGCAGCGGCTGGCGTCGGAGTCCCGCGCGCTCGACGGCGCGCTGCGCCACGCCGTTGTCGCCGCGCGCGGCCAGTATGAACGGGTGGCCGGGCGACTGACGCTCGGCCCGATCCGCGTGAAGTTCGGCGACGGCAGCCGGCGGCTGTCCGACCTGACGCCGCGTCTGGACCGCAGCTACGGCAAGGCGGTGGAGGAACGCGCGGCCAAGCTGGCGGCGGTGGGGCAGCTTCTGGAAAGCTATTCCTACAAGGGCGTCCTGGAGCGCGGCTTCGCCCTGGTGCAGTCCGGCGACGGCAAGCCGCTGACCAGGGCCGCCCAGGCCACGCCGGGTCTGGCGGTGTCGCTGGTCTTCGCCGATGGCCAAGCCGCCGCGACGGTGGACGGCGGGCCGCGGGTGGATGCACCGCCCACCGCGCCGGAGCCGAAGCCCAAGGCCGCCAAGGCCAAGCCCGAGCCAAAGAAGCCGCAGCGCCCACCGGTTCAGGGGAGTCTTTTCTGAGGAGGGTGACCCTGCCCCCACCCTAACCCTCCCCCGCTATCGCAGGGGAGGGGACTGCCGCCGCTTCGCAGAAGGCACCCTCCCCTGCGCAGCGGGGGAGGGCCGGGGTGGGGGCAACCGCAGCAGCAACGCCCGCGCCGCAGCCCCTCAAGCCGCGCCGGCCAAGGTCCAGCGCGTCGTCTCGCCGCTGCGGAAGGGCAGCACGGCCTCGCCGTCGGCGGTCAGCACGATGTCCGGCGCCGTGGACGGCGTGCGCTCCAGCACCACCTTGTCCTCGTTGGCCGGCAGGCCGTAGAAGCGCGGGCCGTTCAGGCTGGCGAAGGCCTCCAGCTTGTCCAGAGCGCCCGCCTCCTCGAAGGCTTCGGCGTAGAGTTCCATGGCGTTGGCGGCGGTGAAGCAGCCGGCGCAGCCGCAGGCGCTCTCCTTCGCGGTCACCGTGTGCGGGGCGGTGTCGGTGCCCAGGAAGAACGGCCCCTCGCCCGAGGTCGCGGCCTCGACCAGCGCCACCCGGTGCGTCTCGCGCTTGGCGATGGGCAGGCAGTAGAGGTGCGGGCGGATGCCGCCGGCGAACAGGTGGCTGCGGTTGATCAGCAGGTGGTGCGCCGTGATCGTCGCCCCCACCCGGCCCGAGGCGGCGTGCTCGCGCACGAAGGCCACGGCCTCCGCGGTGGTCGCGTGCTCCAGCACCACGCGCAGCGCCGCGTAGCGCTCCAGCAGCGGGCCGAGGACGCGCTCCAGGAACACCGCCTCGCGGTCGAAGATGTCGACATGGGAGTCGGTCACCTCGCCATGGATCAGCAGCGGCATGCCGATCTCCGCCATGCGCTCCAGCACCGGGGCGATCTTGCCGAGGTCGGTCACGCCGTGGGCGCTGTTGGTGGTGGCGTTGGCCGGGTAGAGCTTGGCGGCGGCGAACACCCCGTCCTCGAAGCCCTGGGCCAGATCGTCGGCGTCGGTGCCGTCGGTCAGATAGGCCGTCATCAGCGGCGTGAAGGCGTGGCCCGCCGGCAGAGCCGCCAGGATGCGCTCCCGGTAGGCCACGGCGTCGGCCGTGCGGGTCACCGGCGGCTTCAGGTTCGGCATGATGATGGCGCGGCCGAACTGGTGGGCGGTGAAGGGCAGCACCGCCTTCAGCATGGCGCCGTCGCGCAGGTGCACATGCCAGTCGTCGGGACGGCGGAGGACGAGACGGTCGGTGGGCATGGCGGCTCCGGGCGCGGGAGAAGGGGACTGGCCGGAGTTCTAGACCCTTACGGCCCCCCGCTCAACGGTATCGGGGCGGTATCGGGGCGCTATCCGGCCACTGCGCTGGTGACGGGACCGGCGAAAGCCGCTAGAACCCTAGCCGAATCCCTAGGGACATTCGAAGCCGGACCCGCGCCGATGAGCCTCATTACCCCCCGCACCCCGCCCGGAACGATGGAGCTGCTGCCGCGCCAGCAGGTGGCCTTCCAACGTCTGCTCGACACCATCCGCCGCGGCTACGAGCGGTTCGGCTTCGTGCCGGTGGAAACCCCGGTGTTCGAGACGGTGGACACCCTGCTGACCAAGTCCGGCGGCGAGACCGAGAAGCAGGTCTATTTCGTGCAGTCCACCGGCGCCATTCAGCAGGGGAACAAGCCGGACATCGCGCTGCGCTTCGACCTGACGGTGCCGCTCGCCCGCTATGTGGCGGAGCATGAGCGCGACCTCGCCTTCCCCTTCCGCCGCTACCAGATCCAGCGCGTCTACCGCGGGGAACGGGCGCAGCGCGGGCGCTTCCGCGAATTCTACCAGTGCGACATCGACGTGATCGGCAAGGACAGCCTGTCCGCCCATTACGACGCGGAGATCCCGGCGGTCATCTACCACGTCTTCAAGGAACTGGACTTCGGCGGCTTCACCATCAACGTGAACAACCGCAAGGTCCTGCTCGGCCTCCTCGACGGGCTGGGCGTGGACGACGCGGAGAAGCGCGTCTTGGTCCTGCGCGAGATCGACAAGCTGGACAAGATCGGCCGCGACAAGGTGCGCGACAGCCTGACCGGCCTCGGCATGACCGCCGACGCCGCGGAAAAGATCCTGTCCCTGATCGACGCCAAGGGCACGAACGAAGAGACGCTCGCCGCGCTGGGCGCGCTGGGCATCGACAACGAGACCTTCCGCCAGGGTGTCTCGGAGCTGACCACCGTCATCGAGGGGCTGAAGGCCCTCCAGGTGCCGGACGGCGTGGTGCGCATCAACCTCGCCATCGCGCGCGGGCTGGATTACTACACCGGCACGGTCTACGAGACCTTCCTGAACGATCATCCGGGCATCGGCAGCGTGTGCTCCGGCGGGCGCTACGACAACCTCGCCAGCCACTACACCAAGTCGAAGCTGCCGGGTGTGGGCATCTCGATCGGCGCGACGCGGCTGTTCTACCAGCTGATGGAAGCCGGCATCATCAAGGACGGCGGCGCGACCGCCCAGGTCCTGGTGACGCAGATGGATCCGTCCCTGTCCGCCGACTATTACGGTCTGGCGACGGCGTTGCGGGCGGCGGGCATCAACACGGAAATCCAGCTCGACGGCGGCAAGCTCGCCAAGCAGATGAAATACGCCGACAAGGCGGGCATTCCGCTGGTCGTCCTGATGGGCTCCGACGAGAAGGCCCGCGGCACGGCGACGCTGAAGCATCTGGTGAAGGGCGAGCAGGTCGAAGTCCCGCTGGCCGATCTCGCCGCCAAGGCGAAGGAACTGCTGGGGGCATAGCTCCCCACCACAGAAGGCCCCGCCCATGGCCAGCGTCGCCGAAGCCCTGAACCTCGCGCTCGACCATCATCTGTCCGGGCGGCTGGAGGAGGCGCGGCTGCTCTACGGCCGCATTCTGGAGGTGGACCCGGACAACCCCCACGCCCTGCATTTCGCCGGGCTTCTGGCGGCCCAGACCGGCGCGGTGGCGGACGGGGTGGCGATGATCGGCAAGGCGGCGACCCTCCTGCCGCTCGCCGCCGACATTCACGGCAATCTCGGCAAGGCGCTGATGGCGCTGGGCACGCCGGACGGAGCGGCGCAGGCCGCCGCCGTCTTCCGCAGCGTCCTTGCCCTGCAACCCGACGGCGCCGGTGACTGGTTCGCCCTGGGCGGCGCCCTGATCGAGTCCGGCGACGGTGCCGCCGCCCACCGCGCCCTGACCCGCGCCCTGACGGCCAGCGCCGCCACCGACAGCGAGCCGCTGGCCGAGGCGTTCGAGCGGGCCGGCCTGCTGCTCTACGCCGTCGCCGACTGGGCAAGCGCCACCGACGCCTTCCGCAAGGCGCGTAACCTCGCCTCGCAGCGCGCCGAGGCGCACCGCATGCTTGGCGCCGCGCTGGCCCAGACGGGCGACCCGGAGGGCGCCGTGGAGGCGCTGGACGCGGCGCTGCGGCTCGACCCTACCCTGGCCGAGGCGCAGACCAACCTCGTCCATCTCCTGGTCACGCTGGGTCGTTTCGACGAGGCGGAACGGGCCGGGCGCCGGGCGGTGGTCCTGGACCCCGGCAACGCCGACGCCTACGGCAACATGGTGCCGCTGCTGGAGCAGACCGTCCGTGTCGCGGAGGCGCTGCGCCAGTGCGGGCGCGCGGCGCGCATCGCCCCGGACCGCGCGTCCTTCCACCGCAACCGCCTGTCCCTGCTGCTGCACGAGGGCCGCCGCGACGAGGCCGTCGCCGCCGGGCGGGAGGCCATCCGGCTCGCTCCCGCCGACGCCGAGGCCCATCTGGCGCTCGCCGTCGCCCTGCTCGCCTCCGGGCAAATGCGCGAGGGGTGGGAGGAGTTCGAGTGGCGGTGGGAAACCCGGCAACTCGACCCCGTGCACCGCAGCTTCCCCCAGCCGCAATGGACGGGAGCAGAGGATGTGGCGGGTCGGACCATCCTGCTCTACGCCGAACAGGGACTCGGTGACACCTTGCAGTTCATCCGTTACGCGCCGCTGCTGGCCGGGCGGGGCGCGCGGGTGGTCGTTGGCTGCTCCCCCGCCTTGGTCCGGCTGATGGAGCGGGTGGACGGCGTGTCCGCCGCCATCGCCTGGGGCGGGGAGCTTCCCGCCTTCGACCTGCACATCCCGATGATGAGCCTGCCCCGCGCCTTCGGGACCGATCTGGACAGCATCCCGGCCGCGGTACCCTATCTGCGCGCCGATCCCGCCGACGTCGCCGTGTGGCGCGAGCGCCTTCCGGTGGAGAATGGGCGTCCGCGCGTCGGGCTGGTCTGGGCGGGGTCGCCGCGCACGGTGCGCGGGGTGGCGAGCCCGATCGACCGGCGGCGCAGCCTGCCGCTCGCCGCCCTGGCCCCCCTGGCCGATGTGCCGGGGGTGCGCTTCGTCAGCCTGCAGATGGGGCCGGGCGCGGCGCAGCTGGCCGAGGCTCCGGCGAGCATGGACATCGAGGACCCCATGGGCGGCGTCCGCGACTTCGCCGACACGGCGGCGCTGGCCAAGACGCTGGACCTCGTCATCACGGTGGACACCTCCGTCTGCCACCTCGCGGGCGGGCTGGGACGGCCGACCTGGACGCTGTCGCGCGCCGATGCCTGCTGGCGCTGGCTGGGCAACCGGGAGGCCAACCCCTGGTACCCGACCATGCGCGTGTTCGGCCAGGACCGTTCCGGCGACTGGTCCGGCGTGGTCGCCCGCCTGCGCGCGGCGTTAACGGATTTCGTGGCGGCGCACGGTCGCGCCACTTAACCACACAACGGTTGCGTGCATTCGTGGCACCGAAGCAACGGTCCGCTACGATTTTGAGTTACACCGATTTCGGGGCGGACTCGCACACTCGAAGGGCGAGGGATTACACCGGTTGTTAACCAAGGCGCCTCTACATTCCGGCCATATCGTTCGGCCAGTTTGCCGAGCATTTTAACCAATTCGCGGGCGTCCCCCGCGGTCATGGCTGGAGCCGGACATGACACGGTTGTGGGTGCGACGCGCGATCTGGGGTGTGACGCTGGCGGCGACGCTGGGCGGCGGCGCCCTTCTGGCGCAGGAGGAAATGCGCACGTCGCGGTTGCAGGCCCGCCTGCTCGCCGGCTACGCCAAGGACATGACCTACACGCTGAGCGAGGGGCCTAACCCCGCCGCGCGCCACCCCACCCAGGGTCCCTACAACGAGCGGATGGGCTATGTCGGGCTGCCCGGCTATCTGCGCTCGCTGACCTCGGATATGTACGCGGTGGAGATGCAGGCGCATCTGTCGCCGACGCTCGACCAGTTCATGGCCGCCGGCGGCTTCCCGATCTACCACGAGAAGACGCGCGCCGGCCTGACCCTGCTGGACCGCAACGGCACCGCGCTGTTCTCCGCCCGCTACCCGGAGCGGGTCTTCGCCAAGTTCGAGGACGTGCCGCCGCTGGTCGCCGCCACGCTTCTGTTCATCGAGAACCGCGAGCTGCTGAACACCGACGAGCCGCGCCGCAACCCCGCCGTGGAGTGGGACCGCTTCGCCGGCGCCGTGGCGATGCTGCCGGTGCAGTGGGTCAAGCCCGGCCAGCGCTCTCCCGGCGGCTCGACCCTGGCGACGCAGATCGAGAAGTACCGTCACTCTCCCGATGGCCAGACCAACGGTGCCACGGAGAAGCTGCGCCAGATGATCTCGGCCAGCACCCGCGCCTATCTGGACGGCGAGGACACCGGCGCCCACCGCCGCCGCATCCTGATCGACTATCTGAACTCCACACCGCTGACCGGGCGTCCCGGCTTCGGCGAGGTGAACGGGCTGGGCGACGGGCTGTGGGCTTGGTTCGGCACCGACCTCGCCATCGCCGAGAAGGTGCTGTCGGAGGAGCCCGCCGACGCCCGCGCCCTGCAGCTGAAGGCGCTGGCCTACAAGCAGGTGCTGAGCCTTCTGCTCGCCCAGCGCCGCCCCTCCTATTACCTGATCCAGGACCGTCCGGCGCTGGAGCGGCTGGCCGACAGCCATCTGCGCGTTCTGCACGGCGCGGGCGTGATCGACACCACGCTGCGCGACGCCGCCCTCGGCCTGACGCTGAAGTTCCGCGAGGACCCGCCGCAGGCCCAGACCGCCAATTTCGTGGAGCAGAAGGCCCCCAACGCCATCCGCGCCCGGCTTCTCTCCATGCTCGGCGTGTCCAGCCTCTACCAGCTCGACCGAATCGACCTGACCGCCGAATCGACGCTCGACGCCCCGGCGCAGCAGCGGGTGGTCGAGGTGCTGGCGAAGCTGGGCGACCCGGCCTTCGCCGCGCAGATGGGGCTGACCGGCGAACGGCTGCTCGACACCAAGGGCAGCGACCTGTCCAAGATCATCTACTCGGTCACGCTGTACGAGCGCGGGCCGGACGCCAACTACCTGCGCGTCCAGGCCGACAACCTCGACCAGCCGCTGGACATCAACGAGGGCGCCAAGCTCGACCTCGGCTCCACGGCGAAGCTGCGCACGCTGGCAACCTATCTGGAGATCGTGGCGGAGCTGCACACCCGCTACGCCCATCTGCCCAAGGACTTCCTCGCCGACGTGGAGGAGGAGGCGTCCGACAACCTGACGCGCTGGGCCGCCAACTGGCTGTCGACCTCCGGCAACCGCGGATTGAGCGCCATGCTCGACGCCGCCATGGAGCGCCGCTATTCGGCGAACCCCGGCGAGGCCTTCTTCACCGGCGGCGGGCTGCACAGCTTCGTGAACTTCAACCCGCGGGATAATGGCAGCATCCTGAGCGTGACCGAGTCGCTGCGCAATTCGGTCAACCTGCCCTTCATCCGCATGATGCGCGACGTCGTGCAGTTCTATCTGTCCGAAGGCGGCGACGACAGCGCCGACATCCTGCACAACCCCGACCACCCCGCCCGCCAAGCCTATCTCGCCCGCTTCGCCGACAAGGAAGGCAGCGACTTCCTGAACCGCTTCTACAACAGCTACCGGAAGCACACGCCGGACGCGATGCTGAACATGCTAGCCGCCCGGTCGCGGCCGATGCCGCACCGCCTGTCGGTGATCTTCCGCACCGTGCGCCCGCAGGCCGGAGTGAAGGAGTTCGGCGCCTTCCTGCGCGCCCGCCTGCCCGACGCCAAGCTGGACGACGGGGACATCGCGTCGCTCTACGGCAAGTACGGGCCGGACAAGTTCCCGCTGAACGACCTCGGCTATCTGGCGCGCGTCCATCCGCTGGAGCTGTGGCTGGTCTCCTACCTGCAGAAGCGCCCCGACGCCAAGCGGCAGGAGGTGCTGGAGGCCAGCGTGCAGGAGCGCCAGGAAAGCTACCGCTGGCTGTTCAAGAAGGGCCAGTCGGCCCAGAACACCCGCATCCGCATCGGGCTGGAGGAGGAGGCGTTCCAGCGCATCACCGAGCAGTGGCGCAAGCTGGGCTACCCCTTCGAAACGCTCGTCCCGTCCTTCGCCACCGCCATCGGCAGCTCCGCCGACCGCCCGGCGGCCCTGGCCGAGCTGGTCGGCATCATCCAGAACGACGGGGTGCGCCAACCGACCGTGCGCGTGCGCAAGCTGCATTTCGCCGCCGGCACGCCCTACGAGGCCGTCGTCGGCCTGGGCGAGTTGCGCGGCCAGCGCGTGATGAAGGCGGAGGTCGCGGCCACCCTGCGCAAGGCGCTAATGGACGTGGCGCAGAACGGCACGGCCAAGCGCGTCTGGGGCTCCTTCAAGGACTCGGCGGGGGCGGTCATCCCGATCGGCGGCAAGACCGGCACGGGCGATCACCGGTTGGACCGCTACGGCCCCGGCGGACACCTGATCGAGTCGCGGGCGGTGAACCGGACGGCGACCTTCGCCTTCTACATCGGCGACCGCTTCTTCGGCACCATGACCGCCTTCGTCCACGGGCCGGAGGCCGACAACTACCGCTTCACCAGCGCCCTGCCCGCCCAACTGCTGAAGAGCATCGCCCCGGCGCTGCAGCCCCTCATCGACCCCGGCGTGACCAAGACGGCCGACACCGGCAAGCCGCAGACGGGGCTGTGACCGGCGGGCCTAGGCCCACACCCGGAACTGAAAAGGCCCGCCCCGGGAAGCCGGAGCGGGCCTTTTTGATGAACCGGGGAGCAGACGGCCGGGCGCGCCTTACGCCAGGGCGTGCTCCTGCGCGGTGGAAACGGCAGCCGGGAGGGAGGCCAGCAGCAATTCCAGCTCCGCCGCGGCGACGTTCAGCGGCAGGCTGGGACGGCAACCGCGCAGCGTCTCCAGCGCCCGGTCGAAGGCGCTTTCATGATCGCCCTGATCCAGATCGCTCTCATCCAGCGCCGCCAGATAGGCGTGCGCGACGGTGGCGGTCTCCTCCGGTGTCAGATCATCAACCTGCAAGGACGTGTTTGGGAGCATGATGGCGGTTCCCGTACAAACAGAAGCGGAAACCAGCAAGCTACGAGAACATGGTTAACAAGGCGTTGCCGGACCGGCGCCACGGCCCTGCGCAAAAGGGGGCGCAGCCTGCAGCCACGCCCCCTCCGACCGGTCCCGAGCGGCTTCGAGCTGATCAGCTCTCGCCGTAAATCTGCTCCTGCTGGTAGGCGACGATGCCCACGCGCTGGATCAGATCGAGCTGCGTCTCGATCCAGTCGATGTGTTCTTCGGTATCATCGAGCAGTTCGGTGAGCTGCGCGCGGGTCTCATAGTCACGAACCTGCTCGCACAGGGTGATGGCGTCGATCAGATCGGTGCGGGCTTTGTGTTCCACCTTCAGATCGTTGCCGAGCATTTCCGGCACGTCCTCACCGATCATCAGCTTGCCCAGATCCTGAAGGTTGGGGAGACCTTCCAGGAACAGGATGCGCTCGATCATCTTGTCGGCGTGCTTCATCTCGTCGATGGATTCTTCGTAGATCTTGTGCGCAATGCGCTTCAGGCCCCAGTTCTTCAGCATGCGGGCATGCAGGAAGTACTGGTTGATCGCCGTCAACTCGTTGGTCAGGATCTTGTTCAAATGGGTGATGACCTGCGGATCGCCCTTCACGTCCTGCCTCCTGCGGTTCGTTTGTCGATTAGCGACGTTTCTGGAATGACCATGCCCCATTTGTGGAGCCTTGGCAACCGGCTGGACGGCAGTCGACCAAATAAATTCTCCGCACCGCAACAAACCAGCCATCGCAATTGCGAGTGAATATCAAAAATGACTTCAGAGAGGCAGGGCGATGCACTTGAAGTCACAAAAACTGATGAAGCCTGCTGACCGTTATATTTCGCCTTTCCGCAACCACGATTCACATTTTCTTGTAATTTTTAAGTTCCGAATGCCGCCTCTACAATGCCCATGAAGAACAGCAAGGCTCACGGGAACCTGACGCGGGCCAGCCACCAGTCTGCCACCGGTTGGACCCGCGCCCTTGGGCGCGAGATCCCGAACATCGTCATCGTTGGATTTGTGGTGCGGGCGGCGGGACTCGAACCCGCATGCCGTTGGCGAAGGATTTTAAGTCCTTTGCGTCTACCGATTCCGCCACGCCCGCGCACCGTCGCGGACCGGCTCGGAGAACGGGTTGCCCCCGCCCGCCGGAGTTGCATATCATTGTATGCAGCCCACCGTTCCGCTGGATTGACTTAGACAATCCGCGGGCGTTTGGTCAAGGATTGAGCGCGTTTAAAGCGTCGGACACGCAAAAATCCCCGCAACCCTGGCGTTCAAGGGAGATGAGTTTGGAATCGATCAACTGGTTGGCTGTGGTGAGCGTGCTGATGGTCGCCGTGCTGGTCGTCCCGGCGGCCCTGCGGCGCAACCGCAACACTTGGCTGCCCTACGCAGCGATCTGGGTCGCCGCCATCGTGGTGCTGGTCTGGGCATACGACAGCTTCGGGCCGTTCTGATCGGCTCCGGGTCCGGGCCGCCGTCGCCCAGCGCCGGTCAGGGCCGCGTGTCCTCGTTCAGGGTCATGATACCGATGCCCATCGCCACGCTGCCGAAGGTGAGGATGAGGCTGGCATACAGCATGATCGCGGCAATAATGCCATGATCGCTGTTTCCCATCAGAGTCGCCAGATTGGCGACGTCAAGAACCAAAAGCCCCGTTGCCAGAACAACAGCCCCGGCCACGCCGGATGCCAGATGTTTCAGCAAGAACAGGATCGCCGCTTTTTCGAAGGGTTTCATGGCACGACTTTTCATGACCGTCACTTCATAACCCTCAACATAGAATTACCCACAGCGGCGACAATATGACCAAGGACGGCTTGGCGTCGTAGGGGTCTCTCTAGCCTTTGGTCCCCACTGTGACGTTCGGCGTACCGCCCAAGCGCAGGACGATGCCCGCCAACTCCTCCGTGGCCGCCACCACGCGGGTCTCGTCGGTGCCGCGCAGCACGAGGCTGACGCCGAAGAAGCCGTTGCGGAAATAGGGATAGCTGCCGATCTCCAGGTCGGCGTAGCGATCCTGCAGGCCGCCGAGGTCCGCGGCGATCTGCCCCTCGGCCAGTTCGCAGGCCACCGTGCGGGCGTGCAGGTCCGGCCCGCCCTCCAGCTGCGGCAGCACGCCGTCGAGCATCGCCTGCATGATGTTGGGCACGCCGGCCATGACGAAAACGTTGCCGATGCGGAAGCCCGGCGCGGCGCTGATCGGGTTGTCGATCAACGACGCCCCCGCCGGGATGTTGGCCATGCGCAGCCGCGCCTCGTTCAGCTTCGACGGGTCGCCGTAATGGCGCTCCAGCCGGACCACGGCCTCGGCGTTGCGCTCCAATGGCACGCCGAAGGCCTTGGCGACGCAGGCCGAGGTGATGTCGTCGTGGGTCGGCCCGATGCCGCCCGTGGTGAAGACGTAGCCGTAGCGGCCGCGCAGGGCGTCCAGAGCCGCGATGATCTCCTCCTCCACGTCAGGGACGACGCGCGCCTCGCGCAGACGGACGCCGATGCCGGCCAGCTTTTCCGCGATGTGCGGCAGGTTGGCGTCCTTGGTGCGGCCCGACAGGATCTCGTTGCCGATGACGAGGACGGCGGCGGTCGGGTTCGGCGAGGCAGGGGACGTGGACATGCGGAGTCGGCTCCGTTCTCGGTTGAGGCGGGGATGGCGGGACCGGCGGGCTTGCCGGATGGCGGGGGTGCGCTTTAACCTGGGGCCCAAGATGCGCTTCCCCACCCCCCTCCTGCAAGGCCGCCTCGTCCGCCGCTACAAGCGGTTTCTCGCCGACGTGGAGCTCGACGGCGCCCTGGTCACCGCCCATGTTCCGAACTCGGGCAGCATGATCGGAGTGGACGCCCCCGGCTCCGCCGTCTGGCTGTCACGCTCGGACAACCCCAAGCGCAAGCTCGCCCATACGCTGGAGCTGGTCGAGGCGCTGGACGATCCGGACGCCCCCTGCCTCGTCGGCGTCAACACGTCGCATCCCAACGGGCTGGTCGCCGCCGCCATCGCCGCCGGCACCATCCCGGAGCTGGCCGGCTACGCCCGGCTGCGCCGCGAGGTGAAGTACGGGCGCAATTCCCGCATCGACATCCTGCTGGAGGACGAGGTCCGCCCGCCCGCCTATGTCGAGGTCAAGAATGTGCATCTGCGCCGCCCCACGCGGGGCGACGGGCAGGCCGCGGAGTTCCCGGACTGCGTGACCGCCCGCGGGGCCAAGCATCTGGTGGAGATGGCCGAGATGGTCCGCCAGGGCGCGCGGGCGGTCATGGTCTACCTTGTGCAGCGCGCCGACTGCGCTTACTTCCGAGTCGCCGCCGACATCGACCCCGCCTACGCCGCCGGATTGCGCCTCGCGCTCGAATCGGGGGTGGAAGCCGTGTGCTGGTCCTGTAGGATCACCCCGGAGTCGATCACGCTGGAGCGGCCTTTGCCGATCCTGCTTGGGCCGATCCGCACGGATTGACCGCGCTTTCTGTTCACCGCCGGGACTGCCGGCGCGTTTTCTTGGGACCTGATCTGTAGGGGACGATTCTCTTGGACCACGACGACCTCGATTCCCATCGCATCCGGATTCATGGGCCGGAGGATTTCGAGGGCATGCGCAAGGCCGGACGGCTGGCCGCGGCCACGCTCGATTTCATCACGCCCTACGTCCAGCCGGGCGTCACCACCGGCGAGCTGGACCGGCTGCTGGAACAGCACATCCGCGACCATGGCGGCGTCCCGGCCCCGCTCGGCTACCGCGGCTTTCCGAAGGCCAACTGCATCTCCGTCAACCATGTCGTCTGCCACGGCATTCCCGGCGACAAGCGGCTGCAGAACGGCGACATCCTGAACATCGATGTCACCCCGATCCTGGACGGCTGGTACGGCGACAGCAGCCGCATGTATCTGTGCGGCGACGTCGGCGTGAAGGCGAAGAAGCTGGTGGACGTCACCTACGACGCGCTGATGATCGGCATTGCCCAGGTGAAGCCGGGCGCCACGCTGGGCGACGTCGGCCACGCCATCCAGACCTTCGCGGAGGGCCACCGCTATTCGGTGGTCCGCGACTTCTGCGGCCACGGGCTGGGCCGCGTCTTCCACGAGCCGCCGTCGGTCCTGCATTTCGGCAACCCCGGCACCGGCGCCGTCCTGCGCGAGGGCATGATCTTCACCATCGAGCCGATGATCAACGCCGGCCGCTACGACGTGAAGATCCTCGGCGACGGCTGGACCGCGGTGACCAAGGACAAGTCGCTGTCCGCCCAGTTCGAGCATTCCATCGGCGTGACCAAGGACGGCTGCGAGATCTTCACCCTGTCCCCCGCCGGCTTCCACAAGCCCCCCTACGCCGTCCCGGCCGAGGAAGCGACCGCCGCCGTATGACATTCCCGCGGCTGTGATTTTCGCGCGGAAGAGGTATAGTCCCGACGCACACATTCGTATGGTGGCGTCGGGATGGCGGGACGGAAGAGCGCGAAGCGGTCGGGGGATGCGGAGGAGGCCCAAGGGCTTCCCGGGCTGGAGCCGCCCCCTCACGTCTCCGTGGAGGAGGCCCATCACGAGGCCCATCACAAGGGCCACCGCCAGCGTCTCTACACCCGCTTCCTCGACGGCGGGCCGGACGCGCTCCAGGATTACGAGCTGCTGGAGATGATTCTGTTCGCGGTGAACCCGCGCCGCGACGTGAAGCCTCTGGCCAAGGCGCTGATCCGCGATTTCGGCGACATCTGGAGCGTCGTCAACGCCCCACCGCCCCGCCTGCGCGGCTACTGCGTGGGGGAGGTCTCGCTGGCCTCCGACAAGGCCGTCGCGACGCTGCGGGCGGTCGGGGCGGCGGCGCTGCGCGGAATGCGGCAGCGGGTGATGGACCGGCCCGTGCTGGCCAACTGGCAGTCGCTGCTGGACTACTGCACCGCCGCCATGGCCCACCAGCCGATGGAGCAGTTCCGCCTGCTCTTCCTCGACCGCAAGAACAAGCTGATCGCCGACGAGGTGCAGCAGACCGGCACGGTCGACCACACCCCGGTCTACCCGCGCGAGGTGGTGCGGCGCGCGCTGGAGCTGTCGGCCAGCGCCATCATCCTGGTGCACAACCACCCCTCCGGCGACCCCACCCCCAGCCGCGCCGACATCGAGATGACGAAGGAGATCCTGCGCGCCGCCCACAGTCTGGGCATCGCGGTCCACGACCACATCATCGTCGGCAAGGGCAAACATGTCAGCTTCAAAGCCCAAGGGTTGATGTAGCCGCAACCCTGTCCCGCAGTCCCATCTTGTCGCCTGGATCGGCGCCCCCATATGTGCGGCGTTCGTCACCATAGAGGTAGCACCATGGGCCTTTTCGACATGTTCAAGGGATCGGCGCCGCTGGATCTCACCCCTCGCCGGGCGTTGGTCGTCTCGCTGATCTACTGCATGGGTTCGGACGGGGAAATGGACCCGGAGGAGGTCGGTCACCTGCTGTCCGTGATGGGCCGCAGCGCCACGCGGGAGGAGCTGGACCGCTGCTTCAAATACGCGCGCAGCACCCCGCCCGACGCCTTCCTGGCCGCCGCCACGCCGAACCTGAACGAGCAGCAGCGGCTGTGCATCCTGCTGAACATGCTCGACAGCGCCATGGCCGACGGCGAGGCCGAACAGGGCGAGCGTGACCTGATCGCGCGCTTCCAGCAGGCCTTCGGTCTCGACGATGCCAAGCTCGGCCCCTACTTCCAGGCGCTGGTCGCCAAGAACGACCGCAGCGTGCTGGGGGCGTAGGACCGCCTTCGCGGCGCATCGCCCGTCAGCCGACCGCCTCTGGAGTGGCGGCGTGACGGGCGATGAAGGCCACGAAATCGTCGTAGGGCATGGGGCGGCCCAGCAGATAGCCCTGGATCTGGTCGCAGCCCAGCCGGGCGAGGCCGCCGAACTGCTCCTCCGTCTCCACCCCCTCGGCCAAGGTCTGCATGCGCAGCGAGCGCGCCATGCCGATGATCGCCTCGGCGATGGCCCCACCGTCGGAGCCATCGGTCAGGCTGGTCACGAACGAGCGGTCGATCTTCAGCTTGTCGACGCGGAAGCGCTTCAGGTAGCTGAGGCTGGAATAGCCGGTGCCGAAATCGTCGATGGCCAACGCCACCCCCATCTCGCGCAGCCGGGCGAAGGTGCCTGTCACCATGTCGGACTCGTCCATCAGGACGCTTTCCGTCACCTCCAGCTCCAGGCAGCGGGCCGGCACCTTGTAGGCGTCCAGCCAGAAGGCCACGCGGTCGGCCAGACCGGGACGGCGAAGCTGTACCGCCGATAGATTGATGGCGATGAGAAGCGGATGGCCGCGGGCGAGCAGGTCGGCGGCGCGGCGGCAGGCCTCGCCCAGCACCCAGTCGCCGATCGGCTGGATCAGGCCGGTATCCTCGGCCACCGGAATGAACTGGCCGGGCGGGATCATCGTGCCGTCGCGGCGGCGCCAGCGCAGCAGCCCCTCCGCCCCGACGAGGCGGCGGCCGTCCACCGCGAACTGCGGCTGGAAATGCAGCTCCAGCTCGTTGTCGGCCAGGGCGTGACGCAGGTTGCTTTCCAACCACATCCGCTCCGACGCCCGCTTGTTCAGCTCCGGCGTGAAGAACTGGTGGTTGGCGCGCCCCGCCTCCTTGGCGGCGTACATCGCCATGTCCGCGCATTTCAGAAGCGCGTCGATGGTCGTCGCGTCGTCGGGGTAGAGCGCGATGCCGATGGACGGGGAGATCTGCAACTCGTGCCCGTCCACCGGGAAGGATTCGGTCATCGCCCGCAGCACCTTGCGGGCCACCGAGCAGGCCGCGTCGGGACCGTCCAGGTCATTGACGAGGATGACGAACTCGTCGCCGCCCTGGCGGCTGACGGTGTCGCTGGCCCGCACCGTCTCCAGCAGCCGCGCCCCCACCGCGCGCAGCAGCCGGTCGCCGACGCCGTGCCCCAGGCTGTCGTTGATGGTCTTGAAGCGGTCGAGATCGACGAACAGCAGCCCCACCTTCGTGCCGTGCCGGTCGGCGGCGAGCATGGCGCGTTCCAGCCGGTCGCGCAGCAGGAAGCGGTTGGGCAGGTCGGTCAGGAAGTCGTACTGCGCCAGATGCCGGATGCGCTCCTCCTGGGCGCGCTTCTCGGTGATGTCGGAGAAGGCGGCGATGTAGTTGACGGCCTCCCCCGCCTCGTTGCGCACCATCTGGATGCTGAGCCACTCCGGATAGACCTCGCCGGACTTGCGCTTGTTCCAGATCTCGCCGGACCAGTGGCCCTCCTCCTTCAGCTTCACCCACATCTCGGCGTAGAAGGCGCCGTCCTGACGGCCCGAGGCGAGCATGGCCGGATCGCCGCCGATCACTTCCTCGCGGCTGTAGCCGGTGATGCGGCAGAAGGCGTCGTTGACCGCGACGATGCGGTTCTTCTCGTTGGTGACGACCATGCCTTCGGCGGCGTTGTCGAACACCTTGGCGGACAGCCGCAGCTCCCACTCCGCGCGCTTGCGCTCCGAGATGTCGCGGGCGATGGCGCAGTAGTAGGCGTCGCCGTCGTAGGTGACGCGGCTGGCCGTCACCTCCAGCTCCAGCGCGCGCCCGTCGCGGGTGCGGTAGAGCGTCTCGTAATGGGCCGACGCCTCGGACGCCCCGTCGCGGAAACGCTCCAGCAGGTCGGCGTGGCCACCGGCCAGCCCGGCGAGCGGGGCGCCCAGCGCGGCGCAGCCGAAGGGGTTGACGTAGGCGATGCGCAGCTCCGCATCCGCCAGCACGACGATCTCGGACACATGGTCCACGAAGAAGTTGGCGAGGTAGAGCTGCCGCGCCCGCTCGCGCAGCATGCTGTCGCTCTCCCGCATGTTGGACTGGTAGCCGCGGACGATGCGGCGGACCCAGCCGGTGACCAGCCAGGACACCCAGGCCGAGGCGCCCAGCGCCAGCGCCAGCACCGCCAGCGTGGTCAGGATGCGCTTCTTCATGCCCGCGCTGATCTCCGCCCGCCGCTGCGCCAGCACGGAGTCGATGTCATCGGTGTAGAAGCCGGCAACCAGCACCCACCCCCAGACGTCCGGCGCCGTGGCGTAGGACAGTTTCGGCGCCGGGCGCCCGGTGACCGGATGCACCCAGTCGAAGCGCAGCTCCCCGCCGCCCTGCCGGCCGGCCTCCAGCAGGCGGGTGACCAGATCCCGCTCGGTCTCCCAGGGCAGGTCGCGGGCGTTCTTGCCCTCCGCCGCCGGGGAGGTCGGGGAGAGCAGCACCTCGCCATCCTCGCTCAGCACCGCGATGAAGCCCGAATCCCCGAAGCGCCGGGCGCGCAGCCGCTCCAGCGTCTCGCGCTGAAGCTTCTCCTCCACCGCTCCGACATAGTCGCCGGTGCCGATCAGCCAGTTGAACGGCTCGAACCGGCGGACGTAGGCGAACTTGTCGGACATGCTGTGCGGGTTGCCCGGCGCGTACCAGCGGTAGCGGGTGAAGCCCTGCATCTCCGGATCGTCCACGGCGCGGATCAGGTTGCGCATGATTGGGCGCCCCTGGTCGTCGCGGTTGTCGATCAGCGAGCTGCCCTCCCGCTGCGGGTCGGTGGGCAGCAGCACGCAGGTGCCCTGCATATCGTCGATGAAGTAGTAGCCGCGCCCGCCAAAGAAGCGCAGCGGCCGCAGCGTCTCCTTGATCGACTGCCGGATCGACTCCTCGGGCAGATACTCCTTCTCGCGCTCGTAGATGGTCCAGGCGATGCCGTAGGCTTCGTCCACCTTGGCGCGCAGTTCGGCGCGCAGCAGCGGTTCGGTGCGCGACCGCATGTAGGCGAGGTAGGACCGCGCGTTCTCCAGCTCCTCCTGCAGGGTCTGGCGCTGCACTTCCAGGTAGCGGGCTTCGGTCTGCTTCAGGTCGGCTTCGAAATCCAGCCGGTGCTGCCAGATGAAGTAGGCGCCCAAGCCCACCACCACCGCCGCGACCAGAAACAGGGACGCCAGGAACTGCAGACGGTAAAGGCGCCTTTCGTCCGAAGTCCGGGACGGCTCGCGCATCAACTCGGCGATCGGATCGGACAACGAAAGCCCTCCTGGAACCACGCCCGGCGTTGCCCGTCCACGGCGCATATGACACATCATTAGTGCGCGTGGCCGGGACTCGGCAAGTTCAAGGTGAAGAAACCGGCGCGACCAATTGCCAGTCTTTGCGATTTTTCCGGGAAGACGGCTCTGTCCTTGGAAACCTTATGACGCGCACCCCGCGTCCGAACGGGCTGCGAAGGGGCTTTGCAGCGCCGTCCAGCGCGGTTATGGTCCCGCGCGCGGGCAATAGGGGGCGGTTTCCGCCATTGCAATGGCCCAATGCACCCCCCGCCCGCCGCCGAAGCGTTCAGGTCCGCCACCCCCGGAGAGTCCGATGATCCCCCGCTACACCCGCCCCGAAATGGCCCGCATCTGGGAGCCGGAGAACCGGTTCCGCATCTGGTTCGAGATCGAGGCGCACGCCTGCGACGCGCAGGCGGAGCTGGGGGTCATCCCGAAGGAGGCCGCCGCCGCCGTGTGGGAGCGCGGCAAGTGGGAGATCGACCGCATCGACGAGATCGAGCGGGAGACCCGCCACGACGTCATCGCCTTCCTGACCAACCTCGCCGAACATGTCGGGCCGGAGGCGCGCTTCGTCCACCAGGGCATGACCTCGTCGGACGTGCTGGACACCTGCCTCGCCGTGCAGATGACCCAGGCCGCCGACCTGCTACTCGACGACATGGACAAACTGCTGGCCGTTCTGAAGCGCCGTGCCTATGAGCACAAGGACACCGTCACCATCGGGCGCAGCCACGGCATCCATGCCGAGCCGACGACCTTCGGCCTGAAGCTGGCCGGCCATTACGCCGCCTTCGCCCGCGGGCGGGAGCGTCTGGTCCAGGCGCGCGCCGACATCGCCACCTGCGCCATCTCCGGCGCCGTCGGCACCTTCGCCAACATCGACCCGCGGGTGGAGCAGCACGTCGCCGCCAAGATGGGGCTGACGCCGGAGCCGGTGTCCACCCAGGTCATCCCGCGCGACCGTCACGCCTTCTACTTCTCGGTTCTGGGCGTCATCGCCTCGTCGATCGAGAATCTGGCCGTGGAGATCCGCCACCTGCAGCGCACCGAGGTGCGCGAGGCGGAGGAGTATTTCCATCCGGGCCAGAAGGGCTCCTCGGCGATGCCGCACAAGCGCAACCCGGTGCTGTCGGAGAACCTGACCGGTCTGGCGCGCATCGTCCGCGCCGCCGTCGTCCCGGCGCTGGAGAACGTCGCCCTGTGGCACGAGCGCGACATCTCCCACAGCTCGGTCGAGCGCATGTTCGGCCCCGACGCCACGGTGACGCTGGACTTCGCTCTGGCCCGCCTGACCGGCATGATGGACAAGCTGGTGGTCTATCCGGAGCGCATGCAGAAGAACCTGGACGACCTGGGCGGCCTGGTCTTCTCGCAGCGCGTCCTGCTGGCCCTGACCCAGGCCGGGATGAGCCGCGAGGACAGCTACAAGGCGGTGCAGCGCAACGCCATGCAGGTGTGGGAGAAGGGCGGCAACTTCCTCGACCTGCTGTCGTCGGACGCCGACGTCGCGAAGCACATCTCCCGCGAGACGCTGGCCCCGATGTTCGACATGACCTACCACACGAAGAACGTCGACATGGTGTTCAAGCGCGTGTTCGGAGAGTGATCGGTTGGGGGCTTCGCTGATCCTCGGAGCCCCCATCCCTCCCGCTTCGCGGGCCCCTTCCCTCCCCCGCCTTCGGCAAGCGAGGGAGTTTTTATCCCCTCCCCTGCGAGAGCGGGGGAGGGTCAGGGAGGGGGCAAGACCCTTACTCCGCGTGCACCTGCACGCGCGCGACGTCCAGCAGACGAGCCAGCTCCTTCTCCACGCGGTGGTCGGAGATATCAACGCCCCTGGCGTGCAGGTCGGCGGCCAGACGGTCACGCACGTCGTGCGGACCGGTGGCCGCGATGTCGGCGTCGATGATCTGGCGGACATAGGCGTCGGCCTCGCCCCCGGTCAGGCCCAGCAGGCTCGCGGCCCAGAGTCCCGCCAGCCGGTCGCGGCGCGCGCGAATCCTGAAGAGCAGATCCTGGTCGTGCTGGAACTTGTTCTCGAAGGCTCTCTCGCGCTCGTCGAAGGTCGTCATGGGACCCGGCTCCTTGGATTGGTTTTGCGCTCCCAGATACAAGACTATATAGCCGGTGGATCGGGCGTCGTCATCGCCCCCACCCACCGGCCAATCGGCGAATCCGGCGTGCGGCGACATACCCAAGAGGGAAGCGGAAGGCAAGATTCCCCATGTGCAGCGTGATCCTCCTGCGACGACCGGACGCAACATGGCCCCTGATCCTGGGCGCCAACCGCGACGAGATGGCCGGACGGCCCTGGAAGGCCCCGGCGCGCCATTGGCCCGACCGCCCCAACGTCGTCGCCGGGCTGGACGAGCTGGCCGGCGGCTCCTGGCTGGGCATGAACGACGAGGGCGTCGTGGCCGCCGTGCTGAACCGCATGGGCACGCTGGGGCCGGAGGCCGGCAAGCGCTCGCGCGGGGAGCTGGTGCTGGACGCGCTGGATTTCGCCGACGCGGCGGAGGCGGCGGAGGCCATGGCGCAGCTCGACACGCGGGCCTATCGCCCCTTCAACCTGCTGATCGCCGACAACCGCGACGCCCGGCTGCTCGTCCACCGCGGCCCCTCCCCGCGCAACCGCCCGGAGGTGGTCGAGATCCCCGAGGGCGTGCACATGGTCACCGCCAGCGACCTGGATGACGTGGCGGAGGACCCGCGGCAGGCCCAGTATCTCCCCCTCTTCCAGCACGCGGCACCGCCCGACCCGGAGCGGGGCGAAGCCGGCGACCGGTGGGGCGGCTGGCCGGAGCTGCTGGCGAGCCGCATCTGGGACGACGGCGGGCGGGGCGAGCGCGGAGCGATGAACTTCCTGCTGCCCAGCGGATTCGGCACGGTGTCGAGCGCGCTGATCGCCCTGCCCGCCGTGGAGCGCCCGGACCTCGACCCGGTCTGGCACTTCGCTGCCGGCCGCCCTCACGAGGCGCCGTGGCAGCCTGTCTCGTTGGGGCCCGTCCCGTTGGGGTAGGAGCCGCCGCGGACCCCGCGCATTGTGTTCCCTGGGCCAGCTTGCTATATCACTCGTGCATATCCCCTGGACCGGTCACCCGCCGGTCCAGGCTACACGTTTTTGGACGATCTCTCATGACACGACGTCGGCGCATCTACGAAGGCAAGGCGAAGGTCCTGTTCGAAGGTCCGGAGCCGGGCACGCTGGTGCAGTACTTCAAGGACGACGCGACCGCCTTCAACAACCAGAAGAAGGGCATCATCACCGGCAAGGGGGTGCTGAACAACCGCATCTCCGAATACCTGATGAGCCGTTTGTCGGAAATCGGCGTGCCGACGCACTTCGTGCGCCGCCTGAACATGCGCGAGCAGCTGGTTCGCGAGGTCGAGATCATCCCCATCGAGCTGGTCGTGCGCAACACCGCCGCCGGCTCGCTGTCCAAGCGCTTCGGCATCCCCGAGGGGACCCCGCTGCCGCGCTCGATCATCGAATATTATTACAAGTCCGACGAGCTGAACAATCCCATGGTCACCGAGGAGCACATCACGGCCTTCGGCTGGGCGGCTCCGCAGGACCTCGACGACATGGTGGCGCTGTCGCTCCGCGTGAACGACTACCTGTCGGGTCTCTTCCTCGGCATCGGCCTGCGGCTGGTGGACTTCAAGCTGGAGTTCGGCCGTCTGTGGGAGAACGAGGAGATGCGCATCGTCCTGGCCGACGAGATCAGCCCCGACAACTGCCGCCTGTGGGACATCAAGACCAACGAGAAGCTTGACAAGGACCGCTTCCGCCAGGACCTCGGTCAGGTCGAGGAGGCCTACCAGGAGGTCGCCCGGCGCCTCGGCATCCTGCCCGAAGGCGGCCCGGTGGACGTCAAGGGCCCCAAGACCGTTCAGTAATCAGTTTTCCCCTTACCCATCAGCATCATCAAGCGAGCGGACATCCGATGAAGGCGAAGGTTCACGTCACCCTCAAGCGCGGCGTTCTCGACCCCCAGGGCAAGGCCATCGCGCACGCGCTGCACACGCTGGGCTTCGACGGCGTCGAGGACGTCCGCGCCGGCAAGGTCATCGAGCTTCAGCTCAAGAGCACCGACGAGGCCGCCGCCCGCAAGGAGGTCGAGGCCATGTGCACCAAGCTGCTGGCCAACACGGTGATCGAAGACTACGCGATCGAGCTGGTGGCCTGAGAGTTGATGGCCTGAGGCCGTCCCCGCTCAATCCTGCCTGTCGGAAAATGGGGGATGCGCAACCGCTGCGCATCCCCCATTTTCGTTCGACCATGTCCATCGACCATCTCTCCGCGCTCGATCCCATCTTCGCCGAGTCCCTGCGCGTCGGCGGCCCGACGGTGCGCGACTTCCGCCGCCCGGACGGCTTTTCCGGCCTGCTCTGCCTGATCATCGAGCAGCAGCTGTCCACCACGGTCGCCGCAGCGCTGTGGGCCAAACTCCAGGCCATGGTCGGGGTGGTGACGCCCGACGCCATCCTGGCCCTGCCGGACGAGGATCTGCGGGCCTGCGGCCTGTCGCGCCAGAAGATCGGCTACGCCCGCGGGTTGGCTCAGACCGTTGCGGACGGACGGCTCGACTTCGACGCCATTCACCGGATGGACGACGAGGAGGCCATCGCCGCCCTGATCGCGCTGAAGGGCATCGGGCGCTGGACCGCCGAGATCTACCTGATGATGGCGCTCGGGCGGCCGGACATCTGGCCGGTCGGCGATCTGGCCATCCAGCTGGGGGTGCAACGGCTGAAGGGCTGGACGGAGAAGCCAACCCAGGCGCAGCTGATCGCCGTCGCCGAGCCCTGGCGCCCGCACCGCAGCCTCGCCGCGCAGCTCGTCTGGCACCATTACGTGGCCCTGCAGGAGCAGGCCAGAGCCCTCAAGCCGGCCAAACCGAAATCGGCCAAAGACAAGAAGACGCCTAAAGGAAAGACGACACCGTGACCGAGACCACCATCACCGCCGTCCTCGTCGGCAAGGCCGCCCCCTTCGGCCCGCCGGGGCGGAGCAGCGCCATCGCCAAGTCCCCGGTGGACGGCCCGCGCGCGGTCGGCCCCGAAGGCTTCCTGGACGATGAGCAGGCCGACCGCCGCGTCCATGGCGGAACGGACAAGGCTATCCACCATTACCCGCTGGACCACCACCCGGCGTGGCGGGACGAGCTGGGCGCAGAAGTGCCGCTGCTCGGCCAGCCCGGTGCCTTCGGCGAGAACATTGCCACGCTGGGCCTGACCGAGGCCGACGTCTGCGTCGGCGACCGCTTCCGCGCCGGCACCGCCCTGCTTGAGGTCGCCCAGGCCCGCCAACCCTGCTGGAAGCTGAACCACCGCTTCGCCGTGCCCGACATGGCCAAGCGCGTCCAGACCACCGGGCGCACCGGCTGGTACTATCGCGTGCCGGAACCCGGCCAGATCGGCCCCGGCGACCGGCTGACGCTGGTCGAGCGGCCCTACCCGCAATGGACGCTCGCCCGGCTGCTCCACGTTCTCTATGTGGACACGCAGAATCGTGACGCCCTGGCCGAGATGGCCGCCCTGCCCGTGCTGGCCCAGACGTGGCGGACGCTGGCCGAACGCCGGCTGACGCAGGGCGTCGAGGACTGGAGCAAGCGCCTGAACGGCGGCGACTGATCCCTCAGCGGCGGGCGGTCGCCCACAGCACCCCCGCCGCGCCCACCGCCACCAGCGCCAGGACGGCGGAGAGCAGAAGCGCCGCCGTTTCCCCGGCCCGCTCGATGATGACCGCGTAGCCCATCGGCGCCAGCGCGGCGGCGTAGAAGCTCGGCACCAGCAGCCGCCCGACCGTCCGGCCGTAGCTCTGCGGGTCGAACAGCACCAGCGGCAGCGTGCCGCGCACGATCGTCGCCAGCCCGGCTCCCGCCCCGAAAAGCAGGGAGAAGGCGACGCCGGCGGCCAGCACCGCGCCGCTCCACAAACCGATCAGGAAGCCGGGCAGCAGCAGGCCGCAGGCGAGCAGCGCCAGGGCGGTGGGATGCAGGCGGGACCCCGACAGCACCTCGCACAGCCGGGCCGAGGACTGGCCGACGCCGCGCACCGTGGAAATCCACACCGCCGCCGCGGGCGCCGCCCCCAGCCCGACCAGGATGCCGATCATGTGCGCCGACATCGCCGAGGTCAGCACGCCGACCGCGGTGGTCATGACCATGTAGAACACAGGTGCCACCCAGCGCCGCCGCCGCGGGTCCGCGGGTCCGGCAGGCTCCGTCCCGGCCGGCACCGGCGGGCGCACATAGCGGTCGGACGGAATGGCCGCGTGCAGCGGGATGGTCAGAAGCGCAATGACGGCGTAGGCGACCAGCGCGCCGCGCCAGCCCCAGGCGTCGGCCATCGCCTGCCCCACCGGCCACAGCACGGTGGAGGCCAGCCCGCCCAGCAGCGTGATCTGTGAGATCGGCACCCGCGCCAGCGGGCCGCCCAGCCGGGCCAGGGCGGCAAAGGCTGCCTCGTACAGGCTCGCCCGCATCGCCAGCCCCAGCACCAGCCAGGAGGCGTAGTAGCTCACCAACCCCGTCGAGGATGCCAGCCCCAGGCACCCCGCCGCCGTTAGCAGCGAGCCGACGACCATCACCGGGCGCCCGCCCCAGCGGTCGATGGCCCGCCCGACGCTGCCCGACACCATCCCCATGACCAGCAGAGCCGCCGTGAAGCCGCCGAAGGCCACCGGCAGGCTCAGGCCCAGGTCGGCGGCCATGGGATTCCCGAAGATGGCGATCAGGTAATAGGAAATCCCCCAGCACAGCAGCTGCGAGACGCCGAGGAACCAGACCAGCCGGCGGGTGATGTGCGACATGACGGACCAGGGGACGACGGGCCAGGGGAGGACGGAAAGCGGCAGGCACCCTAGCCAGCCGCCCGGGCACCGACAAACGACTTGTCTTCCGCCGACCGGTGAGAAAAACTCAACGGATGTCCTCCCGCTTCCCGCCGCTGAACGCCCTGCGCGCCTTCGTCGCCGCCGCCCGCCATTCCAGCTTCCGCCTCGCCGCGGAGGAGCTGAACGTCACCCCCGGCGCGGTCAGCCGCCAGATCCGCAGCCTGGAGCTCTTCCTCGGCGTCCCGCTGTTCGACCGCAGCCAGCGGCAGGTCCGGCTGACCGAGGCCGGGGCGCGCTACTTCACCCGCATCGCCGACCTGTTCACCGAGATCCAGCAGGCGACCGACACGCTGCTCGACGGCGACGGGCGGCGGACGCTGCGGGTGGACTGCATCCCGACCTTCGCCATGCACTGGCTGCTGCCGCGCCTGCCCCTGTTCCAGCAGCGTTTCCCCGAACTGGCGGTGTCGCTGTCCACCGCCCCCGGCCCGATCGACATCGGCCGTCCCTTCGACTACGCCATCCGCCGCGACCCCGCCCATTTCGCCGGGCTGAAGCCGCTGCCCCTGATGCGCGAGCGATGCGTGCCGGTGTGCAGCCCGTCCCTGCCGGGGCTGGAAACGCTGCGCAGCCCCGCCGACCTGACCCGCCGGACGGTCATCACCATCCGCGCCCGCGCCGACCTGCTGCCAGCCTGGAGCACGGCCCACGGGCTGGAGCTGGACGCCTTCCGCAGCCGGATGGAGGTCGACCACACCTACTTCGCCATCCAGGCGGCGGAGGACGGGCTGGGCGTCGCCATCGTGCCGCGGCTGTTCGTGGAGCGCCCGCTGGAGACCGGGCGGCTGACCGCCCCGCTGGGGGCCGAGGGTGTGGTGTCCGGCCATTATTACCTGCTGGAAAGCCGCCAGCGCGGCCACACCGAGGCGCCGGCCTTCCCCGATTGGCTGCGCGAACAGGCCGCCGCCGCGTCAACGCAGGGCCGATAAGGGAGAATGGCGGGGTCCTTGCCCTTGCTTTGGCGGGGCGGGGCCTTTAGTGTCCGGCCTCGAACCGTTCCCCCCACGACGCCGGATTTTCCAAGCCCCATGAAGGCCGCCGTCATCGTTTTCCCCGGCTCCAACCGCGAACGCGACGCCGTCGCCGCGCTGGAGGCCGCCAGCGGAACCAAGCCGCATCTGGTCTGGCACCGCGACACCGAACTGCCCAAGGTCGATCTCATCCTCGTGCCGGGCGGCTTCTCCTATGGCGACTATCTGCGCTCCGGCGCCATGGCGGCGCACTCGCCGATCATGCGCGAGGTCAAGGCGCGGGCCGATCAGGGCGTGCGGGTGCTCGGCATCTGCAACGGCTTCCAGATCATCACCGAGGCGGGACTGCTGCCCGGCGCGCTGATGCGCAACGCCAAGCTGAAGTTCATCTGCCGCACGGTGCATCTGCGGGTGGAGAATACGGACAGCCCCTTCACGGCCAAGTACCGCAAGGGCCAGATCGTCCGCTACCCGGTGGCGCACGGCGACGGCAACTACTGGACCGACGCCGAGACGGTGAAGCGGCTGGACGGCGAGGGCCAGGTGGCCTTCCGCTACGTCAGTGACGAGGGCGACGCCGCTCCGCGCTGGAACCGGAACGACTGGAACCCGAACGGTTCGCTGGACAACATCGCCGGCATCTTCAACGCCAAGCGCACCGTGCTCGGCCTGATGCCGCACCCCGAGGACGCGGTGTCCGCCTTCCATGGCAACACCGACGGCAAGCCCATGTTCGATGGTCTGGTGGAGGCCCTGTCGTGACCACCGCGCAGCAGCCCGCAGTCTCCCTGGAGATGGCCCGCGAGTTCGGCCTGTCCGAAGGGGAATACAACAACGCCCTGGAGATCCTGGGACGCCAGCCGACCTACACGGAGTTGGGCATCATCTCGGTGATGTGGTCGGAGCATTGCTCCTACAAGTCGTCGAAGAAGTGGCTGATGACGCTGCCGACCACCGGCCCGCAGGTCATCTGCGGCCCCGGCGAGAACGCCGGCGTGGTCGATGCCGGCGACGGCGACGCCATCATCTTCAAGATGGAGAGCCACAACCACCCGTCCTACATCGAGCCCTTCCAGGGCGCGGCGACGGGCGTGGGCGGCATCCTGCGCGACGTGTTCACCATGGGCGCCCGGCCCATCGCGAACATGAACGCGCTGCGCTTCGGCGCGCCCGAGCATCCCAAGACCCGCCATCTGGTGTCGGGCGTGGTGGCCGGCATCGCCCATTACGGCAACTGCGTCGGCGTGCCGACGGTCGGCGGCGAAACCAACTTCCACCCGGCCTACAACGGCAACATCCTGGTCAACGCGATGACCGTGGGCGTGGCCAAGGCCGACCGGATCTTCTATTCGGCCGCCGCGGGCGTCGGCAACCCGGTAGTCTATGTCGGCTCCAAGACGGGCCGCGACGGCATCCACGGCGCCACCATGGCGTCGGCCGAGTTCAGCGAGGATTCGGAGGAGAAGCGTCCGACCGTGCAGGTCGGCGACCCCTTCACCGAAAAGCTGCTGATCGAGGCCTGCCTGGAACTGATGGAGACGGACGCCATCGTCGCCATCCAGGACATGGGTGCGGCCGGTCTCACCTCCTCTTCGGTCGAGATGGCCGGCAAGGGCGGACTCGGCATCGAGCTGGTGCTCGACGACGTGCCGATGCGCGAGGAAGGGATGACCCCCTACGAGATCATGCTCTCCGAAAGCCAGGAGCGCATGCTGATCATCCTGAAGCCCGGCCGCGAGGAGGTCGCCAAGGCGATCTTCGACAAGTGGGAGCTGGACTTCGCCGTGATCGGCACGCTGACCGACAACGGCAAGCTGGTCATCAAGATGCACGGCCAGACCTGGTGCGACATGCCGATCGCCCCGGTGTCCAACGCCTCGCCGCTCTACGACCGCCCGTGGGAGCCGACCCCGGCCGCCGCGGAGCTGGAGGACGCCGTGCGCGCCCTGCCGGCGGACAAGTCGCTGGGCGACATCCTGGAAAAGATCATGTCCTGCCCCGATCAGGCGTCCAAGCGCTGGATCTGGGAGCAGTATGACAGCCTCGTGAACGGCGACACCCGCTTCATGTCCGGTCAGGCCGACGCGGGCGTGGTGCGGCTGCCCGGCCAGAGCAAGGGCATCGCGGTCACCACCGACTGCACCCCGCGCTACTGCCTCGCCGACCCGGTGCGCGGCGGCGCCCAGGCGGTGGCCGAGGCCTACCGCAACCTGTCCGCCGTCGGCGCCCTGCCTCTGGCCGTCACCGACAACATGAACTTCGGCAACCCCGAGAAGCCGCGGATCATGGGCCAGTTCGTCGGCGCCATCCAGGGTATGGCCGACGCCTGCCGCGCGCTGGATTTCCCAGTCGTGTCGGGTAACGTGTCGCTCTACAACGAGACCAACGGCGAGGCGATCCTGCCGACCCCGGCCATCGGCGCCGTCGGCCTGCTGCCGGACGCCATGATCGCCGTCGGCATCGCCTTCTGGAACGAGGGCGACACCATCCTGCTCGTCGGCGAGGGCACCGGCCATCTCGGCCAATCGCTCTATCTGCGGGAGATCCTGGGCCGCGAGGAGGGCCCGCCGCCGCCGGTCGATCTGGCGGTGGAGCGCCGCAACGGCGAGTTCGTCCGCGGCCTGATCGCCGAGGGTCTGGTGGTGTCGAGCCACGACATCCAGGACGGCGGCCTGCTGGTCACCGTGGCCGAGATGGCCATGGCCGGCGGCATCGGCGCCAACCTGTCGGGCCTCGACGGCGCCGACGCCGGCACCCTGTTCGGCGAGGACCAGGGCCGCTACGTCCTGGCCGTCCGCGCCGACAAGGCCGCCGCGGTGCAGGAGAAGGCCAAGGCGGCCGGCGTGCCGGTGAGCGTGCTCGGCAAGACCAACGGCACGGCCCTGACCGGCCGCGGCGGCGAGGCGATCACCATCGCCCGCCTGAAGAAGGCCAATGAGGCCTGGCTGCCCGGCTACATGGCCGCCGCCGAGTGATCGGACGCGGTTGAGGGTTCGAAGAACGGAAGGCCGGGCTGATGCCCGGCCTTTTCGTTTTGGGGTGTCGGTGTTGCCCCCACCCTTCCCACGGCTTCGCCGCGGGCCCCTTCCCTCCCCCGCTTCGCAGGAGAGGGAGTTTCAGTCCCCTCCCCTGCGAAGCGGGGGAGGGTTAGGGTGGGGGCAAGAGCTTCAACACCACCAAACCCTTCGCACCGCGGAATGTCGTCGCTTCTCCGGTGACAAACCCGGCCGGTCCGCCTAATTATACGGGCAGCGCCCGCATGGGCAGGGTTTGACGGAACAGGATGACGGCCATGGCGATGGAAGCCGCGGTGATCGAGAAGCTCATCAGGGAAGGCATCCCGGACGCGACGGTGGAGATCGCCGACCTGCGCGGCGACGGCGACCATTACGCCGCGCTGGTCACCTCCGCCGCCTTCAAGGGCAAGTCGCGCGTGCAGCAGCACCAGATGGTCTACGCCGCCCTCCAGGGCAGGATGGGCGGGGAGCTGCACGCCCTGGCCCTGACCACCGCCGTGCCGGAAGGCGTGTAGGACGGCATCCCCGCAAGACACCCCGCAAGTCACGATGACATCGTAAGAAGGCCGAGAGACATGGTTGACCAGAACGTCAAGGATCGCATCGAGCAGGACATCAAGGGCAACGATGTCGTGCTGTACATGAAGGGCACGCCCGTCTTCCCGCAGTGCGGCTTCTCCGCCGCCGTCGTCCAGGTGCTCAGCACCGTCGGCGTGAAGTTCAAGGGCATCAACATCCTGGAGGACCCGGGCCTGCGCCAGGGGCTGAAGGACTACTCGAACTGGCCGACCTTCCCGCAGCTCTACGTCAAGGGCGAGCTGGTCGGCGGCTGCGACATCGTGCGCGAGATGTACGAGTCGGGCGAGTTGCAGTCGCTGCTGGCCGACAAGGGCGTCGCGACGGGCGCCAACGCCTGATCGGCCATCCGCCGCAGGCGTGTGACAAAGGGCTCCGCCACCGCGGGGCCCTTTTCCTTTGACGGAACAGGCCCCCGCCCACCTCTGTTTTCCCATCGACGATTCCGCGGAGGTGTCGGCACGGAGAAGACACGGATAAGGAGGCCCGGTCATGGACAGGCACGTGTTTCCAGCAGCGGCGCTGCTGGCTCTGATGGCTCTTCCCGCTCTGGCGCAGGGCCAGGAAGGAACGGTGCCCAAGCAGGAGCGGCTGACCGCCTGCCGGGACGAGGTGTCCCGCTTCTCCGACCTGTTTCTGGGCGACAAGGTGGTGGCCGGCGGGCGCAACCACACCGCCCTGACCGGTGAGCAGAAGGACCGGCTGCGCGGCCTGCTGGGCGAGGCGCGGTCCGCCGCCGGCAAGGGCGATCCGGACGGCTGCGTGGACCGGCTGCGCGAGGCCCGCGCGCTGGTCCGCAATGAGGGCGTCGGCACCAACGTCCCGATCGGCCGGGGCTCGTCGGGGTCGTCCGGCGCGATGCCCCGGAACGGAGCGCCCACCGGCAGCGGAAGCGGAGGCGGCACCACAGGCGGCGGAGGGGGCTGAGCGGGAAAACCCCTGCGGGAAATGCGGCATTCCCGGCGCGCAGTGCGGGCATGAGGGGGCGTTCCTATCGCCCATTTCTTGGCCATGGTAAAGGGGAGCCATGGCCCAGACTCCCTCCCCCTCCTCGCCGCAGGCCGACGGGCGCAACCCCGCTACCCTGGGCTTCGCCGCCGCCCTGACCGCCTTCCTGATCTGGGGTGGGCTGGCGCCGGTCTTCTTCAAGCAGCTCGGCAACGTCGGAGCGGTGGAGGTCGTCGCGCACCGGGTGCTGTGGACGGTGGTGCTGGTCGGGCTGTGGCTGGTACCGATGCGCGGCCTGTCCGGCATCCTGCGCGGGGTGGGGAGCTGGCGGCGCCTGGGCATCTTCCTGGTGACGACCGCGCTGATCGGCAGCAACTGGACCATCTTTATCTGGGCCGTGAACAACGGCCATATGGTCCAATCGAGTCTCGGCTATTACATCAACCCGATCATCAACGTCCTGCTGGGCATCGCCTTCCTTCAGGAGCGGCTGTCGAAGCGGCAGGGCGTCGCCGTGCTGATCGCGGCGGCGGGCGTCCTGAGCCTCGTCCTGTCCTACGGGGAGGTTCCCTGGGTGGCGCTGTCGCTGGCCTTGACCTTCGGCGTTTACGCGCTGGTGCGCAAGAAGGCGGCCATCGACCCGCTGATCGGGCTGCTGGTGGAAACGGTGCTGCTGGTTCCGCCGGCCATTGCCTATCTGCTGTGGCTGAACGCCCAGGGCCTGGGGAGTTTCGGCGCGCACGGGCTGGGCACCGACCTGCTGATCATCCTGACCGGCCCGGTGACCGCCATCCCGCTGGTGCTGTTCATGGTCGGCGCCGCCCGGCTGAAGCTCTCGACCATCGGCATCCTGCAATACATCAGCCCGACCGGGCAGCTTCTGCTGGGTGTCGCGGTCTATGGGGAGGCCTTCACCTCCTCGCACCTGCTGGCCTTCGGCTGCATCTGGGTGGCCCTGGCGCTCTATTCGGCGGACGCGCTGTTCACCCACCGGGCCGCCCGCGCCGAGGCCCGCGCTGAACAGAACCGGGCCGAGCAAAACCGGGCGGAGCAGGCCCGCGCCGCCGCCTGCCGCGCCGATTGAGGTGACTCAGGCCCGCGGCGCGAGGCCGTGGGCCATGGTGTGGGCGAGCGTCCGCACCACCTCGTTGACACGGTCCGGGCAGCGCCCGAACACCACCTGATCGAGGAAGCCCAGCCCGAAGCTGAGTGTGGCGATGCCCGCCGCGACGTGGGCGAGGTCGGCGTCCGCCGCGATCGCCCCGCGCTCGCGGAAGATCTCCAGCCGGCTGAGCAGGCAGGGGATGCGGCTTTCCGACAGGGTGCGCGCCATCTCGTTCGCGATGTCCGGATCGACCAGCGCGCGCGCCAGCATCACCCGCGTGAAGTCGCGGCACTTCCAGGCGTGGCGGAGCTGGTGCAGCAGAAACGCCGCCAGATCCTCCTCCAGATCGTCGCCGGGCGGCGGCATGGCGCAGCCGCTCCCCTCCTCGCGCCCGTAGCGTTCCACGACGGCCAGCAGCAGGCCGGCCTTGCCCGAGAAATAGCGCTGGATCAGCTGCTCGTTCACGCCAGCACGGCCAGCGATGTCGCGCGTGGTCGCGGCGTCGAAGCCGCGCTCGGCGAACACCATCTTGGCCGCGTCCAGCAGGACGCCCTTGGTCGCCTCGCGGTCGCGCTTGCGCGCGGGCGCGTCGGCCCCGGCGGCGCAACAGCCGTCGTCAACAGCCGGGGCGGTGGCCGGGGTGTCGGTCTTGTCCACGATACAGGCCCTCTCACTGGCCACCGATCCGTGCGGCGGCTGAAATGATAATAGGTATGCACGCACATACTTGACAAGCCCGGATGGCGCTGGCAAGTATGTACCCACATACATACCGGGCGCCGCCCAACCCGCGGAACCCCGGACCCCACTTTGGGACGCCCCAACGTGGGACCCGATTTTTGAATCGAGAGGGCAACCGCATCATGACCACCGCCGATCTGTTCACGCCGCTGCGTCTTGGCTCCATGGAGCTGCCGAACCGCGTCATCATGGCGCCGATGACCCGCAGCCGCGCGGGCGAGGGCAACGTCCCCACACCGCTGATGGTCGAGTATTACGGCCAGCGCGCCTCCGCCGGCCTCATCATCACCGAGGCGACGCAGGTTTCGGCCACCGCCCAGGGCTATCCCAGCACGCCGGGCCTCCACACCGACGCGCAGACGCTCGCCTGGCGCCGCATCGCGGAGGAGGTCCACGCCAAGGGCGGGCTGATCGCCGCGCAGCTCTGGCACGTCGGCCGCATCTCCCACACGGAGTTCCAGCCGAACGGCGCCCTGCCGGTCGCCCCTTCGGCGATCGCCGCCGCCGGCGAGTCCTACACCAGCAAGGGTCTGCTGCCCTTCCCCACCCCGCGCGCCCTGGAGACCGACGAGATTCCCGGTTTGGTCAAGGCCTTCGCCGACGCCGCCAAGCGCGCGGTGTTCGACGCCGGTCTGGACGGGGTGGAGATCCACGGCGCCAACGGTTATCTGATCGACCAGTTCCTGCGCGACCGCAGCAACAAGCGCACCGACCGCTACGGCGGCGGCGTGGAGAACCGGGCGCGCTTCCTGCTGGAGATCGTGGACGCGGTGACCACCGCCGTCGGCCCCGGCCGGGTCGGCGTCCGGCTGTCGCCGACCGGCACCTTCAACGACATGGCGGACAGCGACCCGCGGGCGCTCTATACCCACGTCACCGAGGCGCTGAACCCCTTCGGCCTCGCCTTCCTGCACGTCATCGAAGGCCAGCCGGGCCACCACATGGCCCCGCCGGGAGGCGCCCCGCACCTCGCGGCGGAGCTGCGCCGGATCTTCAAGGGTCCCTTCATCATCAACGGCGGCTACAGCAAGGAGCAGGCCGAGGCGGCCATCGCCGCCGGCGCGGCGGACGCGGTGAGCTTCGGCGAGCCCTTCATCGCCAACCCGGACCTGCCGGAGCGCTTCCGCCGCAACGCGGCCCTGAACGCGCCGGACAAGGCCAGCTACTACGGCGGCGACGCCCGCGGCTACACCGACTATCCGGCGCTGGAAACGGCCGACGCCTGATCCCTCTCCCCCGCGGGGATTGCCCCCGATCCCCGCACCTCAAGGCCGGGACCCGCAAGGGTTCCGGCTTTTTTCTATGAAAGCCGGCAGCTCTATCGCGGCAGAAGTCCAGAGGTCACCGCGGTCACGGCCAGCCGATCGGCCTCAGCCAGCATGCCGAGTCCATAGAACACCAGATCATCCTGAAGCGTAAAAAGCTTGCAGCGGAACTTGCAGGATTTCTTCAGACCAGCCTCGGCATAAGCGGTCAGTTCAACATCCGAAGGCCACGCGCTGTGCGCAGCGCTCGTGACCATGCCGCACGGGATGTGCCATGAGCCTGCTGAAAGTCCGCCGATGAGAGAACCAGCGCGGGCCGCCGCTTGGCTGTACCGAGGTCCGTGAAGGGAAAGGGAAGGACCACCACGGACCAGCGGTCAAAGATCATCAAACGCCTCGTCGTCCTCGGGCAAGGCCCATTCCGACAGACCGCCTTCCAGCCCTTTCAGATAAGCGGTATCCACGATGGGCGCCTTGCGGATCACCGCCTGCCCGTCCTTCACGGAAAACAGGATCGGGTCGCCTTCCTTCAAGCCCAAGGCGTCGCGGACGTCCTGGGAAATGAACGCCCTGTTGTCGGCGGCCAGCCGCGAGATGTGCATTGCCGTCTCCATCGCCCAGTGCTTCACGACAGTAGCACCGGCGGCCACAACCGCCCATCCCAAACGAAAAAGGCCGCGCCCGGAGGCGCGGCCTTTCGCATGTCGGCTGGGCCGAACGGTCAGCGCGAGTAGAACTCGACGACCAGGTTCGGTTCCATCTGGACCGGGTACGGAATGTCGGCCAGCAGCGGGACGCGGACGAAGCGGCCCTTCAGGGCGCCCGTGTCGACTTCCAGGTAGTCCGGGGTATCGCGCTCACCCGAGGCGGTGGCCTCGAGGATGAGGGCCATCTGCTTGGACTTGGCGCGCACCTCGATGGTGTCGCCTTCCTTGATCTGGGCCGACGGGATGTTCAGGCGGCGGCCGTTGACCAGGATGTGGCCGTGGTTGATGATCTGGCGCGCGGCGAACGGGGTCGGCGCGAACTTCATGCGGTAGACCACCGCGTCCAGGCGGCGCTCCAGCAGGCCCACCAGGTTCTCGCCGGTGTCGCCCTTGCGGCGCACGGCCTCGGCGTAGATGCGGCGGAACTGCTTCTCGCCGATGTTGCCGTAGTAGCCCTTCAGCTTCTGCTTCGCCATGAGCTGCAGGCCGTAGTCGGACGGCTTCTTGCGGCGCTGGCCGTGCTGGCCGGGGCCATACTCACGCTTGTTGATCGGCGACTTGCCACGGCCCCAGAGGTTTACGCCGAGGCGGCGGTCGATCTTGTACTTGGACTGTTGACGCTTAGCCATTTTGGTCCTCGATGGAACACGAGTTGGTTTTGTCCCGGTAGTTCCACGGAACAGGCCGCGGACGGGGCGCAAACAAGAGGCACGCCCGCTTTCCCAGGAGTGAAGGCGCGCACTATACGGATTCGGCGCGCGCCTTGTCAAACCATGAGTCGTGTCGAACCACGAAGCGTCAGCAGCACTCGTCCTCGAGCTGGCGCAGCATGGCCAGACCCTCCTCGTCCTCATACTCTTCGAACAGGTCGGAGATGTAATAGACGTTGGCGCAGAGCAGGCACAACCCGTCCGCCTGACGCTTCAACGGATCGTCGGCCACGGCCAGCTTCGCCCGGAAGCGTTCCCAGAAGGCGTTGGTCTTGGCCGGATCATCGATGTGCATGTACAGGCGCTCGATGATGCGGCGGGAGTTGCCCTCGCAGTCGATGCCCTTGAAGGAGACGTAGCGGTCGGGAGTGTCGGTTGCGTCCACGGTCGTGTTTCCTGCGGAAGAGGCTTGTATTGACCTCTCTCATCGCGGATGGCGGGTCTGGGAACAAGACCCGCTGCACGAATGGCGGGCGGACAGCGTGAACGGCGGGTGTCCTGCGCGAACGGTTCGCGCTCTTACCATTCAGGCTGCCCATTCAGGCCGCGTGCGACAGCTCTTCCTCGGTGAAATCCAGCAGCGTGTTCAGCCGCTGCGGGGTCAGCGCCTCGATCCCCTCGTGCCACATCACCTCGCCGAACAGGGCGTGCAGAGCGGCGAGACGCTCCGGCGCGAGCCCGGTCAGGCGGTCGCCGTAATACTCCACCACGAGCTGGTCCACATAGGCGTGGTCGTCGTCCAGGAAAGCCATGGCCGTATCTCCTCGTCATCCTGGCGCCCACCCGATGCGGGCGCCGGCCATGGCTTTGTTCTACGCCTGCGGCGGCACCGGACGATTGAGGCGGATCAACCGCCACCGGAAGTCACAGGCAGGCGTAAACAACCCTGATGCGCGTAAGGGGAAAGGCTAGAGAGCCAACAGTTTCTTCAACTGCTCGATCCGGCCGCGGCTGACCGGCACGCGGGGGGAGCCGGGGGCGGCCATGACGAAGGCGGCCCGCCCGTCGCTGCGGTCGATGGCCTGGGCGTGGCGCAGGTTGACCAGATAGCGGCGGTGCGCCCGCACGAACTGCCGCCCGTCGAGCCGCGCCTCCAGCTCCGACAGCGAGAGCGAACAGAAGAAGGCGCCGTCCGCCGTGTGGACCCGCGTGTAATGGCCGTCGGCCTGCACATAGACCGCGTCGGCGGGATCGATCAGAACCACGCCCTGGCGCGTCGTGATCGGCAGCTTCACCAGCGGCGTGACCGGTTCGGGCGCCGCGTCCACGGGCGGCGGCGGAGCCGGCTCGGGAAGCGCCTTCCCGTTCACCTCGAACAGCATCAGGGCCAGCGCGGCCCCGCCGCCCGGCGGCAGGGCTGTCGCCTTCACCACGATGGTCCGCCCCGGCAAGGCAACCATCATGGAGCTGGCCGCCGCCGGGGAGTCCGGGTCGTGCGCCGCGGCCAGCAGCAGTTCCACCTTGGCGCGGCTGCCCGGCGGGTGCAGGTCGTGCAGGCTGGCTCCCAGCAGCGGACGGTCGCGCCCCAGCATCCGCGCCACGGAGGCGTTGACCGACACCACGCGCCGGTCGCCGTCGAGCAGGACGAGGCCAACGTCCATATGCTGCAAGGTGTATTCCATGGGGCAGTATAGGCAGCGATTAGCCCCGGAAGGGAAGAGGGTTACGGTTCGCCCTTGCGCCGTCCGGTCAGCGCCGCGACGACGCCGTGGAAGGTGCGGACCTCCTGCTCGGTCATCTGCATCCGCTCCAGGGCGTTGCGCAGCGTGCGGACCATGGAGGGGCGCTTCTCCGGCGAGGTGAAGAAGCCGGTGCGGTCGAGGTCGCCTTCCAGATGCTCGAAGAAGTTCAGCAGCTCCGCCTTGGTCGCCGGGCGGGTCTGGCCGGTGTGCAGCACGCGGTCCGGCGGGGTCTCGCCGGTCTGGAACCATTCGTAGCCGATCAGCAGGACCGCCTGCGCCAGATTGAGCGAGGAGAAGGCGGGGTTCAGCGGAACGGTGATCAGCGTTGAAGCCAGCGTCAGGTCGTCGTTGACCAGACCGGTGCGCTCCGGCCCGAACAGCACGCCGGTCTTGTGCCCGGAGTCGACATGGGCGCGCAGCTCCGTCGCCGCGACGCGCGGGGTGACGAACTCCTGGATCATCCCGCGGGTGCGGACGGTGGTGGCGAAGACCACGTTCAGGTCGGCCACGGCCTCCGCCGTCGTGTCGTAGAGTTTCGCCCCGTCCAGCACCGGATCGGCGCCCGACGCCGCAGCCACCGCCTTCTCGTTCGGCCAGCCGTCGCGCGGCTTCACCAGACGCAGCTCGGTCAGGCCGCAATTGAGCATGGCCCGCGCGCAGGCGCCGATGTTCTCGCCGAGCTGGGGCTGCACGAGGATGATGGTCGGGCCGCCCAGGACGGAGGGCCGGTTGGGGTCTTTGCCGGAGGTCATGATCTGAACTTTGGTCTCAGCTTCGCGGTGTTGCGCCGCCTTTAAACAGCTTGAATGTGTAACTGTCCACCAGCGCCTCCATCGACGCCTCGATGATGTTGGTGGAGACGCCCAGCGTCGACCATTCCTGCCCGTCGCCGTTGCGCGAGCGGATCAGCACGCGCGGCATGGCGCCGGTGCCGTCCTTGGCCGCCAGGATGCGCACGCGGTAGTCGGACAGCTTCACCCCGCCGAGCAGCGGGTACAGAGGCTCCAGCGCCTTGCGCATCGCGGTGTCCAGCGCGTTCACCGGGCCGTTGCCCGACGCCACCTCGTGATACTCCTTGCCGCCGATCTTCACGCGGACGACGGCTTCGGACTCGACCACCAGCTCGCCCTTGGCGTTGTAGCGGCGCTCGTCGGTGACGTGGAAGCGCTTCAGGGTGAAATAGTCCGGCACCTCGCCCAGCTCGCGGCGGACCAGCAGCTCGAAGCTGGCCTCGGCGGTGTCGTAGGCGTAGCCCTCGGTGTCGCGCTGCTTCACGAGGTCGAGCAGGCGGTTCAGCCGCTCGTCCTTCGGGTCCACGGCCATGCCCATCTCGCGCAGCCGCGCGATGACGTTGGCGCGGCCCGCCTGGTCCGACATGACGATCTGACGGCGGTTGCCGACCGCCTCCGGCTCGACATGCTCGTAGGAGGACGGGTCCTTCTCCACGGCGGAGACGTGCAGCCCGCCCTTGTGGGCGAAGGCGCTGGCGCCGACGTAGGGGGCGTGGCGGTTCGGCGCGCGGTTCAGCCGCTCGTCGAACTTGCGGCTGATCTCGGTCAGCAGCGGCAGGTCGGCGGGCCGGATGCCGACGTCGTAGCCCATCTTCAGCATCAGCGACGGGATCAGCGACACGAGGTTGGCGTTGCCGCAGCGCTCGCCCAGCCCGTTGATCGTCCCCTGCACCATCCGCACCCCGGCCCGCACCGCGGCCAACGAGTTGGCGACGGCGTTCTCGGTGTCGTTGTGGCAGTGGATGCCCAGCCGGTCGCCGGGGATGCCGTGCTCCTGGATCACTTGGCGGACGATCTCGTCGATCTCATGGGGCAGCGTGCCGCCGTTGGTGTCGCACAGCACGACCCAGCGCGCCCCGGCCTCGTAGGCGGCCTTGATGCAGGACGCGGCGTAGGCCGGGTTGCGCTTGTAGCCGTCGAAGAAATGCTCGGCGTCGAACAGCGCCTCCCCCTTGGCGGCGTTCAGCGCGGCGATGCTGTCGGCGATCAGCGCGATGTTCTCATCGCGCGGGATGGCCAGCGCCACGTCGACGTGGAAATCCCAGGTCTTGCCGACGATGCAGACGGCGCGCGCCTTCGACTGGATCAGGGCGGCGAGCTGCGGGTCGTTCGCGGTGCTGCGGCCGGGACGGCGGGTCATGCCGAAGGCGGTGAAGGTCGAGCGGGCGAGGTCCGGCGCCTCGGCGAAGAACTGGTCGTCGGTCGGGTTGGCGCCGGGCCAGCCGCCTTCCACATAGTCGATTCCCAGCCGGTCGAGGTCGCGGGCGATGGCGATCTTGTCGGCGACGGAGAAATCCACGTCCTGGGTCTGCGCCCCGTCGCGCAGCGTCGTGTCGTACAGATGGATGCGTTCGCCCGTCATTGCCGCCGCCCGAAGATATTGGTCGCCCGAAGGAAGGTCATAGGACTGTCCGGAGGGGACTGTCCGGAGGGCCGGAAGAATGGACGATGCGCTTCGCCAGCTCAATGCTTTTGATCGAACCTGCCAGGAATGCGGGGCTTTGCCGCGCCGGACATAGGCGCGCAATGGAGGTAATAGGACAAATGTACTGACCGAACAAACCATCGTCTGTGCTACACAGCCGCCCCTCTGCATGGCGCCCATCTCACGGGTGCGGTACTCTTTTCTGGCCGGACGCCTGTTGGTCTGTATGATCACCGGCCCTTGTGAACGGATGGATTGGACACAGTGACTCCCGCGGGTGACGACGACCAGGACAAGCTCGTCATGGTGATCGACGACGAGCGGACGGTTCTGCAGGCCCTCAACCTCCTGCTGGAGATGTGGGGGTACCGGGTCGTCACCGCCGAAAGCGAGGGCGAAGCCGTCGACCGCCTGTCCCTCGCCGGGGAAACGCCGCACGCTATCCTGGCCGACTACCGCCTGCGCGAAGGGCGCACCGGCGTCCAGGCCATCGACCGCATCCGGGCGGAGGCCGGGGCCGAGGTGCCCGGCGTCATCATCACCGGCGACACCTCCACCGAAGGGCTGCGCGACGCCCGCGCCCGCGGGTTGACCGTCCTGCAGAAACCGGTGCTGCCACCCCATCTCCAGGCGGTTCTGACCAAGGTGCTGCGGGAGCAGCCCGCCGGCACGGCATGACGGGCCGGACCGGCATGGACCTTCCGTTACCACCGGCGCCCGCCGCGCCATCCAAGCCAAGGCACAACGAGCCGAAGCGCAAGCGCACCGCCGTTCCCGACGGACGGCTCTTCCGTTCCTGGGAAAGCTGGGTGGTCTTCGGGCTGGGGCTGCTGCTGACCGGCCTCGCTTGGTGGCTGCTGGCCGAGCAGAACCACCGGCTGGCCGAGGCGCGTTTCCGCGCGCTCGCCCGCGACCTGGCGGGCGACGTCACGGCGCGGCTCGACACCTATGAACAGATGCTCCAGGGCGCCGTAGCGATGGTGGACGCCGGCGGCGGGCAGGTCAGCCGCACGGAATGGCGGGCCTACGTCACCGGCCTGCATGTGGAGGACCGCTATCCCGGCATCCAAGGCATCGGCTACGCCAAGCGCGTGAAGGCTCTCGACCGGGAGCAGCACGAGGCGTCGCTGCACGCCGCCGGCTTCTACAGCTACCGCGTGACGCCGGAGGGGGAGCGGCCCGAATATTTCCCCATCATCTACATCGAGCCCTTCGCCAGCCGCAACCTGCGGGCCTTCGGCTTCGACATGCACGCCGAGCCAACCCGCCAAGCCGCCATGGAGCGCGCCCGGAGCACCGGCACCGCCGCGGCAACCGCCCGGCTGCGGCTGGTCCAGGAAACCGAGGAGGACGTGCAGCCCGGCTTCCTCATCTATGTGCCCGTCTACGACCAGGCCCTGCCGCTGACCACCGCCAACGACCGGCGCGAGGCGCTGCTGGGCTTCGTCTACAGCCCCTTCCGCGCGCACGACCTGATGCGCAGCATCATGGGCCAGGGCGCGTCCCAACTGCTGGACATCCGTGTCCATGACGGGACGGAGGCCACGTCGGACTCCCTGATGTTCGATTCCGCGATCGCCCAGGACGCCGCTTTTCAGGAGGTTCTCTACGTCGAGGTGTTCGGCCGTCCCTGGACGCTCGTCCTGTCCGGCACCCACGCCTTCGAGGAAAGCGTCGCCAGCGCCACGCCGCGGGCGGTTCTGTTCGCCGGCCTGATCATCACCCTGCTTCTGGTCGCCACCGTCAACTCCGTGCTCCAGGACCGCGACCGCATGGCAGAGCTGCGCCGCAGCTACGACGCGCTGGCGCTGGCGCGGGCCGAGGCGGAGCAGGCCAACGCCGCCAAGTCGCGCTTCCTCGCCGCCGCCAGCCACGACCTGCGCCAGCCGCTCCAGACGCTGGGCATTTATCTGCACATGATCGGCGAACAGGCGGACAGCCCCCGGCTGCGCAAGCTGGTGGACGCCGCCCGCGACGGGTTCGAGGCGACGCAGCGCCTGCTGAACTCGCTGATGGACATCGCCACGCTGGAAACCGGCGTGATCAGCCCTCAGCTGTCCGAGCTGGACCTGCCCGTCTTCTTGGAGCGCATCTGCGAGGAAGGCCGGCTGGAGGCCGCCGGCAAGGGGTTGGGCTTCCGCGTCACCTGCGGCGGCGCCCGCGTGACGACCGACCCGGCGATGCTGGAGCGGATCGTCCGCAACCTGCTGAGCAACGCGCTGAAATACACGCCCAGCGGCACCATCCGGGTAACCTGCCGACAGGCGCGCGGATTCACCGCCATCAAGGTGCAGGACACCGGCCCCGGCATCCCGCAGGACCGGTTGCATCTGATTTTCGAGGACTTCTACCAGATCGGCAATCCGGAGCGCGACCGGCGCAAGGGCCTCGGCCTCGGCCTCGCCACCGTGGCGCGGCTCAGCCGGCTGCTCGGCTACCGGGTGCGGGTGCTGTCGCGCCCGGGACGCGGCGCCATCTTCCTGGTCGAGATTCCCGACGAGGCGCCCGGCCCCCACCAGACCACCGAGACCTTGACGTCCGTGGCCTGACAGCCTCCGGTCCTTTTGGCAATCACCGACGCCACGTAGTCCCGGCACGGTTGGGAACAGCCGCGCCGGAACCGGTGATCACCGAGTCGGCGATTGCCAAATCCGGGACCGGATCACGCCGTCGCCGGCCGGGCCGACCGGGCGCGCATCAGCATCCACACCGCCGACACGCCGGCCAGCTTGGACGCCAGGCTGGCCGCCCAGACCGTCGGATCCCAGATGCCGAGCATGCCGAAGAACAGCGCCGTGTCCACCGGCACCGACAGGGCGGCGCTGATCCACAGCCGGTCGCGCAGCGGGCGGCGGGTGACGGTGAAGACGCCCCAATCGATCAGCTCCGACACCGCGAAGGCGGTGACGCTGGCCGTCGCGACGAAGGGGTCGGCCAGCAGGAAGGACAGCAGCGTGGCGGCCAGCATGGCGGCCAGCGACCAGTGGCCGTAACGGACCTGGACCATGTCGCGCAGGATGAAGATCAACCCGGCCCAGCAGGACCACACCAGATCCAGATGCGGCGCCAGGCTGAAGGCGTAGTTGATGGCGAGTACGCTGCCAATGTAGGCGGCGAGCCAGAGCATGACGGAATCCTCCAAAAGCCACCCGCGGAAATACGGGCGCGAACGACGGCGCCACCCGCGTGAATGCGAGCGCTCCGCAGCGGTCTTGTAACAGGTTCAGGCCATCGCCGTGAACCCTTGCGTCGTGAACCCGCGGCGCGCCGGTGCGGACGGAGCGCAACCGCCAAGAACGGCTTACCCCCACCTTGGTTCCCCGAATGCGCCGCCGTTCCTAGCGCGTCCGGACGATGCCCCGGCGCGTTCGTTCGGAGAGGCGAGACGAAAGAGACCCCGAAAGGTGAGGGCGATGACGGCGGCGGGCGTATCAATTGGAATGGGCGGCACACGGGATCACGCGCTGGACGCGGCGCGCAGCCTGCTGATGATCCTCGGCGTGCCCTACCACGCGGCGCTGATCTACACGCCGGGCTACGACTGGGTGATGAACTCGCCCGACGGCATCGCCTGGATCGGGCTGTTCGCGGATTTCATCCACAGCTTCCGCATGCCCGCCTTCTTCCTGATCTCCGGCCTGCTGATCACCCACAGCCTGCGCCGGCACGGACCGCGGGCGGTGCTGACCTCGCGCGCCTCGCGGCTGCTGGTGCCGCTCGTCGCCATGGCGGCGACGTTGAACGTCGCGCAGTTGTGGATGGAAAGCCGCGCGGTCGACCCCGGCCTGGCCGCGGGGGAGTTCCTCACCCAGACCATCCCCGCGGCCTTCTGGAGCGGCGGGCTCGTCTATCACCTGTGGTTCCTGGTCGAGCTGTTCATCAGCGTGCTGGCGCTCTGCCTCACCTACCCGCTGCTGGTTGCGCTGCACCGGCGGATGGCGGAGCGCGCGCCGGGGCTGGCCCGCTGGCTGGCCGATCCGCCGGACTGGCTGCCACCGCTCCTGCTCAGCCTCGTCATGATGGGGGTGCTGGGCTTCGACAACATCTCCGACCGGCTGGTGATGCCGCTGGTGCCGACCAACTCCACGGCGGTGAGCATCGTCACCTCGGCGGGCTTCTTCGCGGTCGGGGTGCTGATCGCCCATTGGCCGGGCGGCGCCGCGCGCTACGCCAAGGCGAGTTGGGGGGTGGCGCTGACCTATCTGGTCTGCTTCACCATCCACATCGGCATGGTCGGCGTGGAAAAGCCCATGCCGGTGCGCTTTCTCGACGAGGCGTTGCGCGCCGTCGCCGCCTGGTCGGCCTTCCGCTTCGTCCTCGGCCTGACGCAGTCCTTCTTCTCGGCGGAGAGCCGCCGGGTGCGTGCGCTGTCGCAGGCCTCCTACACGATCTACCTGCTGCACCATCTGGTGGTCATGGCCGCCGGCTTCGCCCTGCTGGCCGTCACCGCGCCGCCGCTGCTGGAGTTCGCCGCGATCACCACGGTCGGCCTGTTCGTGCCGCTGGCGGTCCATCACGGGCTGGTGCGCCGCTCGCCGGCGCTACGCTTCCTGATGAACGGCGTCCCGCTGGGGGAAGCGAAAAAGCAAAGCGGTCCGGCGCGCAGCCGCGAGGCGATGGCGCGCCGGACCGGTTAGAGCGTTACGCCCGCTTCCAGGTCGTGCCTTGCGGGCCGTCCTCCAGGACGATGCCGAGGTCGGCCAGCTCCTTGCGGATGCGGTCGGCCTCCGCGTAGTTCTTGGCCTTGCGGGCGGCCAGTCGGTCGTCGATGCGCTGCTGGATGTCGGCGTCCGAGAGGGCAGCGGCCCCCTTCGGCGCCCAGCGGAACCATGCCTCCGGATCCTGCTGGAGCAGGCCCAGCGCCTCCCCGGCGGCGCGCAGCGCGCCCTTGGCGGCGGCCTTTCCCGCCTCTCCCGTCGCCTTGTTCACCGCCGAAGCAAGCTCATGCAGGTGGGAGATGGCGAGCGGGCTGTTGAGATCGTCCTCCAGCGCGGCCAACACGTCGAACGGCAGTTCGGCGTCCGCCGGGGCGGGCTCGCCGCGCAGCGCCTGATACCAGCGGTCGAGCGTCGCCTTGGACTGCTTCAGCCCCTCGCGGGTGAAGTCCAGCGGCTGGCGGTAGTGCGCGCTCAGCAGCGTCAGGCGGATGGCCTCGCCGGGGAATTCGTCCAGCAGATCGTGCACGGTGAAGAAGTTGCCCAGCGACTTGGACATCTTCTCGCCCTCGACGGTCACGAAGCCGTTGTGGACCCAGTAACGGGCCAGCGGCTCGCCGCCGTGGGCGCAGCGACTCTGGGCGATCTCGTTCTCATGGTGCGGGAAGATCAGGTCCAGCCCGCCGCCGTGGATGTCGAAGGTGACGCCTAGATGCTCCTTGGCCATGGCCGAGCATTCGATGTGCCAGCCGGGCCGGCCGCGGCCCCACGGGCTGTCCCAACCGGGCTGGTCGGCGGCGCTCGGCTTCCACAGCACGAAGTCGGAGGAGTCGCGCTTGTAGGGGGCGACCTCGACGCGGGCGCCGGCGATCATCTCGTCCAGCGAGCGGCGGGAGAGCTGCCCGTATTCCGCCATCGACGGCACGGAGAACAGCACGTGCCCTTCCGCGGCGTAGGCGTGGCCCCGCTCGATCAGCAGCCCGATCAGCGCGACCATGTGCGAGATGTGGTGCGTGGCGCGCGGCTCGATGGTCGGGCGCAGCGCGTTCAGCGCGTCCATGTCGGCGTGGTAGAGGTCCGCGGTGCGCTTGGTCAGCGCCTCGATCGGCTCCCCGCTGTCGCGCGAGCGGTCGATGATTTTGTCGTCCACGTCGGTGATGTTGCGGACGTAGGTCACCGCCGGGTACAGCCGTTGCAACAGCCGGAACAGCAGGTCGAACACCACCACCGGGCGGGCGTTGCCGATGTGCGCGGTGTCGTAGACCGTGGGTCCACACACATACATGCCCACCCGGTCCGGACTCATCGGCTCGAAGCGTTCCTTGCGGCGGGTCAGCGTGTTGTAGAGGTCCAGCGGCACGGCGCCATGTCTCCTGTATGGGGTCTTCGAGATCTTACGCGGTCTCTCCCGCGAGGCGTTTTTGCGCGCGGGTTCGGCCGATCAGGGGTAGCAGGTTCTTCAATTCCGGTCCATGGTCCCGCCCGGTGAGGGCGCGGCGCAGGGGGAGGAACAAATCCTTGCCCTTCCGGCCCGTCTTCGCCTTCACCGCACCCGTCCAGGTGCCCCAGGTGGAGAGGTCCCACGGCTCCTCCGGCAGCAGGGCCGCCGCCTCGGCCAGGAAGGCGGGATCGTCCGCCACCGGGGCGACCGGCGCGTAAGTCACCGCCCACCAGTCGCGGGCCTCGGCGACGCGCGACAGGTTGGGGCGCACCGCCTCCCAGAAGGCGGCGTCGGCCTCCGCCAGGCCGAGCGCGGCCAGTTCCCCGGACACCCGCTCGAAGGGCAGCAGGTGGAGGATGCGGGCGTTCAGCCGCAGCAGCTCCTCCGGGTCGAACTTCGGGGTGGCGCGGGACACCTTGGCGATGTCGAACTCGGCCACCAGCTCGTCCAGCGTCAGCCGCGGCTCGATGGCGTCGGAGGTGCCGAGCTTGGCGAGCAGGCTGGCCAGCGCCATCGGCTCGATCCCCTCCTCCTCGCGCAAGCTGGCCACCGACAAGCTGCCCAGCCGTTTGGACAGGCCCTGTCCCGCCGCGTCGGTCAGCAGCGGCAGATGGGCGAAGACCGGGACCGCTCCACCAACCGCTTCGAAGATCTGGATCTGCACCGCCGTGTTGGCGACGTGATCCTCGCCCCGGATGACGTGGGTGATGGCGAGGTCGGCGTCGTCCACCACGCTGGTCAGCGTGTAGAGCGGGCGCCCGTCCTCGCGGATCAGCACGGGATCGCTGAGAGCGGTCCCCTCGAAATGCACCGGCCCGCGCACGAGGTCGGTCCATTCGACCGGCGTGTGCTCCAGCTTGAAGCGCCAGTGCGGCTTGCGCCCCTCCGATTCGAGGCGGGCGCGGTCGGCGTCGCCCAGGCGGAGCGCCGCGCGGTCGTAGATCGGCGGACGGCCTTGCGACACGAGGCTGGCGCGCTTGAGGTTCAGTTCCTCCGGCGTCTCGTAGCAGGGGTAGAGCCGCCCGCTGGCCTTCAGCGCCGCGGCCACCTCGTCATAGCGGCCATAGCGGTCGCTTTCCCGCGCGAAACGGTCCCAGGTCAGACCGAGCCAGGTCAGGTCCCGCTCGATCCCCTCCGCATATTCCGGCTTGGAGCGCTCCTCGTCGGTGTCGTCGAGGCGCAGCAGGAAATTGCCGCCCGCCTTGCGCGCGAACAGCCAGTTGACCAGCGCGAGGCGCACATTGCCGACATGGAGGAGACCGGTCGGGCTGGGGGCGAAGCGGACGGCGACGGACATGCGGGCATCATTCGAAAGTCGGGAACAGGGCGGCAGTCGTAGCACGCCGCGCGCCGGTCCGAAAGACGCCCATCGGACGCCAAGGGAGGCGCCAAGGGGGACGCCCCAGGGCCTATCGCCTTTGGCGACAAATCCTTGTCCCACTCCTCCACAATTTCCGGCGCAAACGGATTGTTTCGAATGAAACAATTCTTGCGCGGAGCGGTGGCGGAGGCGATGCTGTCCCCCTGTGCGGGTTTTCGACCCGCAAAACCAATTGGAACGGGAGAGCGGCCATGAAGCTGGCCGAAGCCCTGCTGCGCGCGCTGAAGGATCGCGGCGCACAGGCCATGTTCGGGATTCCGGGCGATTTCGCCCTGCCCTTCTTCAAGGTGGCGGAGGAAACGCAGATCCTGCCGCTCCACACGCTGAGCCACGAGCCAGCGGTCGGCTTCGCGGCGGACGCGGCGGCGCGCTACAGCGCGACGCTGGGGGTGGCGGCGGTCACCTACGGGGCGGGCGCCTTCAACATGGTGAACGCGGTGGCCGGCGCCTACGCCGAGAAGTCGCCGGTCGTCGTCATCTCCGGCGCGCCGGGCACGACGGAGGGCAACGCCGGCCTGCTGCTGCACCACCAGGGCCGCACGCTGGACACGCAGTTCCAGGTGTTCAAGGAGATCACCGTCGCCCAGGCCCGGCTGGACGACCCGGCCAAGGCCCCGGCGGAGATCGCCCGCGTGCTGGGAGCCGCCCGCGCCCTGTCGCGCCCGGTCTATCTGGAAATCCCCCGCAACATGGTCAACGCCGAGGTCGAGCCGGTGGGCGACGACCCCGCCTGGCCGGTGGACCGCGACGCGCTCGCCGCCTGCGCGGACGAGGTGCTGGCGGCCATGCGCGCGGCCACGTCGCCGGTGCTGATGGTCTGCGTCGAGGTCCGCCGCTACGGGCTGGAGGCCAAGGTGGCGGAACTGGCGCAGCGGCTGGGCGTGCCGGTGGTGACCACCTTCATGGGACGCGGCCTGCTGGCCGACGCACCAACCCCGCCGCTCGGCACCTACATCGGCGTCGCCGGCGACGCGGAGATCACCCGGCTGGTCGAGGAGTCGGACGGTCTGTTCCTGCTCGGCGCCATCCTCAGCGACACCAACTTCGCGGTGTCCCAGCGCAAGATCGACCTGCGCAAGACCATCCACGCCTTCGACCGGGCGGTGACGCTGGGCTATCACACCTACGCCGACATCCCGCTGGGCGGGCTGGTGGACGCGCTGCTGGAGCGGCTGCCGCCGTCCGACCGCACGACCCGTGGCAAGGAACCCCACGCCTACCCGACCGGTCTTCAGGCGGACGGCGAGCCGATCGCCCCGATGGACATCGCCCGCGCTGTCAACGACCGCGTCCGCGCCGGGCAGGAGCCGCTGCTGATCGCCGCGGACATGGGCGACTGCCTGTTCACCGCCATGGACATGATCGACGCCGGGCTGATGGCGCCTGGCTACTACGCGGGCATGGGCTTCGGCGTGCCGGCGGGCATCGGGGCGCAGTGCGTGTCGGGCGGCAAGCGCATCCTGACCGTGGTCGGCGACGGCGCCTTCCAGATGACCGGGTGGGAGCTTGGCAACTGCCGACGGCTTGGCATCGACCCCATCGTGATCCTGTTCAACAACGCCAGTTGGGAGATGCTGCGCACCTTCCAGCCCGAATCCGCCTTCAATGACCTGGACGACTGGCGGTTCGCCGACATGGCGGCGGGCATGGGCGGCGACGGCGTCCGCGTGCGCACGCGGGCGGAACTGAAGGCGGCGCTGGACAAGGCCTTCGCCACGCGCGGGCGCTTCCAGCTGATCGAGGCGATGATCCCCCGCGGCGTGCTGTCCGACACGCTGGCCCGATTCGTCCAGGGGCAGAAGCGACTGCACGCCGCGCCCAGGGAGTAGGCGCGGGCGCCGCGTCCGCAGGCTGGCGGCCAGCCACCCAACGATCGGGCTGGCCCGCTAAGCCGTTGTCGCGCTTGCGCTGGAGCGAGGTGCCGAAGCGAAATACCCCCTTCGGCACCGCCGCGGCGCAACAATTCGTTAACCATAAAAGCCCACCCTGTCCCTGCTTTCGGGCGGAATTGATTCAGGGACGAGGACGGCGATGACCTGCATTGTTGGCTTGGTGGACGGCGATCGTGTGTGGATGGGCGGTGACAGCGCGGGCGTGAACGGCCTGGACATCACCGTGCGCGCGGACACCAAGGTGTTCCGCAACGCCGACCTGCTGATCGGCTTCACCAGCAGCTTCCGCATGGGCCAGCTTCTGCATTACCGGCTGGAGCCGCCGCACCGCGACCCCGAGGCCGACGTCTTCCGCTACATGGTCGTCGATTTCGTGGACGCCGTGCGCGGCTGCCTGAAGGACGGCGGCTACGCCCACCGCTCCAACGACGTGGAGACCGGCGGCACCTTCATGGTCGGGTACGAAGGACGCCTCTTCTCCATCCAGTCCGACTATCAGGTGGGCGAGGCGGTGCGCGGCTATCACGCCATCGGCTGCGGATCTGACTACGCGCTGGGCTCGCTCGCCTCCACGGTCGGCCTGCCGGCGGAGGAGCGGGTGCTGAAGGCCCTGGAATGCGCCGAGCTGTTCAGCGGCGGCGTGCGCGCGCCCTTCACCATCCAGTCGATGGTCCGCCGCCCGCATCTAGCGTTGACCGAAGCCGCATAAAGCCACAACAAAATTAAGGACTTCCCGCGCCGTTTTCGCCATCCGGCAAGACGGCGCGAAGTCGTGCCCGCACCGCGGCAAACTGTGTTATAGGGACGCCGCTCCGTCCCAAAGAGATGGAGAACAAAAAGACCATAAATACAGTGGGTGCTAGAGAATGGTGGACCAAACTGTTGGTGATGCGGATCGTTTGATTGGCGAAGATTCGCGTGATGTCTCGGGCTTGGTGCATGGCCTGCCGGCTTACTGCAATTCGCCTTACTTCGTGTTTCCAGCGCTGATCCTTCTGCTGATCATGCCACTGTCGATCATTTTCCACCCGTCCTGGATCGTTCCGCTGGCCGAACTGTACGCGGTCGGCATGATGGTGACGATCATCCGCCTGACGCGCGGGTGAACTGCGGGTCTTGCCCCCACCCTTCCCATGCTGCGCATGGGCCCCTTCCCTCCCCTGCGAAGCGGGGGAGGGTTAGGGAGGGGGCAATGCGCTTTACTCCCTCAACACCTCACGCAATGCTCCCGAACCCGTTGGTGATCGGATAGCGCCGCTCGCGGTTGAACAGCCGCGGTGTGATCTTCGGGCCGGGAGGCGCTTGGCGGCGCTTGTATTCGGCCAGATGCAGCATGCGCCAGACCATGTCCACCACCTCCGGCGCGTGCCCGCGGGCGACGATCTCCGCCACGCCCAGATCCTTCTCCACCAGACAGCGCAGAATGTCGTCCAGCGCATCGTAGGGCGGCAGCGTGTCCTGGTCAGTCTGGCCGGGCTTCAGCTCCGCGGTCGGGGCCTTGATCAGCACCCGCTCCGGAACGACGCGCCCCGCTGGGCCGAGCGCGCCCTCCGTCTGATGCGCGTTGCGCCAGCGCGCCAGCGCGTAGACCGTCGTCTTGTAGACGTCCTTCAGCACGGCGTAGCCGCCGCACATGTCGCCGTAGAGCGTGGCGTAGCCGACCGACATCTCCGACTTGTTGCCGGTGGACAGCACCATGGGGCCGAACTTGTTGGACAGCGCCATCAGCGTGACGCCGCGGGAGCGCGCCTGGATGTTCTCCTCCGTGGCGTCCGGATCGCGCCCCGCGAAGGCCGGCAGGAGCATCCGCTCGAACGCATCCATCGCCGGGACGATGGGAACGGTGTCCAGCTTGCAGCCCAGCAACTCCGCCGTTTCCGCGGCGTCGTCCAGGCTGTCCTGCGCGGTGTGGGGCGACGGCATCATCACGCCGTGCACCCGCTCGGCGCCCAGGGCGTCCACCGCGATGGCCGCCGACAGCGCCGAATCGATGCCGCCCGACAGGCCCAGGACGACGCCGGGAAAGCGGTTCTTGGTCACATAGTCGCGCAAGGCCAGCACCAGCGCCGCGTAGATCGACTCCAGACCCTCCGGCGGGGCGACGCACTCCGTGTCGGCGCAACTCCAGACATCGTCCTCGCCGCGCTCCCAACGGGTGATCAGCAGATGCTCGGTGAAAGCGGGGGCCTGCGCGACCAGCCGGCAATCGGCGCCCAGCGCGAAGCTGGCACCGTCGAAGACCAGCTCGTCCTGTCCGCCCACCTGATTCACGTAGAGCAGCGGCAGGCCCGACTCGGTGACCCGCCGCACGGCAAGCTGCACGCGCTGGTCGTGCTTGTCCAGCTCGAACGGGCTGCCGTTGGGGACCACCAGGATCTCCGCCCCGCTTTCCGCCAGCGTCTCGATCACGTCGGTGGACCACATGTCCTCGCAGATCGGAACACCCAGCCGCACGCCGCGGACGTTGATCGGGCCGGGCAGCGGACCGGGGACGAAGACGCGCTTCTCGTCGAAGACGCCATAGTTTGGCAGGTCCACCTTGAAGCGGGTCGCCGCGACCGTTCCGCCGTCGAGCAACAGGGCGGCGTTGTGGCGTTTGTCGCCGTCGCGCCAGGGCGCGCCGACCAGCAGGGCCGGGCCACCATCCGCCGTCTCGGCGGCGAGTTCACGCACCGCCTGCTCCACCACGTCCAGGAAGAAGGGCTTCAGCACCAGATCCTCCGGCGGGTAGCCGGTCACCGCCAGCTCCGGGCAGACCACAAGGTCGGCGCCGCGCGCGGCGGCCTCCGCCCGCGCGTCGCGGATGCGATCGATGTTGGCGGCGATGGCGCCGACGGTCGGGTTGATCTGGGCCAGCGCGATGGAGAAGTGGTCGGTCATGGCGGCGTCGTCCGGTGAAGCGGCGGATCGGCGACACCGTAACAGCCGGAGGCCGGGGGCGGAAGCGGCGCACGGCCGCAGCGGAACCGCCCCATCGCACGCTGTGTTGCCAAGAACAGGATTCCAACAGAAGGATGACCGGTCATGCAAAAGTCCGGGCAGGGCTCCGGTGCCACGACCTCCGTCTGGAAGGACCGCGGCGGGGCGGCGATGCCCGCCGGGACGGTCGCTCCGACCGCCGCGGCGCTGGGCGCCCTGCGCCCTGATGTGATCGTCGTCGGGGCAGGCATCGCCGGGGTGACCACCGCCTATCTGCTCCAGCGCTCCGGCAAGTCGGTTCTGCTGCTGGACGATGGACCGCCGGGCGGCGGCGAGACCGGGCGCACCACGGCGCATCTCTCCAACGTCATCGACGACCGCTTCACCGAGATCGAACGGTTGCACAGCGAGTCCGGCGCGCGCATGGCCGCGGACAGCCACGGCGCCGCCATCGACACCATCGAGCGGATCGCCCGCGAGGAGGGCATCGACTGCGGCTTCGCCCGGATCGACGGCTATCTGATGCTGGCGCCGGGGCAGGATCCCGCCGGGCTGGACCGCGAGCGCGACGCCGCCCGCCGCGCCGGGCTGGACGATGTCGAGCGGCTGGACGCCCCGCCGATCCAACATCCCGGCCCCTGCCTGCACTTCCCCCGGCAGGCACGCATCCACGCGCTGGATTATCTGGCCGGGCTGACCCGCGCCTTTCTGGCGCGCGGCGGCGCGCTGGCCAGCGGGGCGCATGTCTCCACGATCCGGCAGGACGGGGAGCGCGTGCGCGTCGAGGCCGGGCCGGACCACGCGATGGTCGAGGCCGCCGCGGTGGTCGTCGCCACCAACTCCCCGATCAGCGACCGCTTCGCCATCCATTCCAAGCAGGCGCCCTACCGCACCTACGCGATCTCCGTCCGGGTGCCGAAGGGCAGCGTGCCCGACGCCCTCTATTGGGACACGCTCGACACCTATCATTATGTGCGGCTCCAGCCGGAGGCGGACCACGACCGGCTGATCGTCGGCGGCGAGGACCACAAGACCGGCGAGGCCCGCGACATGGCCGAGCGCTGGGCCGCGCTGGAGGCCTGGACGCGCGCGCATTTCCCCCAGGCCGGGGCGGTCGAGCACCGCTGGTCCGGGCAGGTGATGGAGCCCTTCGACGGGCTGGCCTTCATCGGCCCCGACCCGGCCTATGGCGGGCGGGTCTTCGTCGCGACCGGCGACAGCGGCATGGGCATGACCCACGGCACCATCGCCGGGCTGGTCCTGTGCGAGCTGATCCACGGCAGCGGCAGCCCGTGGGCCGCGCTGTACGATCCCGGCCGCAAGATGACCAACAAGCTCGGCACCTATCTGCGGGAGAACCTGGACGTGGCCCGCCACTTCCTGCCCTACGTCCAGGGGCCGGAGTTGGAGGGGGAGGACCGCATCGAGCCCGGCCAGGGCGCGGTCCTGAAATCGGGGGTCTGGCCCGTCGCTGTTTTCCGCGACGAATCGGGGACGCTGCACCGCCGCTCCGCCATCTGCCCCCATCTGAAATGCGTGGTGCGCTGGAACCCCGGCGAGCGGAGCTGGGACTGCCCCTGCCACGGCTCCCGCTTCGCCGTGGACGGGACGGTTCTGAACGGTCCGGCCACCCAGCCCCTCGCGCCCGTGGAGGACTCCGCAAGCAAAAACTGATAAAACCCTTCGAAATCGAAGAGTTTCGACCGGGCGTTGCAGGAGCCCTGCGACGAATTAACCTGTGGTAAAGGACTCCGGTACGATCATACCCTTACGGCGAAACGATCACGCGCGGGAGGCGGCGATGTATTACTCGGAAATGTCCGGACCGACAGGGACGACCAGCACGGTCCTGCAACAGGCGAACAACGCCAAGAAGGCAACCGAGAGCAAGGCCGCGGACGGCGCCAAGGCCGCCGCCGCGACCACCACCGCCGACGCCGCGACTCCCGCGAAAAGCGCCAGCCCGGCCTACACGATCAGTCAGTCGATGGAAAACCTGCTCGACAACCTGTCGGGCAAGAAGCCTGCCGCGGCGGGTGCCGACGCCGGAGCGGCGGGCGACGCGGCCGCCGGCGGCAAGACCGGCTCCCAGGCGATGGCCGACCGGGCCAAGCAGGCCGAGCAGATCATGCAGAAGGCGCTGGAGCAGTCCAAGGGCCTCTCCGGCCTGTTCGAGAAGGCCATCGACAACATGGCCGGCGATCTCGGCAGCCTGCTCGGCGGGCTGGGCATGTCGGACGACGACGTGAAGGGCGCCGTCGGCGATTTCGGCAGCGCCATGAAGGACAAGCTGAAGTCCATGGATTTCAGCCAGATGGGCATGAGCATGGAGGAGGCCCGGTCGCAGTGGTCCATCGAGTCCCGCGGCATGGAGCTGACCATCCAGGATGGCGACAAGTCGGTCCGCATCTCCTTCGCCAAGTCCACCCTGGACTTCACCCGCGAGGACCGCGGGCTGGCGGCCACGCTGAACGCGGACGGCTCGGGCAGCGCCATGTTCTCCGCCGCCACGACCAAGGTGTCCGGCAAAGCCACCGGCATGATCGTCCGAGCCAACGGCTTCAGCGATGACGAGATCAAGGGCGTCCTGGAAAAACTGAACGGCATGGCCGCGAAGGGCGGGATGAACGGCCTCGGCGCCCTGACCCCGACCAAGAGCGCCGATGGCGTGATGCACCTGAACCTCGACCTGTCGCAGCCCATCCCCGGCCTGACCGACGGCAGCAGCGCCGCCAAGGGCGCCGCCGCAGCGGAAGCGTCCCAGAAGGTGGACATCAAGGCGTGAGGAGGGGCGGGCTGTTTTCCCGGAAGGGACGCCCGCAAAAGGGGTGCGATCTGTGATAACGGGGGCCGGCGCTTGCCGTCGAGCCGGCTCCCTGTATAGAAGCGGCTTTCGCTGTTTCGGAGATTCGCTTCCCCATGACCGACCGCCCCACGACCGACCGCAACGCCGTTCTGGCCGCGAACCGGGCTTTCTACCAAGCCTTCACCGGGCGTGACTTCCCCGCCATGGACCGGCTGTGGGCCTCCCGCCTGCCCGTGTCCTGCATCCATCCCGGCTGGACCATCCTGTTCGGCCGGGAGGCGGTGGTGTCGAGTTGGCAGGACGTTCTGCGTTCCCCCCGCGGCCCAGCGGTGCAGGCACGCAACGAACGCGTCAGCCTGTACGGCGACACCGCCGTCGTCCTCTGCGAGGAGATCGTGGGAGACGCGGTGCTGGCGGCGACCAACCTGTTCGCGCGCGAGGACGGCGAGTGGCGGCTGGCCCACCATCAGGCCGGACCGATCGCCGAACCCGCCTCGCAAATCCTGACGCCTCCCGACCGCCTGCCGCCCGGCGGCCTGCTGCACTGACGGCGGCCCTCTTCCCCCTCGCGCGCTCAGCGTCGCTCCGCCGCCCTCTCCAACTGCCAGATCAGATCGCCCACCACCCGGTCGGCGGTGATCCGCTCGGGGTCGCTGTTGGTCAGTGCCACCGCGGCCCAGCGATGGGCGCGTGAGAAGGCGATGTAGGCGTTGAAGCCGCCGGTGGAACCGGAATGCCAGAGGATCGGCGTGCCATCCGCCGCCCAGGCGACGAACCAGCCCAGCGCCATCGCCCCCTGCCCCAGCGCCCCCGGGTCGCGCAGCGCCCGCCCGTCCACCTGCACCGACTGGGCGAGCGCCAGCGTCCCCGCGGTCTCCTCGTCGCAGGCGGCCTTTCCCAGGCCGGTGCAGTCGCCCATGTTGGCGCGCAGCCAGCGCAGCAGGTCGTCGGCGGTGGAGTAGAGGCCGAAGGAGGGCTGCATGGCCGGCGCCTCCCAATCGGGGACCACCTGCCCGCGGGCGTGGCCCACCGCCTTGCGGGCGCGCTGCCCGGCCGTGGGCGTCAGGGTGGTGTCGGTCATGCCGAAACGGTCGGTGACCACCCGTTTCAATAGGGTCTCGTAGGGAATGCCGGAGGCGGTGGACAGCGCCTCGCCCAGCACCGCCATGCCGACGTTGGAGTAGCGGAAGCGCGTGCCCGGAGGCACCGTCAGGCTGAAGCCGGACAGCCACGCCCCCACCTCTTCCCGCGTCAGCGGCTTGTAGGGGTTGCGCGGGTCCTCCAGCCGGCTCCACGAGAAGCGCGGTGTCTCCGGCACGTTGGGCAGCCCGGCCGTGTGGGTGGCGAGGTCGAGCAGGCGGATCGGCGTGCCGTCGAAGTCCGGGGCGTGGACCGGCTTGGGCAGATGGCGGGCCAGCGGGTCGGTCGGGGCGACGCGCCCGGCGCGGATCAGCTCGGCCAGGATGGTGCCGGTGAAGGGCTTGGTCAGCGAGGCGATCTGGAACAGGGTGCGCCCGTCCGGCGGGCCGCCGTCGGGCCGCCCGCTGTCGCCGCGCCCGACGACGAGGCTGCGCCCGTCGCGAATCACCCCAACGACGATGCTGCCCGCCCCCGCCTCGGCAAGCCGCCGGTCGGCCAGCGCGGTCACCGCCTCCCGCAGACGGTCCGGGGCCACTCCATCCGCCGGGGCCGGGGCCGTCGCCCAGACGGTGAGCGTAAGAAACGACACGACACCGAGCACCGGCCCCCGCATCCCCACCCTCCGTCATCGGCGCGCGGAATGGGCGCGCTGAGGGAAGAGTGGGAAGCGGTCCCGCCCGGCGGTACGCCCGCGGACGGACATCACGCCAACGGAGCAGGCCGCGCCGGGCGGGTTAGGCCGGTAAGAAGCGGTCTACTCGGTCGGTATTTCCGCCAGCGGCGGGCGGCGGTCCTTGACGATGGTCAGCGGCACGTCGTCGGCGGCGACCTCGATGATCGGCTGGCCGCCCAGCAGACTTGGGCACTGCTTGACCTGGGTGAAGGCCATGAAGAAATCGGCCTTGCGCCAGTCCAGACCGGTGCCGTTGACCAGCTTCAGCCAGGGCGGCAGCTCGAAGCGCACGGCCAGCGTGTTGCCGCAGACCGAGAGGGTGTACTGGCGCGGCGGCGCCTTGCCGCCATTCTCGCGCTCCACCAGCGCGACCAACTCGGCCAGAGCCTCGTGCTGGGAGTTGCCCCAGTAATCCAGCTCGAACCGGCCCTCGGCGCCCTTCACCCCCCCAGTGAACTGGTTGTAGTAGACGTACTGGTTCGGGTGCATGGCGCCGAGCTGCCACGCGTACAGCACGGCCACCGCGATGGCCGCCGCCCCGTACGCCTGTCCCGTACGCCTGCCCAACTCCTCGGCCCCGCTCCACAGCCGGTCGAAGGCGATGCCGGCCAGCACCGCCATCGGCGGCGCCACGAACAGGAAATGGCGGATGCCGTTGTAGACGGACGGGCGCATCAGCATGAACAGGATCACCGGCAGGAAGGCCGCCAGCGCCAGCGGTACCCAGCGCACCGCGCCGAAGGCGCCCTCCACGCTCCGCCAGCCGCCGCGCACCACCCAGAGGGTGGCCAGCACCACCGCAGCCAGGGTGCCCAGCAGAACCGCCTCCGGCAGCTTCACCCCCAAATAGACCGGCAGGTAGAGCGCCGGCGGGGCGGCGGAACTGACCATCTGCCCCATGAACAGCGTCTGGATGTCGATGGGGAAGTGCGAGACGACGCGCAGCGCCTCCAGCGGATTCAGCGGCTTCTGCACCGCCCAGGGCCAGAACAGCGCCATCACCGCGTAGGCCAGCGGAATGGCCGGCAGCAGGGGCGGCACGGAGCGCCGGACGACGCCCAGCGCCGGCCGCAGCCCGCCCTGCCACGCCACCAGCACCACATAGAGCGCCAGCGCCACCGCGAGGTAGAAGCCGGCCAGCACCCCGCCCACCCGGATCGACAGGGTCAGGCCCAATGCCAGCCCGAACTTCAGCACGGCGCTGCGGCGCGGCGCCGGCATCTGGCCGATGATGCGGGTGGCAAAATAGAGCGTCCACACCATGCCCGCGGCGAAGGGCACGTCCTTGGTGTTGTTGAACATGGCGCCGTAATAGACGCCGGACAGCGCCAGCAGCGCCGCCGCCAGGAACCCCGCCCGCGGCCCGGCCAGCAGCCGGGCATAGCGCCAGCAGCCGGCGATGCCCAACACCCCGACCAGCGCGCAGAGCAGATGGCGCGTCTCGTACTCTTCGAACGGCGAGATCGGAACCACCAGGGCGGTCACCAGATCAAACAGCCCGCCATACAGGTACAGGTCCTTGAAATGGAAGGCCGACCGGTCGGTGAAACCGGACAGGTAGAAGGACAGCAGCTTCTTGCCGTAGATGTGCTGCACCTCCTCGTCGGTGCTGATTCCGTAATTCTGGAAGGTCAGCGCGGCGAGGATGATCAGGCACAGCAGAAGCGCGCGTGCCATGTCGTCCCACAGGGCGCCGGCACGGCGTTGCGACAGGGCGCCCGCCGGGGACGTCGCCCCGAGGGGATTCAAGCCGAGCGGCGGCATCAGGCTCATGAAGGGCGGTCCTCGCTTCCGGGCCGGCGCCAAGCGCCTGCATTGGCCCCCGGATTGGCCGCTGGATTGGGTGCCGGAACCGCGGCCTCATCCTCGAAACCGTGCGCGGAACGGACGATGTAGAGGGGGCGCCCCTTCACCTCGTTGAACACGCGGCCCAGATAGTCGCCGATGACCCCCAGCGTGACGAGCTGGATGCCGCCCATGAACAGCACCGCGGCCAGCAGCGATTCATAGCCGGGCACATCGATGCCGTAGATCAGGGTGCGCAGCAGGCGCAGCAGGATGTAGACGAAGGCGAAGCCGGAGATCGCCATGCCCACCAGACTCCACACCCGCAGCGGAAAGGTGGAGAAGGCGGTCAGACCGTCGAAGGACAGGCTGAGCAGCTTCAGGAAGCCCCATTTGGTGTCGCCGCCGGCGCGCTCCCCCTGCTGGTAGGGGATGCTGGCCTGACGGAAGCCGACCCAGGCGAAGATGCCCTTCATGAAGCGCGTGCGTTCCGGCATGCGGTTGATGACGTCGACCACCCGGCGGTCCATCAGCCGGAAGTCGCCGACCTCGCGCGGCAGCTTGACCTCCGACAGGTTGTCGAAGATCCAGTAGAAGGCGCGGGCGAACACCCGGTGCTTCAGGCTCTGCCCCACCCGCGCGTGGCGCACGGCGACGACGACGTCGTAGCCCTCGCGCCATTTGGCGAGGAACTGCGGCAGCAGCTCCGGCGGGTGCTGGAGGTCGGCGTCCATCGGCACCACGGCGTCGCCGGTGGTGTGGCGCAGACCGGCCGACAGGGCCAGCTCCTTGCCGAAGTTGCGCGACAGGTCGACCACTTTGACCCGCGGGTCGTCGTCATGGACGTCGAATAGGCGGTCGAGCGTGTCGTCGCGGCTGCCGTCGTTGACGCAGACCACCTCCCATTCGGCGTCCAGCCGGTCGAGCACGGGCACCAGCCGCTCGAACAGCGCCGCGATGTTGGGACCTTCGTTGTAGAAGGGGATCACCACCGACAGGCGCCCCCGCTTCGTGCGGGCGGAGCGCGACGGCTTCGGGGCGGAAGCGACGTCACCGGTGGTGGGGTTGGGGGCGGGGTTGGCGGAAGCCGCCAGAGTGGGCGCGTCAGTCGTGGGCGCGTCGGTCAGGGACATGGCCGGCCGTTGGGTCAAATGATCACGAGCCGGGTCGGAGGGGTCCAGGCAGGCGTCCCCGGCGGGGCGCTTCGCCCTTTGGCATATAGCACGATACATGTGGATGAGCAAAACGCCTCTATTGTGACCATCCACGGCCTAAGCCGTGACCAGCACGCCGCTGGAACCGGCGCCGGAACGGTCCGTCGCTGGTGGGCTAACGCCACGGTCCCGACAAATATTCCAAGGCCCTGCGAAACCGCCAGAACCCGGAAGGATAAGGACATCCCCATGGGTGCGCGAACGGCTCCGCCCGCCCGTCTTTGGGGACCGGAAACCGGTTGGCACACTTAATGAATTGGTAAGCCGACACTGCCATGTTTTGCATCTAAACCATTCAGCCTCATCCGGAGTTTTCCCGACCATGAGCCTGTTCAACCATCTGCGGGTCGGCACCAAGATCACGGCGGCGAACGCCGGGGTTCTCCTCTTCCTGGTCGCCATCGGCGGCGTCGGAGTCTACGCGCTGACCGACGCGAAGGACGGCTTCGCGACCTATCAGACGCTGGCCCGGCAGACCACGGAGGTTGGACGCATCCAGGCGACGATGCTGGAGGTCCAGCTCCAGGCCAAGACCTTCCTGCTGACCGGCAGCGAGGAGACCGCCCACACGGTGGACTCACTGGCCGCCGATCTCGACGGGCGGATCGACGAGGCCAAGACCCTGTTCACCGAGCCGACGCTGAACCGCACGGTGACCCAGATGGACAACGAACTGGGCCAATACCGCGAGGCCTTCACCCGCATCATGGAGTTCCAGGCGACCCGCAACGAGGCGTCGGCGGAGCTTCTGGACCTCGGGATCAAGATGGAGAAGGCGCTCAGCGGCGTCATGGACAGCGCCTACGAGGACGGCGACACCGAGGCCGCCTATCAGGCGGGCATGGCGTCCCGCCATTTCCTGTCCGCCCGCAACGCCGTCAACCGCTTCCTGACCGACGGTTCGACGGAGAGCGCCGACAGCTTCCGCAAGGAGCTTCAGAGCGCCCGCGAACGCGGCAACGCGATGCTCGCCAAGCTGACCGAGCTGGAGCGCCGTCGCGGCGCCTCGTCCTTCCTGGCCTACCAGCGCGTCTTCGCCACCCAGTTCGAGAAGGTCGTCGTCGCCACCACCAAGCGGGACGAGCTGGTCTCGCAGGTGCTGGAGACGCTCGGCCCGACCGTCAACGCGCGGGTCGAACAGCTGCGCGACGCCAGCGCCCGCCAGCAGGCGGCGCTCGGCACCACCGCCACGGAGAACATCGACCGCGCCCGGACGATGACCACCGCCGCCGCCGCGGTCGCCGTCCTGCTCGGGCTGATCTCCGCCCTGATGATCGGGCGCGGCCTGTCGCGGCCCATCGTGTCGATGACCGACACCATGACCCGTCTGGCCGGCGGCGACCGCCGGGTGGACGTGCCCGGCCTGGGCCGCGGCGATGAGATCGGCGGCATGGCCAAGGCCGTCGAGGTCTTCAAGCACAGCCTGATCGACGCCGACCGCATGGCCGCCGAGCAGGCCGCCGAGCATGCGACCCGCCGGGAGCGGTCGGAGCGCATCGACTCCCTGACCCGCGAGTTCGACCGCATGGTGATGGAGGTGCTGTCCCGCGTCTCCTCCGCCGCCACCCAGCTCAACAGCACGGCCCAGGGCATGTCGGTCACCGCCGAGCAGACCACCCGGCAGGCCAGCGCCGTCGCCGCCGCATCGACCCAGGCCACCGCCAACGTGGAGACCGTCGCCGCCGCCGCGGAGGAGCTGACCAGTTCGATCCAGGAGATCAGCCGGCAAGTCGCCCAAAGCAACAGCATCGCCGGGCAGGCGGTCAGCACCGCCGAACGGACCGACACCACCGTGCGCGGGCTGGTCGACGCTGCCCAGCGCATCGGCGAGGTGGTGCAGCTCATCAACGACATCGCCAGCCAGACCAACCTGCTGGCGCTGAACGCCACCATCGAGGCCGCCCGCGCGGGCGAGGCCGGCAAGGGTTTTGCCGTCGTCGCGTCGGAGGTCAAGAGCCTCGCCAACCAGACCGCCAAGGCGACGGAGGACATCTCCGGCCAGATCGCCGGCATCCAGCAGGTCAGCCGCGAGGCCGCCGGGGCAATCGCCGAGATCGGCCGCGTGATCGGCGAAATCAGCCACATCTCCACCACCATCGCCGCAGCGGTCGAAGAGCAGGGTGCGGCCACCCAGGAGATCAGCCGCAACGTCCAGCAGGCCGCCCGCGGCACGCAGGAAGTTTCGGGCAACATCGCCGGGGTGACCCAGGCGGCGGAAGCCACCGGCGACGCCTCCCGCCAGGTGCTCGACGCCGCCGACGGGCTGAGCGGCGAGGCCGAGGGGCTGCGCGGTTTCGTCTCCCGCTTCCTGACCGACATGCGGGCGGCCTGATGGTCTCGTCTTCACCCCCCTCCATCCGATTGCGATGGAGGAGGGGTTTTTCTTGCGCCGCGCCGGCCCTGTTGGGCAAATAGGGTCATTGCGCACCCCGGAATGCTTTTCCCATCATGATCCTGACCCCGATCCCGGCCGAGACGATGCCGGAGGCCCTGGCGACCTTCGAGCGCCTGCTGGCCGGCAAGCCCCTGCCCCTCGCCGCCTTCCGGCGCATCGCCGCGACGTGGCCGGTGCCCGGCGGCGTCGACACGCCGGAGCAGCGCGCCGAAGCGGTGCGGCTGGCTCACGCCCACGGCATCGGCACGCTGGACGAGCCGCCGAACGCCTCCTTCATGTGGGACGGCGAAGTCATCCGCACCGACGTGGAATCGACGGTCATCGTTCATGAGGTCGCCCATTGGCTGGTCGCCGCGCCCGAGCGCCGTCCGCTCTACGACTTCGGCCTGGGGCCGGGGCCGGAGACGACGCTGCGCAAGGAGGCGCGCAGCCAGCAGAAGCTGACCTTCGAGGAATGCATGCACGAGGAGCAGCAGACCTCCCTGCTCGGCGTGCTGTGGGAGGCCGAGCTGGGCCAGCCGGCGATCCTCGCCTTCCTGGAGCAGAACTGGATGGAGCGCTGGGAGCGGGAGAGCACCGCCGCCTTCTTCATCCGCCACGTCGAGGAACTCTTCACCCGCGGCCTGATCGACGCCGAAGGCCGCCCGTCCACGGCGCGCGCCTGGGCGGACGGACGGCTGCGGGCTGCCTAAAATCTGCACTGCCCATAAATCAATCATAAATCCCCTGGAGGCTGGACCGTCATGACCCGCAACCTGCTTACGCTGGCCTCCGCGCTGGCCCTGCTCGCCACCCCGGCGGCGGCGGACACGCTGAAGATCGGCATGATCACCACCCTGTCCGGCCCCGGTGCGGGCCTGGGCATCGACATCCGCGACGGCTTCGCGCTGGCGGTGGAGCATGCGGGCGGCAAGCTGGGCGGGCAGGACACCCAGGTCATCGAGGCGGACGACCAGCAGAAGCCCGACGTCGCCGTCGGCCTCGCCAACCGCATGGTCGAGCGCGACCGCGTGCAGGTGGTGACCGGCGTGGTCTGGTCGAACCTCGCACTGGCCATGCTGCCGACGCTGGCCGGTGGGCAGACCTTCTTCATCAGCCCGAACGCCGGCCCGTCGCAGCTGGCGGGCGCGCAGTGCAACCCGTATTTCTTCAACGCCGCCTACCAGAACGACCAGATTCACGAGGCCGTGGGCAAGCACGTCCAGGACGAGGGCTTCAAGAAGGTCTATCTGATGGCCCCCAACTACCCAGCGGGCAAAGACGGTCTGGCCGGCTTCAAGCGCTACTACAAGGGCGAGGTCGCGGGCGAGGTCTACACCCAGGTCGGGCAGCTCGACTACGCGGCGGAGCTGGCGCAGCTCAAGGCCGCGGCGCCGGCCGCCGTCTACGTCTTCTACCCCGGCGGCATGGGCATCAACTTCATCAAGCAGTACGAGCAGGCCGGGCTGAAGGGCGCCGTGCCGCTGTTCGGCCCCGGCTTCTCCTTCGACCAGGACATCCTGGCGGCGGTCGGCGAGTCCGCGCTCGGCGTGAAGAACTCCGCGCAGTGGAGCCCCGACCTCGACAACGCCGCCAACAAGAAGTTCGTCGCCGACTTCAAGGCCAAGTACGGGCGCATCCCGTCCATGTACGCCGCCCAGGGCTACGACACGGCGCTGCTGATCGACACGGCCGTGAAGGCGGTCGGCGGCAACCTGAAGGACAAGGACAAGCTGCGCGCCGCCCTGGCCTCGGCCAAGCTCCAGAGCCTGCGCGGCGAGGTGGCCTTCAACACCAACCACTACCCGATCCACAACATCTACCTGCGCGAGGTGGTCAAGGGTGCCGACGGTGCGGTGACCAACAAGACCGTCGCCACGGTCTTCACCAACCACGCCGACGCCTACGTCAAAGACTGCCCGATGAAGTGAGGCGCAGGCAGGACGCCGGAGAATGGACGCGCTCCTCCTCGTCGAACAGGGGCTGAACGGGCTTCAGCTCGGCGTGATGCTGTTCCTGATGGCCGCCGGGCTGACGCTCGTCTTCGGCATCATGGACCTCATCAACCTCGCCCACGGCACCTTCTACATGGTCGGCGCCTACCTGACGGCGGCGCTGGTCCCGGTGCTGGACAGCTTCCCGCTGGCGCTGGCGGCGGCGGTGCTGCTGACGGCGCTGCTCGGGCTGGTGGTGGAGGCGGTGGCGCTGCGCACGCTCTACCGCCGCGACCACCTGGATCAGGTGCTGGCGACCTTCGGGCTGATCCTGTTCTTCAACGAGCTGGTGAAGATCGTCTTCGGCCCGGTCCCCATCTTCCTGAACCCGCCGGCGGCGCTGGCCGGAACGGTGGACCTGTTCGGGCTGAAATACCCGGCCTTCCGGCTGGCGATCCTCGCGGTGGGCATCGCCGTGGCGGTGTTCCTGTGGCTGCTGATCGCCCGCACGCGGGTCGGCATGCTGATCCGCGCCGGTGCCACCAACCGCGAGATGGTGATGGCGCTGGGGGTGGACGTCCGGCGGCTGTTCGGGCTGGTCTTCGCGCTGGGCTGCGGACTGGCCGGGCTGGCCGGCGCCATGGCCGGGCCGGTGCTGGCCGTTCAGGTCGGCATGGGCGAGCAGATCCTGATCCTGACCTTCGTGGTCATCGTGATCGGCGGCATCGGCTCGATCCGCGGGGCGCTGGCCGGCGCCCTGCTGGTCGGCATGGTGGACACGCTGGGCCGCGCCCTGCTGCCCGCCGCCTTCCGTCTGGTGATGGACGCCGCCAACGCCAGCGCCGCCGGGGCCGCGCTCGCCTCCATGGCGATCTACGTGCTGATGGCGGTGGTCCTGGCGATCAAGCCCAAGGGTCTGTTCCCGGCACACTGAGGTTCGGGATTCTTGGGGGCAACAAGGGCTTCACGGATTTTTCTGATCCGTGCGCAGCGCGAGACGTTTCGGCGAGCGCGCGCTGGGCACAGGCAAAAAGAAATCCATGCCTAAATCCGCGAAATCCGTGAAGTCCCTGTTGCCCGCCGAGAATCCGAACCCTCACCGCGGCCCGTAGGCCACCGGATCGACCAGCCCGGCCTCCTGGAAGCCTTTCAGCCGCAGCAGGCAGCTGTCGCAGGAGCCGCAGGCGGTGCCGTCGGGCGCCGGGTCGTAGCAGGAGTGGGTCAGGCCGTAATCCACCCCCAGCTCCAACCCACGGCGGATGATGCCCGCCTTGTCGAGGGTCATCAGCGGGGCGTGGATCTTGAACCGGCTGGTCCCCTCCACCCCCGCCTTGGTGGCGAGGTTCGCCATGGTCTCGAAGGCGGCGATGTATTCGGGGCGGCAGTCCGGATAGCCGGAATAATCCAGCGCGTTCACGCCGATGAAGATGTCCGACGCATTCAGCGTCTCCGCCCAGGCCAGCGCGAAGGACAGGAACACCGTGTTGCGCGCCGGGACGTAGGTCACCGGGATGCCCGTCCCCAGGTCGGCCGCGCTGGCGTGCTTGGGCACGTCAATGGCGTCGGTCAGCGCGGAGCCGCCGAAGGCCCGCAAGTCGATGTCGGCGATGACGTGGCGGTCCACCGCCATGGCCGCGGCGACGCGCTTGGCCGCTTCCAGCTCCACCGCGTGGCGCTGCCCATAGCGGAAGCTGAGCGCGTTCAGCCGGTACCCCTGCTCGCGCGCGATGGCCAGCACCGTCGTCGAATCCAGACCGCCGCTGACCAGCACCACCGCATTCTTCGCGTTCATGTCTCAATCCTTTTCCATGGCTACTGGCCTTTCCCATGGCCACACGGCCGGCCCGGCATAATCCCATCCTTGTCCATGGGTCAACGCCGACGGCAGACGCCGCGCAACATCCCCGTGGCCGGATCGAAAAAACCTCAGGCTGTTAACGCTTCGGAAATTCCCGTTAGGGCATTGTTGTTGACACGACGAACTTTCAGAAAGCAGGCATAGAACCGGCACCGCGACCTCCGCCGGTTGCAGGGGAGACATCGCCGTGAATGCAGTCCAACCGCCGCCCAGCGCCCAGGACGAACACGCGGAATCGCCCTGCACTGGCCCCACCTGTGACTGCACCGGCGCCGCCAAGGCGGCGGATTGCCAATCCTCCTGCCATCTGAACGACGCGGCCTTCCGGGACCGCGCGAAGGAAATCCTGTTCAGCGGACGGGTCATCACTGCCGGAGCGGTGCATCTGATCGGTCTGGAGGACATCCGGGCCCAGCTCGGCGACCGCTGGGAGCGGGTAAAGGAGCGGGTCCAGATCTACACCACCCGCCTGCTCGAAAAGATGCTCTCTCCTCACGACGTGTGGTTCCGGCACGGCGAGGCCCAATTCATCATCGTGTTCGCCCACGCGGACATACAGGCGGCCCAGCTGATCTGCGGGAAGATCGTCGAAGACCTTCATCAGGCCTTGCTGGGACACAGCGACACCAGCCAGATCATCGTCAAGACCGCGCTGGTGGAAATCGACGGCAGCGTCGCGGTCGGCAGCGCACGGTTGGACGACTTGCTGCTCCACGCGGCCTACCCTTCGGAACGACCGTCCGCCAAGCCGCAGCCCGGGAAGCGGTTCGAGGAGAGGCAGCGCCTGTCTCTGACGGATTTCGCGCTCGGGAACGGTGAGCCGCCGCCGCGGCCCAAGGTGCTGTTCCGCCCGGTCTACGATGTGCGAAACAAGGTGATCTCCACCTACACCTGCCGGCCGGATCTCCACACCTGCCGGCACATCAACCAGATCACCGCGGATGACGTCCTGCAGGAGGAGGCCATCTTCGATTACGACATGGAGACCCTGTGCCATGCCGTCCGCACCTACAATGAGCTGTACAAGAACAAATTCCGTTACGCCCAGACCATCCCCGTCCATTTCGAGACCCTCGCCTCGGTGCGGCGGCGGCGGGAGTATCTCCAGTCCTGCCGGATGATCCCCAATTGCCTGATCCCCTTCCTGGCCTTCGAGCTGGAAGGATTGCCGCAAGGCATTCCAAACGGCCGGCTGGCCGAGATGGTCACCATGCTGCGCCCCTTCGGCCGCGCCACCATCATTATCCTGAGGGAGGAAACCCCCGACATCGCGGTTTACGCCAACGCCGGCGTCAAGGGCGTCGGGCTGGCCATGGATTTCCGGGACGGCGATCAGCGCTGCATCGACAAGATCAACGCCTTCTGCCCCATCCCACGCAAACACGGTCTGTTCGCCTATCTGGACGGCATCCGCAACATCGAACAGTTTCAGGCGGCGATCGAAGCCGGGGCGGCCTATGTCAGCGGGCCCGTGGTCGGCAAGGATTCCGACGTTCCCGAACACATGCGGCGCTGCACCGAAAAGCAGATGCTGATGAGGGCCAGAGTCAAGGCACGGCGCTAGCCGGCATAGGCACGTTCGGAAAAGGACGCTTCTTTTCGCATAGACCGTCTGCAAAGGCCGGCCCCACGCTTTCGTTAACGCATTAGCAAGTGCGAAAGGATCATGCTGTTTGTGCAGTCGATCCATTCAAGTTCGCACCCATTCCAGGGCTGCCCTGCCTTTGGGTTCGCGCTCCCCACAACCGGAAAGGGAAGCTCGGCCATGGTCACACACCATCCCTCCGGTCCGGACAACGCCCCACCGAAACACGACGACGGCCTCATCCCGTCCTTGGCTCCGTCCTCCACCCAATCGATCGACGAGTCCTTCAAGGAACGCGCCCGGCAGATTCTGACGCACAGCCAGACGGTCACCGCGGGGTCCGTCCACCTGATCGGCCTCGATGAGATCCGGAATGAGCTGGGCGACCGCTGGGGAAGCGTAAACGAGCGGGTGCACGTCTACACCGAGCGCATGCTCAAGAAGGTGCTGTCGCCGCGCGACGTCTGGTTCCGCTATGGCGAGAACCACTACATCATCGTCTTCGCCCAGGCCGACCGGAAGGCGGCGCAACTGACCTGCAGCAAGGTGATGGAAAGCCTGCACCAAGCGCTGCTGGGCCACGCCGACACGCGGCGCATCACCGTCAAGACCGCGGTGGTCGATGTCGGCGGCGGGGTCGCCCTGGACACCGCGCGGCTGGCCGACCTGCTCAAGGACGCCGTCCACAAGCCGGAAGGCGCCGCGCCGGCTTCTCCCGCGGCGGCGGACGGCGCCATTCCGGCGGCGGAGGCGCGGCACCCGCACTGGACCGAGATGCCGACGGACACCATCACGCCGCAGAGCCGGCCCAAGGTGCTGTTCCGTCCGGTCTTCGACGTGAAGCACAAGGTGGTGTCGACCTACTGCTGCCGCACCGATGCGGACACGGCCCGCTATCTGAACCTGATGGACTCCTTCGACCCGGAGCGCGAGGAGACCGTCTTCGACCTCGACATGGAGACGCTGAGCCTCGCGGTCAGCACCTACAACGAGCTGTACGCCAACAAATTCCGCTACGCCCAGACCATCCCCGTCCATTTCGGCACGCTCGCCTCCAGCCGGCGGCGGCGTGAATACATCCAGGCCTGCCGGATGATCCCGCGCGTGCTGATGCCCTTCCTGGCCTTCGAGCTGGACGGGCTGCCGGCCGGCGTTCCCTATGGGCGGCTGGCGGAGATCGTGGCGATGCTGCGCCCCTTCGCCCGCGCCGCCATGGTCATCCTGCACGACGACGCGGGCGACCTGTCGGTCTACGCCACCGCCGGCGTCAAGGGGGTCGGACTGCGGCTGGACGGGCGGGAGGACGAGCCGCACATCCTGGAGCGGGTGCAGACCTTCTGCCCCGGACCGCGCAAGTTCGGCATGTTCGCCTACGTGGACGGCATCCGAAACCCGGTGGAGCTGGAAGCGGCGGAGGCCGCGGGCGCCGCCTATCTGAGCGGCCCCATCATCGGCGAGGACTCGGAGGTGCCGGAGCACATGAAGCGCTGCACCGAACGCCAGCTCCTCCAGCGGTCGCGGCGGCGGCGCCACCACGACACGCCCTGGGGGTGAGCAGGCGGGGCTAAGCGGGCGGGCACCCGCCGTCGGCGCGACCTTTTGTGTTCAAGCCCGCCCATCTGTGCGAAAAGACGGGCCTACCGATTGGTTGACCGCCCCTCTTTTCCGGCCCTCCATGCCCCCGACCGCACCCCGAACCGCCCTGCTCTCCCGCCCCCGCATCGCCCTGCTGATCCTGCTGGCCATCGCGCTGGCGCTTCCGACTGTCGCCGACTGGATGGGGGAGCCCTTCTACGTGCGGCTGGCGACGCGCATCCTGGTCTTCGCCCTGGCGGCGGTCAGCCTCGACCTGATCCTGGGCTTCGGCGGGATGGTCAGCTTCGGCCACGCCGCCTTCGTCGGGATCGGCGGTTATGCCGTGGGCATCCTGTTCGCCCACCAGTCGGACGGATCGACGCTGTTCGGCTTTCCCGGCACGGTGAACGGGCTGATCGTCTGGCCGCTGGCCATGCTGGCCGGGGCGCTGGCGGCGCTGCCGGTGGGGGCGATCTCGCTGCGTACCACCGGCGTGCCCTTCATCATGATCACGCTGGCCTTCGCCCAGATGCTCTTCTATCTGATGACCGGTTTGAAGGCCTATGGCGGGGACGACGGCATCGCGCTGTGGAGCCGCTCCACCCTGCCCGCCCCGCTGAACATCACCGACCACACCACCTTCTATTACGTGGTGCTCGGGCTTCTGGTGGCGGCCTTGGCGCTGGGCTGGCGGCTGGTCAACTCCCGCTTCGGGCGGGTGATCCGCGGCGCCAAGGACAACGAGCGGCGGATGGCCGCCCTCGGCTACCCGGTCACCCGCTACAAGCTCGTCGCCTTCGTCATCGCCGGGGCGCTGGCCGGGCTGGCCGGGGCGCTGCTCGCCAACGCCACCATGTTCGTCGGGCCGCAGTATCTGCATTGGAGCCGCTCGGGCGACCTGATCGTGATGGTCGTGCTGGGCGGCATCGGCACGCTGATCGGCCCGGTGCTGGGTGCCGCCGCCCTCCTGCTGCTGGAGGAGTTCGTGCCGGAGCTGATGGACCTTGCCCACGCCGGGCTGGGCGAGCATTGGAAGATCGTGCTGGGGCCGGTGCTGATCCTTCTGGTGCTGTATGCCCGCAAAGGATTGTGGGGCGTCGTCGCGGGGAGGCGCCCATGAGCCGCCCGCTATCGAGCCCCCCCCTTCTGAGCACCGATTCGCTGGTCAAGCGCTTCGGCGGGCTGGCCGCCACCGACGGCCTCTCGCTGTCCGTCGCGGAGGGGGAGCTGCACGCCCTGATCGGCCCGAACGGAGCGGGCAAGACCACCCTGATCGGCCAGCTGTCGGGGGAACTGACCCCCGATTCTGGAACCATCCTGTTCGACGGGCGCGACGTGACCCGCCTGCCCGTGCACAAGCGGGCGCAGCGCGGGCTGGCGCGCAGCTTCCAGATCACCTCGATCTTCCCCAGCTTCACCGCGCTCGACAACGTGGCGCTGGCGGTGCAGGCCCACGCCGGGCACAGCTTCCGCTTCTGGCGCGACGCCGGGTGCGACCGGCGGCTGGCCGACCCCGCCCGCTCCGTGCTGGAACGGGTCGGGCTGGGCGACCGGGCCGACACCCGCGCCGACGCGCTGGCCCATGGCGAGAAGCGGCAGCTTGAGCTGGCGATGGCTCTGGCGACCGGGCCGCGGCTGCTGCTGCTCGACGAGCCGATGGCCGGCATGGGGCCGGAGGACTCGGCCCGCATGGTCGAACTGCTGCGGGAGCTGAAGGGCGGCGTGACGATCCTGCTGGTGGAGCACGACATGGACGCCGTCTTCGCGCTGGCCGACCGCATCACCGTTCTGGTGCGCGGCAAGGACCTCGCTAGCGGTACCCCGGAGCAGATCCGCAACGACCCGGCGGTGCGCGAGGCCTATCTCGGCGACGAGCTGGAGGTGGCCTGATGCTGCGCGTCGCCAACCTGACCGCCGCCTACGGCTCCAGCCAGGCGCTGTTCGGCATGGAGCTGTCCGTCGACGCCGGCGAGGCGGTGACCCTGATGGGCCGCAACGGCATGGGCAAGACGACGACCATCAAGGCCATCATGGGCCTCGTGGCGCCGACCGGCGGCTCCATCGCCTTCGAGGGCACGGAGATCGCCGGCCGCCCGCCGCACCGCATCGCGCGGGCCGGCATCGCTCTGGTGCCGGAGGGGCGGCAGGTCTTCCCCACCCTGACCGTGCGCGAGAACCTGATCGCCACCGCCGCCAACCGCTTCGGGCGGTCCGATCCCTGGACGGTGGAGCGCGTGCACGCCCTGTTCCCCCGGCTGGCCGAGCGCGCCGGCAACCTCGCCCGCAACCTGTCGGGCGGGGAGCAGCAGATGCTCGCCGTCGGGCGCGCCCTGATGACCAACCCCAAGCTGCTGATCCTCGACGAGGCGACGGAGGGGCTGGCCCCGCTGGTCCGCCAGGAGATCTGGGACTGCCTCGCCCGCCTGAAGGATGAGGGGCAGGCAATCTTGGTGGTGGACAAGAACGTGCACGCCCTCGCCGCCCTGGCCGACCGCCATCACGTCATCGAGAAGGGGCGGCTGGTGTGGTCCGGCAGTTCCGCCGCCCTGCTCGCCGACCCCACGTTGAAGGAGCGCTATCTTGGCGTCTGACCCCCTGTTTTCCGGCATGACCGCCGCCGAGATCGACCGCCAGTACAATTTCCGCAAGCTGGTGCCGGAGCACCCGGCCTATTTCGCCCGCTGGCAGGCGGAGAGCGAGGCGGTGCGCGCCCGGCTCGGCGGGCGCTATGACATTCCCACCGGCCCGCACCCGCGCCAGCGCGCCGACGTCTTCCCGGCCGGAGAGGGCGCGCCGGTGCTGGTCTTCATCCATGGCGGCTACTGGCGGGCCCTGTCGAAGGACCTGCATTCCTTCATCGCCGCGCCCTATGTGGAGCGCGGGGTGGCGGTCGTCCTGCTCGGCTACGGCCTGTGCCCGGACGTGACGATGGACGAGTTGTGCGGCCACGCCCAGGCCGGGCTGGACTGGGTGATCGCCAACGCGGCCAGCTTCGGCGGCGTTCCCCGGCGGGTAGTGGTGTCCGGCCATTCGGCAGGCGGCCACCTGACGGCCAAGCTCGTCTCGGAGAATCGCGACCGCGTGGCCGGCGGCATCCCGATCAGCGGCCTTTACGACCTGGAACCGATGCTCGGCTTCGAGGTGAACGAGCAGCTGCGGCTCAATCCCGACTCGGCGCGACGGCTGAGCCCGATCCACGCCGTTCCCGCCCCGGCCCCGCTGCTGATGCCGGCGCTGGGCGGCCTTGAGACCGACGCCATGCACCGCCAGCAGGCCGACTACGCCCTGGCCTGGGCCGCGCAGGGCAACGCGGTGCGGGAGATCGTGGAGCCGGGCGCCGACCATTTCAGCGTGGTCGACCGCTTCGCCGAACCGGGCAGCCTGCTGTTCGAGGCGGCGCTGGCGATGCTCAAGGACAGCTGAGAGACGCCCCAGGCCTGAAACGAAAAAAGCCTTCCCGGTTGGGAAGGCTTCTTCGTTGTCGGTTTCAGGCTTGGATGGGAGTGAGGCAGAGGGACGGGCTCGATTTGGCACCTATATTTGGGAGCACGGGCCGGCATTATGTGGGAACGATCCGTGAAATCAGCCTATGTGTGAGAGGAGTTCGTTGTATCTTCCACCGAGGGCGGCTTGGCAAAGGCGCTCTTCGGATCGACCCCGGCGAGCAGTTGATCGAGCAGCTGGTCCGGGATGCTGGGCTGTTTGCGTCGTGCCATACAGGGCCTCCTTCGGTCCCTCGGTTATGGCCCGTACACGGAATTCCTCACAGTCCCTATCTGGCCCGCTGCTGGGCGCCGCGGGGCGGCGACCTGCGCATCCCGGCACCCGGGTTGGCGCGCCGCCGGGCTGCTCGGGGCCTGGAACGCGGTAAGCCGGCAGAGGTTGGTGCATACCAGCGCCACCAAACACTCAAGCGACTTCATCGCGCTACTCGTATGGGCCGACAAAAATGTCTGCACGTAAATAGTATGTAACCGATTGATATTTATCGTAATTGCGATTCGGCTCAGCGGAAAAGTTTGCGCATGTTGTGCTTGACTCCGAGTTTAGATTGTCGTATGCAAACAAGTTTTCCCATGTAAGTATATTATACTTGTGCGAGTAAATTGCGCTCATGCGGAGAGCGTAGCTAGAAATCTCCATCGCGCTGCAGTGCAGTCAGATGGTGAGGAATGTGCTTTCGTATCCACACTCTCGTAGCTTCTCGATCAAGAGAAGCGCCTCTGGCAATGTCTTTTCTTTCTGCTTTACGATTGTATCGAGCAGGATGGCGAATTCCTGATCCAGTCTCGTGGCAAACACACCTGGGTCATCGGTATTTACGGATATACGAGCGCGTCCTTCGGTCATCTTCAGGATGTTGAAGGCAGGATGCTCCTGCATGTTTTTCACCGCGCCGGTGGTCATGTTGCTGGTTGGGTTGATTTCCAGGCAAATTCCCCGTTCATACATTTTCTCACAGACCACCTTTTGGGCATGAGCGATCCGAGGCGCTTGTGCGTTCAGGACGGCAATGGATTTGCTGCCGGCTATACTGTCTCGCTTTCTCTGAACCTCCCGGTTCCACGTTTCGTGGGCGAAGAGGTGGACCGGGTCGTCCATGCTTCCCTGCCCCTCGGGTGTAGGACGCGGCGGCAAGTGCGTGCGTTCGTCGGCAAGGAGTTCCAGCACGCTGACCGGGATCACCTTTCCATAGATTGCCTGGCTCAGCTTGCAGATCTCTCGATCGATGTCGGCGAGATCCGCGGGAGGTAGCGCGCCCGCAACCAGCAGCGTCTTGCGCAGCCAAACCAGATCGTCGAGCAGCACACCTTGGGGCATCTGAATGCGCGAGTGGTTTCTTGCCAGCCACATCGGCGTGTCGAGGCCCAGCGCCAGCCCATGTCCGATGCGGTCACGCTGCTCCAGCAGATGGGTAACCAGCAGGTCAATGTGTCGGAGGCCTGTGACGACGTGGAAAAAATCCTCTCCGGCATGGTAGGTCTGACCGAGGCGGGGCAACGTGAAGGAGTGGACGTGCAGGCCACGGTCCGATAGCCGGCTCCAGTGCTCCGGAACGATTCTTTCTGCGCTGTCTGGAGTCGCAAGCGGTCCGACGTCGCCGCGCAGCAGCCGCAGGAACGGAATGAAGATGTCTGGGGCGCAGCCCCGTTCGAGGTTCGCGACATCCAAGCCGACGATCGAGGACGCCAAAGCTGGGTGCTTGTGACGAAAGAGGTGGAGGATGGCAGTCTTGCGGTCCAGGTCGGCCCGCAGACTGCCAAAATGGCCAAGATTAGTAGATCGAGCCTTGGGATTGCGGATGAAGTGGACGACGAAGCCGATGTCGTACGGCCCATCCAAACCGTTCCGTACCTGCTTCCAGTTCCGCATGTACTGGAACCATTTGACGGCTTTATCCTTGGGAGCGATCCTCAACTCGAGGCGTCTGGTCGAGGGGCATTCCAGGGCGAGATCGGCCAGTCGGCGCATTCTCTGGCGGAGAGCCCGCGGCGCCTTGACGGCGCGTTTCTCGCTCAGGGGTTCAGCGCGGTCGAGGTATTCGCGGAAGCGCGACAATCCGGCACCGGAGCCTGGAAACTGCTGCTGCTCGGACAGGAAGATGCTCTTCGCGACGAGGTATTGATCGAAGCCCTTCTCGAAATCCTGGTTTTCGTCCCCGTGGAGACGATTGTATCCTGCGAGTAGGCGCTGCCAGGAATGCATGAGAAACCAGCGTTCCTGATACAGATGCTCGGCCGAACTGGCGGTTCGGGATGCCTTGGGAACGTCGAGGCTTTCCCGCCAGTGCCGAAGTGTGCGCCGCCGGAACGTCATGGCATCCTGGATGAGATCCCGTTCCCACAGCCGGTTCGACAGGCGCTCGCCGTTGCTCCGGATCTCCTCCAATTTGGCGTCATTGTAGCGCGGAACCGCTTCGAGTCGGACGTCCTCAGCCATGAGCCTCGCCCACAGCACCGGAACGGGATCGCTCGCCTCGAAGTGCACGTGGGTGTCGGCCAGCCCGCGGGCGCAGATCGTGCTCAAGTCGGGGTCCCAGATGCCGGGAAACACTCGCCACTTGGAAAGCGCCTGCAGGGACTTGTCAATGTTGCAGGGGGCGGGAGACTGCCCCAACAGGTTCAGCGTCACCAAGGCGTCATGGTCCAACCGCGCCATTGCCGACCGCCAGTTCGCCAGCGACGGGCGTGCGATCCGCGGCTCGCAGGAATAGACCTTGACGTCGATGTCGCCGCTGGTCAGCACTGCGCTCCACCAGTCGGTCAACCGCCGGTGCTTGGCGAAGAAGTCCTCGACAGCAACCTCGATTACCTCCTGATGACGCTCCGGGTTGCGGTGCAGGAGATGGTTGGCGAAGTGCCTGGCCATCTCCAACGGCCCGGGAAGCTCGACGGTTCCCCACGAGAGCCGTGCGCGCCATCGGATCAACTCGATCGCGAGATCAAGCCGGCTTATCCCCAACAAGCTGCTCATGGATCTTTCCTGCCGGGACGCGGCCGATGTCGAGGAAACGGGCAATCAGATCGACTTTTTCCGTGAGCGACGCATCCGCGGCGATCGTGGTTTTCAGCCTCTCGAACTCGGCGAGTTGGTCTTTGAGCCATTCCGCCGTGTCGGTTAGGTCAGCGGCAATGGCGTCCAGGTGGAAGGTTGCGTCCGGAAAGTTCCAGGTCAGCAGGTCTTCCGGTTGCAGCATATCCTCCGGCTGGGTGGGGTAAACATCCTTGCCTTCGGGTCTGCCCCACGCGCGGACCTTGATGTTCGCCATGGTCTGAACAAGTGGCGGCTTTTCGCTGGGTGCGCGCAACTGCGTCAGCTTGTCTGCGGCCGCAATCATCAGCTTACGAACGGATGTCCACACCGAGACGGCGGTGTCGTCATCGAGCGGCCCGTCGCCGATCCAGAACAACCCGCGCGCGATTGGGACTAGGCTCCAGACGTGCAGAATGAACGTGCGGGGACTGCGATCCTGCACTGATTCTGCCAGATTAACCAGCATCTTAAGCCGGCATTGGGAGCGATTGCCGGGAGAGGGGCTCAGTGAAATGCCGATCGGCAATGTTGTTTGTGGGTAGTGAATTGCTTTGAAGTCGTTTCCTAGACGGGCCAAGTGGGCCGAGAGAACCCACATAACGACGAGGAAGTGCCTCTGCCTTTCAGCTTCCGCTGCGTTCCGTATCAGGTCCCGGGCGAACTGAGAAAAGCTTAGAGCAATATCACCGAGGGCAGCGAGATCGCGCCAAATGTCGCCAATGTCCGCGTGGCCGCGAGAAAGTTGGCTGTCAATCTTGACGCACAGCGCGTCCCAGGTGGATATCCCATCTCCTTTCACATGTGAGAAGACCCATGCATGCTGCATGAATGTCGTTGTGACGTCCCGGTAGCGGATTCCGTCTTGTAATAATTCGAAAGGTACCGTTTCGCGCGCTTTCCCTCGTGCAATGGCCTTCTCGACCGTGTTCCACCTTGAGAATGCCAAAACATCGGTGCGGTTTATTTCCTCAAACGGCTTACTAAGATCTGGGTGGTAGATGTACTTGCTCTCCGAGGACACCTCCAGCATCAGGCTGTCGAGGTAACGGAGCTGAAACACGTAGAGGCAGGACCAGGGGAGAAATGACCGCTGGTAGTATCCAGCGATTCCGTATCGTGCTTCAGGGAGGTCGTTCCGCCTCTCCGGTGGCAGTATCCTGGCAAAATGGGCTGGGATCCAATGTGAAAGGGCTTCTACACCCCTGGCATCCAACTGGTTGCCGCCAATATGGACATCGAGCCAATAGTCACAGACGCTTTGGGAGTACGTCCCTCCCGGCATGTATTGTTTCGTATCGTCGGCGAGCCAGCCGCTTACCATTTGTTCGGCCAGAATGGCTTCGCCGATGTGGTCAGTTTCCTTCATGGCGGCGCGCAAGTCGCGTGCCTTGTGATAACCGAGCAGAAGCGTTGGTAAGGGTTTGTGGTCAGCGCGCGGAAACAGATCGCCGGTGCGGCGGTATTGGTCGTAGAAGACTCCATCGAGGAAGCTGACCAAACCTCGAACCGAGTCCACGAATAGCGCGCTGTGCTCCGACGTGGCAAACCACCATTCCAGGGCCAATCGTAGGCTTTCGGCAGCCCTCTCCGGCTCGGTATGAGTCTTGGCAGCCAGCGCATGGGCAACGAACTGGCTGACAAAGATTTCCGTTAGGGTTCGCTCCTTGGGAAGGGATTCGAGGTGGGAGCGGTCCGGTATCGACAAGCGGTGCCGGCGGCTCGGCGGGAGCGTTTTGTCGATTTCCGCCAGCACAACATCGGTTGTGTCACTCCACAGACTGAATAAGCGTCCCGCCCGAGCGTCGATGGGCTCGGCCTGATCGAGGACGCGGAGGGCTTTGATGAGGTCTGGGTTCTTGCTGAATCGCTGCCGGGCTATCTCACGGGATAGGCGCCCGACATCCGCGGCTATAATGGTGACGACCCGCGGGTGCGCAAGGTACTGCCGGACATCGTTGAGAATTCTGTCTCCACCATACGGAGCCAAGTCCGTATCGTCGAATACCAGGACGAGCAACTCGCAATTGACCACTTCGAGCAGAGCGTCGACGAAACCGTGCCACGCCTCAATGCGCTGGTAGGCGTAGATGTTGTAGGTAGCCCGGTTGCGGGCGTAGTCCTTGAAGTCCAGAGCGTCGTTGACGAGAGCCGTCTGCCCCTGGCTGTGAGCGAACGTCCAGCCGACATGGACCTCGTCCCTGAGCTCGTTCAGGGTCGCCTGCAACTCCTTTTGCCGTCGGCTGTCGCCATGCTCCGCGTCGAGTCGGCGCAGGAGTTCATCCTCGATTTCGGCCAGAACGGCCTCCATCGGCATCTCATGCTCGAGCATGCTGCTGGGGATGATGATGGGTTGCACGAGAGCGGTGCGGCGGGTGGTCTCGATCTCAAGCGTTTCGAACCCGAGCTTCACCACTCCCGGATCCCGGTCCGTCTGATTCGGCAAGCCGCGGAGCGTCAATGCGTTGAGAATTTCCTTGATCTTCAGAAGCGTGGTCGTCTTGCCACTGCCGCGTTCACCGTCAATCACCAACACGTTGTGGGGCTGTTGATGGCGCCCGTTGCGCCGACGCCATCGTGGGCTGATGCGGTCCCCATTCGCGTCCTTGTAGAATTTCGTTTCTTCCTTCCCAGCCTGACGGTGATGCCGGACCGCCTGCGCCTGGACTCCCAGCACAACGCGTTCCACAGCCTGCTGCTGTTCGGGATAAAGGTCCGCAAGTTCCTGTTGCGGCAGCGCTGCCTTCGACAGCTCACTGAGCCGTTCGATCCATTTTTTGTCGGCCGAAGGCATGCGGTGCCCCTCTCGCTTTTGATGCGGCGAGAGAATACCCGCGGAACGGGTTCAATATCAACACGCCAAGTCCAAAAAGGAGTTGGGCGGTTGGGTGTCAGCCTAACTCGCGTCAGCGGGCAATCTGGGCCATCCAGCGGCGGCGTGGCCGGGCAGGTGACGACCTCCGGGCGACGTCATAGACGACATCCAAGAGTATGTTGTCCTGCCGTGCCGCATCCCGGGCAATCCTGGTCTGGCCGCGGTTGGTGGGTGCGCGGCTGGGAGACACTTCGTTGAAGTCGTCTATTACGACCACTTGAAGGTTGGGGCGGCGGCGCATCAGCGAGTCTAGGACCCGCCAGCATTCCTGGCCCAGGCGGCCGTACCAGGAGTCGGTGACGATCACGTCCGGCTTGTGACGGTCAACGGCCTCCACGGCATATTCGGGGGCGCTCAGGCGTACGACGTCGACGGGCTGTCTGCGGCTATGGGACAGCTTGTCGCTCAGTGCGGCCAAACTGAAAGGGTCCTCGCTAATGACCAGAACCTTTGGATGGGTGCTGTCCACGGCGTGCTGGCTGCGAAGCTGGGGGATCATGGCGTCCTATCCCTCTCGAGTTCCTGACAGAACAACAGAACCCGACTGTCGGTTCCTAGCCTCAGCGCATGCCATCATGGACCCAAACTCCCGAGGAAGCGAGGAAGCTAGCGATTGGCCGGCTGTAACGCAAGGCCGCTTTGCAGGGAAACCCGCAGCAATTTGAGGCATTTGGTTGCATGTCCACGCTTCACTTGCTACGATTTATCCATTGTGCAGGGGTTTGCCCCCGATTGCAAGTGGGTAATCCACCAGACTTTGTGTCTGCCTCGCCTGAGATGCGAGCCCTAGCCCCCATTCCTTGTGGTGTCAAATCATGTCCGCCTTTTCAGGAAAGCAGGCCCGGGAGCTCACCGAGGTCACGGAGGAGGAGTTCAAGCACTGGCGCAAGGTGCTGTCGGGCGTGCCGGCGCTTGTAGGAAAGCGGCCCAAGCTACGATATTCCCATTTGATCCTCTTGAGTGTCGTGAAGGAACTTACGCAGTTGGGCTTATCCATAAGTCCCATACGATCTCAAATCGAGCGGATCGCCCTGGAAATGGAAACAAAACCGCCCGCGGATCTAAAGAGCCAAGTGCTCGTGCTCAGTGGGGCCGGTGCCGCGTTGAAGACGGCGTCATCTGGGCGGGTGCAATTTGCCGTCGACGACCCCGCCACAGTGTTCCTGGCCATGGGCCCAATCATCGCGCGTCTGGATGGCCGCATTCAGGGCGGCAGCGAACCGATGCTGCCGTTCTAACACTACTTTGGCAGTCTCCACGTGAGCAGGTGAGCTGATCGCTGTTGAACAGCTTAGTCCTTCCGGTCGTCCTGCAAGACCTCATCCACATTCCGCAACTCGATTGGTGTCCGGTGGTGACACGTCCTTGGCGGCATACACCGTGAGCTGGGCGGCCAGCTTGGTTTTCGTGAGGTCGCACGGACTGGGCGGCCGATAGGCCGGGTTGGCCAGGTCGGGTTTGTCGGCGACGCGCTCACGGACGACGTCGTTGGGGGAGCGGCCGGTGAGGACGCGCTGTCGGCGGGCGTTGTAGGCGAGCCGGTAGCCGTTCAGCAGGCGCTCCAGGGCTTCGTGAGTGCCGATGCACATACCAGCACCTCCCGTCCGATGCGGCCGTTGAAGCGTTCGACCATGCCGTTGGTTTGCGGCGTGTAGGGCTTGGTCGTGCGGTGCTGCACGCTCAGGGCGCGGCAGGCGGCCTCGAAGCCGTCGGCGGTGAAGCAGCTGTCGCGGTCGGTCAGGACGTAGGTGACCTGGAAGGGAAAGGCGGCGACGGCCTCTTTGAGGATTCGCCATCCGCAAGCTGATGCACGAGGCGAGTTGCCGGGACGGCCGCGACCCGGACACTCTGTCCTTTCTCGACGCCGTGCGTGTCATCCGGCGCAACATCCCGTTCGACGCCGCGCTTTCCCCCTGAAGACCAGGAGCGCCGGCATCGCTCCGTCCTCGACGAGATCATCGCCCATCCCGCCGACCAAAGCCGGGACCGGCGAGCCCCACGCGCCGTCAAACGTAAAATGAGCAACTTTCCAACCCGGTGCCGGGCAGGACCCCGGCCCATCGCCCGGAAATCCTGCCATTATCCAGACTACATCCAGATCAAATCCACCTGAACGGTATTGCGGCTAGGCGCCCTTTGATCCAGCAGCTATAGTCCTGAATGGCCCAACAGACTGGGTCACAACAACGTTCCGCCATCAAACAACTAAAGGCGAAAGCGACACATATCCCAAGCGCTTTCCCATTGCACCGCTCTGGTTATCGGCTCTGGTGTCCGCCGCGGTAGCTGCAGTGGCCGTCGCGCGCAATGACGACATAGTCAGCAAGACGGATGCCCAACGCATGTCCCCCAGCCTCAAGCGCCTTGGCCGAAGACCGATCATCCACGGATAGGCGCGCGCTTCCCCGAACCTGCCCACGCGCGACGATCAAGGCCGCCGCATCCAGCTCGAGTGCCCGACGGAGGATCTCACGCGGGTAGATTTCGACCGTGCCGGCGGTGCCGACCTGATGTCGCTCATCTGTGATAAGGTGGTGCTGCGCGTCCAGATAGAAGGCGCGGACCTGATCGACCCGTTCCCGCGCCAGCCTCATCTGGCAATAAGTCAGGAGAGCCGGGGTCGTGGCGAGCAGCGGCTGATGCACCGTCTCCTGCCACGCCAGCCGGGCCGCCACTTCCCAGACCAGTCGCATGGAGAGAAGCCCACGCTCGTCGAGGCGCGCGATCTGCCGCAGGCGCGGTGTCGACGCGGCCATCACATCGGTCAAGCTCCCGAAATGATGCAGCAGCCGATCAGCGAGACGGTCTGCGTCGGCCTCTTTCCCCTCCGTCGTCAAGGCCAGCAGATGAGCCAGGAGCTGGCCATCGGGAATCGCCTCGAAGCCGCGTGCCTGCAGGCCAACCCTTTGAGGCTGCTCCGCCGTCGACGGGCGACACCGGGTGCTGCTCTTCGCGGGGCCACTTCGGCCACCCCGGGCGGGATCGCCTCCCTGGACACCCGGCACCGAGTCTCGGGCGTCCGCCGGGGGCTGGGGACGATGGGTGGCTGCGCCACCCATCTCCACATCGGTTCCCTCCAGCATCGTCACGCCGGCCGGGGCTGGACAATCTCAGGGATCATCCATAGTCCGTCGCGCGGCCGGATGGTAAGCGTCACCATGGCTTCCGGCAGTGAGCCCGGGATCAGCGAAAAGCGGAAACGCTGCAGCAAAGTGGCCAGGACGATCTGCATCTCCATCATGGAGAAGTGCGCCCCGAGGCAGCGGCGCGGCCCGCCGCCGAAGGGGAAGTAGGTGAATTTGGACGTGCCCCGCGGCTCACCATTGCGGAAGCGCTCGGGATCGAAGCCTTCGGGGTTGGGCCAGTGGGCCGCGCTGCGATGCACGACGTACGGCGGCATCATCACCACCGTGCCCGCGCGGATCGGAATGCCCTGCACGACGTCGTCGGCCACCGCCTGGCGGGAAATGGTCCAGACGGCAGGACGACGTGCTGGCGCGCATCAACGACATGCCCCAAACCCGCCTGCGCGAACTCCTGCCCCGGGAATGGAAGGCAATCCGCGAGCAGACATAAGCTGCCTGACTGCGGCACTCAGCGGATGCTTACCGATTTACCGTATTTTCCGGTACCCTATCGCTTGGTTGATTGGAATAGAGGTAGTACCAAATTGGGCTGACCCACACGCTATCAGCGCCTTACGCGACAAGTAACCCAAGCTTTTGGGGCCTTATGTAGCAACCGCCACCCGCTAAACCTCCCGTCCTGACGCGCCCGCCCGTACCCTTCCGCCGGTTGACTGGGCAGAAAGGGTACCGAAATGGCCGAACCACACGTCGTAAGCGCCTTGCGCGACAAGCGGGCCGAGATTTCCGGGGTGATCGAGGACATGGAGCGGCGGGGTGCATGTGGACGCCGTGCTGCGGCTCTACATGCCGGACCTGGAGCCGGAGAGCATCGCGCCGAAGGCTGAGCTGATGTGGTGGAAGGGCCATCCACCACATCAGCTCAGCCAGCTGGTAAATGACAGCACGTTCCCTTGAACGCAAATCGCCTGATGGTGCATCGACTGACACACCCGAATCGAGAGCGTCTGGCTCCTCTCCGATTTTCAATACAGGAAGCTATAAGCGCGCGTCTCATTGCAACTCATGTGCGGACATCAACCTTAATCGGCATGCCGGCCAGTGCAACCAGCGCTTTGTTCCGGGCCTTAGCTAGACTGGCCATATGGATTTGAGCTGCCTGATAAATATCCTGACGCGCCTCGGGAGCAACAATGCTGATAATCAGAGAGTAACGGACAGGAATGCCGGTATATTCTCCGTTAGGATAATCCGCCCACCAACCCGACTTTGGGTAGATCTTTATTCCTCCCTGGCGTGCTAGATCTTCTGCACGCCCCCGCCAACGGTCATGATGAATAGTGCCCCTTTCCCGAAGATGAGACTTGAGATCCCAGCCATCCTCGGTCCGCCCAGGCGGCTTGCTCTTACGGAGATCGGCAAGCACCTTGTTCTTACGTCTCACTACGTCAATGTCGTCGTCATCTGGCCCTTTGAGGTCAAACGCTAAGCGGTGACTGCAATATCGACTCGGGTCTCCTGTTGAGGCCGCTCTTACGTCTGGCTCAACAAAATAAGATAGTGTTACTCGAAGTTCTACTTGGGTTCCCCCCATACTCTTCAAAGCATCAACCGGCCATGGAAGCTCATAGTATTTAAGCTCGCTGATCGAAACTCGGCCATCCTGGAATTTAAATGGCACCAATTCATCTTGGACAACCATGGTTAGCCTATCTGTCGCACTTTTATGTGCAACATCCTCACTAGGCACACCCCAACCATACATTCCCAGCAGCCACTCCGCTCGTGCGGAAGCTGCCAAATGGGCAACACGCGCCCGCATGGCTGACGTCCAATTGGCTGAATGAACAATCAATCCACGGACAGTTTCTGGCCAATAGACTGGATACCGCGCCATAATACGGCCGGCTATGCCTGATATAGCTGCTGTCGCAGCACTCGTTTCACCCAGTGTCGCAAAGCGAAATTTACTATCATTGTTTGTTGTAAGAACTAAAAGCTCGGCAAGTTGCTCCGTTGCATCGTGCCCGTCGGGTGAAATGTCGGAGTGGATCATGCGCGGCTTGCCCCACACCGGCCACTCGCCCTTGATGCCGAGTCGTTCCAACTCCGCCGCCTTGTCCAGCATGCCGTGGCAGAGGCACAGCCCCACCGCGAAGGCGCTGGGATGGTCCAGCGACAGGTGATAGCCGACCACCATGCGGCTGAAGACGTCGATGGCCAGCGTCAGCCAGGGGCGGCCGATCGGCAGGCGCATCTCCTCGTCCAGCACAATGATGTCCAGCAACGTGTGGTCGATCTGCACGACGGCGAGCGGCGAGTCGGCGCCGGGGAACTCGCCCTTGACCCGCCCGAACTTGTCGTGTGCCGCCTTGCGGCCCTCCCGCTTCAGCACCTTCTCCCGGGGATTGATGGCCCGCAGGCGCTTGCGGATCGTGCTGCCGGCCGGCTTGGCCAGCTTGGCGGCCCGGCACCGGCGGTGCACCTCCAGGATCACCTCCTCGCCGGTGACCTTCTGCTTGGACAGGTAGAGGTCCTTGATGACGCTGTCGATCACGGACTCGACGGCGGTATCGAGCCGCTTGGGCATGGACCGGCCCTTGCGCCGCGGGGCGAGGTCGGACATCAACCGCCGGCCTTCGTAGGTCTTGATCCAGCGGTAGAGGGTCGAGAGGCCGACACCGTGCTGCTCAGCCACCCGTTTGACGTCCTCCTGGCTGCGGCGCTCGCATCGGACCAGCGGCTTGATGATCGCGAAACGGCGCTTAGCCTCAGCCAGGTCGTCCTCGGGAAGGCTGTCCAAGGCCCGCGTCGGTTCCGGCTTCGCGTCGCCGTCCGGATGGGACAGCTTGGAGACGGGCACCACCTGCGTTTCCTTCGTCTCGGCGTCCTCGATCAGAACCGACGAGGCGGTGACCGCTTCCAGGATGGTGCAGGACCGCCCCCGCAGCTTGACCGCCGCCCCAGAGCTGAAGCTGAACCGCGCCGTCATGCGTCTCCTCCCTGGGGATGCCGGAGCATGGTTCGCATGGTGATCGGCCGGTCGAGGTCGACCACGAGTTCAAAGTGCGCGATCAGGGTCCACAGGCTGGGCAGCACCCGCGCGCGATCTGCCGCGTTACCGGCGACGCAGTCGGCCAGTTCCTGCACGGTGATCGGCGCCTCCGCTGCCACCTTGAGCAGCCTGTCGCGGAACGCCGGGTCCGCCGGACGGTCGCGAAAGGGCAGCAGAAACGTGGCGTTCTCCAGCCGTGGAGTGCGGATCTCCTTTTCAGTCGCCAGCGTGAAGACCCATCCACGCTCCGCGGCGAATCGGCGGGCTGCGGCGAAGCGCTCTTCCAAGGTGCCCGCCAGCAGGTGCGGATCGGTGGAGTATTTCACCTCCACGAGCAGCGGCGGTCGACCGGCGCCACGGTAGGTGACCAGGAAATCCGGGACATAGCGGCGCTTCGTTCCCCGGCCGATGCGGTATTCGATGCGCACCGGCTGCTCTTCGACACCGACGACGTCGCGATCAAATCGCTGCAGCAGGGCGAAGTCCCGCTCCAACGTAGATTCGACCGCGACCGATGCCCGGCCGGATCCCATTGGAACCCGACCTGAGACACTGCGGTAACAGAGACCGATCTTGCGGACCGGCATGCGCCACCTCCCGGATTCAACCCTAGAGGACTCGCAACGACACTTTCTCTCGCTGCATCAGCATACACGCATAGCTGGCATATTCAATTCCTTGCGCACCAGCCGGTCCAGCCAGACTGCGACACCTTCTCCCGAGCGGTGCGCGGCCAGACGCGCCGCCTCCTTCACCTCGGCCGAAACGCCGTCCAGCTTCCAATAGCGCCCCTTTCCCCACGGCGCGGTTTCCGCCGCGGGTTCGGCCATGACGTTCAAGGGTTTCCGCCTGGTGCCGGCAAGATCGACCAGGTTGCGATAGGTCGGCTTCACGCCGCGCCGTTCGAGGACGGCTTTGGCCGACGAGAGTTCTTGTCGGGAGGCCGGAGCAAGCGCTTCCTTGAGGTGCCAGTCAACGGCATGGACGAAGGCGAACGGCAGAGCCTCCGCAAAATTCGTCCGGATATGGTTGCGCGTCATGCCGACACCGCGTGCGGCCTCGACGAAACGGTGCGGCCAGTCGCCCATCAGGTGATGCGCCATCGCGACGATCACGCACCGGGCCCGCGGCGTCAGCAAGGCACCGTCGCGAGCACGCGGCAGCGTCTCTGGCGGCACCGCCAAGCGCGGCTCACGGGCTCCGACCCAGGCTCGGAGAGCGTAGGCGTGTTGACCACCGGCGATCAGGCGCGCGACCAACGCGAGGATGCGCAATATTGTAAAGGAGTAGACCGGCCCATAGTCACCCAGCTGCCGCCAGCCCTGGGCAAGAGTCTCCAGCAGGTCCTCCCGCTCCGGAGTGGGATCGAGAGGCGGCGGGTCACTGGCGAAGTGCCGGACGTCGGCGCCGCAGGACCAGCAGCAGACCCCGTCGTGCCGGTCCTGCCGGAGAACGCTGAACGGTTCGTTGCACGCGGGACAGCGGTCGAGCAGCAGGCGGTTGTGCGTCGGGCAGACCGTGAGGAAGGCGAGGCGCCATTCGAGGCGCAGAAACGGCACGGCGTCCTCGGCGAGGCACAGCGGGCAAACCTGTTGGCCGAAGCATCGCTTCGCCTTTTCCCGCCCGGCCGGCGGGAGCCAGTCCAACCTACCGAGACCGTCGTCCCGCTCGAACGCTATCCCGGCCCACCGGCGGAAGGTGGATTGCTCCAGCGCCGCCACCGAGGCCCCGGTCTTGTCGGCCATCATGCTCAGCAGGTGGAAGTCGGCGTAACAGTCCAGGTCGCGCGGATTGCGGTCGCCGCCGGGTTGGAGAATTCGGTACAGGTCCGCCGGCCGGAGCCCATTGCCAGCCGCAACACGGGCGAACCAGGACGAGAAGGACTCACCTTGCAGGAGTGCGGGGCGTCCCGGCCAGAGGTCTTTGGCGATCGGCGGCATCCGAAACCTCCCGAACCGTTGAGCCTTATGGCCTCATGATCGGGAACGGCGGCTCGCGTGTCTTGGAGGCGTCCGGGCAATCGCCACATGCCTCCCGCCGCACACCGCCGTATGATTAGGTCTCTAAGGACTCCACTCTGACGGCGATCCCTTTAGGCGAGAGGGATCCGAAAACCGCATGCGCGGGCGCACGCCGGCCTTTGGAGGACGCGCAATGCTGTCTGAGCGCGCAGCAGGCGCGTCAACCCGTTGGAACTGCTTGTGTTTTGGGGAGATCGACGGTTCGGAACCGCCTCGCTTATGCGTGATGCATTCTCACGTATAAGCGGCAAGTGTCACTTAAAGGGGAAAGCGACATTCGTTTGAGCGTTCGCTCGAATGAGAGTGGCGGATGGGGGGAGATTCGAACTCCCGATACCCTCGCGGGTATGCCGCATTTCGAGTGCGGTGCATTCAACCGCTCTGCCACCCATCCGCTGCCCCGTTTCCGGGGTGGCGCGGAACCTACCCAAAAGCTTTTGGGGATGCAAGCCCTTGTTTGCAGGAAAATGAACGGGAAAATGCCACCATGCCTGTTGACTCCCGGTGGCCCATCAGTTAAATCCCCGCTCTCACGAACGGGCTTGCACCTCAAACGGTGGGCGAGCGGCCCTTCCGTTTGTTTTGAGATAGGCAGTGACGACGATGTTTGCAGTGATCCGCACCGGCGGCAAGCAGTACAAGGTCGCCAATGGCGACGTGATCCGCGTTGAGAAGCTCGAGGCCGAGGCCGGCGCTTCCATCACGCTCAACGACGTGCTGATGGTCAGCGACGGCGGCAGCACCACCCTTGGCACCCCGACGGTTGCCGGCGCTGCTGTGACCGCCGAGATCGTCGCCCAGGATCGCGGTCCGAAGATCATCGTCTTCAAGAAGAAGCGCCGCCAGAACTACCGCCGTAAGAACGGCCACCGCCAGGACCTGACCGTCCTGCGCATCACCGGGATCAACGGCGCCGCCTGAACGGCCGCCGACCAGTCACAGGAGTAACTCCCCATGGCCCATAAAAAAGCAGGCGGCTCCTCGCGCAACGGCCGCGATTCCGCTGGCCGCCGCCTCGGCGTGAAGCGTTTCGGTGGCGAGAACGTCGTCGCCGGCAACATCATCGTCCGTCAGCGCGGCACGAAGTTCCACCCCGGTGAGAACGTCGGCATCGGCAAGGACCACACCCTGTTCGCCAAGGCGGACGGCACCGTGGCCTTCAAGCGCAGCGCCCAGGGGCGCACCTACGTCGCCATCCTGGCGGCGGAGGTCCCGGCGGTCGCGGCCGAGTAATCTCGTCCGGCCCGTACGGTGTATTGGGATAATCGGGGGTTCGGGCAACCGGCCCCCGATTTTCTTTTGTTGATGGTGTGGTCACCGCCCCCTTCCCACGGTTGGAGGACGGTGCGCAAACGGTAGATTGGCCGGCACGGTCCCCGATGAAGTTCCTCGATCAAGCCAAGGTGTATCTGAAAAGCGGCGACGGCGGCCCCGGCGCCATCGCCTTCCGCCGCGAGAAGTTCATCGAGTATGGCGGACCGGACGGCGGCAACGGCGGCCGTGGCGGCGATGTCGTGATCGAGGTCGTGAACGGCCTCAACACGCTGATCGACTACCGTTACAAGCAGCATTTCAAGGCGCAGCGCGGCAACCACGGCATGGGCGCCAACCGCAACGGCGCCAGGGGCGAGGACGTGGTCCTGCGCGTGCCGGTCGGCACCCAGATCCTGGACGAGGATCAGGAGACCGTGCTGCTCGACCTGACGGAGCCCGGGCAGCGCGTCGTCATCCTAAAGGGCGGCGACGGCGGCTTCGGCAACGCCCATTACAAGACCCCGACCAACCGCGCCCCGCGCAAGTCCCACCCCGGCTGGCCGGGCGAGGAGCGCTGGGTCTGGCTGCGGCTGAAGCTGATCGCCGACACCGGCCTGCTCGGCCTGCCCAACGCCGGCAAGTCCACCTTCCTGGCCGCGACAACGGCGGCGCGCCCGAAGATCGCCGACTACCCCTTTACCACGCTGGCCCCCAACCTGGGCGTCGTCCGCGCGGGTGACGAGGAATTCGTCATCGCCGACATCCCCGGCCTGATCGAGGGCGCGCACGAGGGGCACGGGCTGGGCGACCGCTTCCTCGGCCATGTGGAGCGCACCCGCGTGCTGCTGCACCTGATCGACGGCACGGCGGAGGACGTGGTCCAGTCCTACACCACCATCCGCAACGAGCTGGTCGCCTATGGCGGCAACCTCGCCGACAAGCTGGAGATCATCGGCCTGAACAAGGCTGACGCCCTGCTCGACGAGGAGGTCGCGGAGAAGAAGGCCGCGCTGGAGGCGGCGTCGGGTGCGGAGGTGATGGTTCTGTCCGGCGCCACCGGCCAGGGCGTCCAGGCGGTGCTTTACCGCTTGCTCACGCTCATCAAACAGTCCAAGGAAGAGGAGCCCGACGTCATCCAGGCTCCGGTCACGCGCTCCATCCCCCGGCCCCCGGTCGGCCAGAAGATGGACGACGAGTATGCGGGCTGGAACGAGGAGACGGGCGAGTACGACGATCTCCCCGAAGACGACCCGGATGAGGGCGCGGCCGGGGACGACTGGGACGATGAAGGCGACGATGACGGTGACGACACCGAGCACAGCGGCAACGGCGACGACAACGCCAAAGGCTGATACCTCCTCCCTGCTCCCCACCCTGCTCGACGCGCGGCGGCTGGTCGTCAAGATCGGCTCCGCCCTGCTCGTCGACAGCGCCACCGGCCGGATGCGCCGCGAGTGGCTGGACGCACTGGCCGACGACGTGGCCGCCTGCCGCAAGCGCGGCCAGGAGGTGGTGATCGTCACCTCCGGCGCCGTCGCCTGCGGGCGCGAGCATCTCGGCCTCGTCGGGCGCGCCCTGCGGCTGGAGGAGAAGCAGGCCGCCGCCGCCACCGGCCAGATCCGGCTCGCCGCCGCCTATCAGGAGACGCTGGCCCGCCACGGCCTGACCGTTGCCCAGGTGCTGGTGACGCTGGAAGACACCGAGGAGCGCCGCCGCCACCTCAACGGCCGCGCCACCATCGACACGCTGCTGAAGCTCGGTGCCGTCCCCGTCATCAACGAGAACGACACGGTCGCCACCGCCGAGATCCGCTTCGGCGACAACGACCGTCTGGCCGCCCGCGTCGCCCAGATGATCAGCGCCGACACGCTGGTCCTGCTGTCGGACATCGACGGCCTCTACACCGCCGACCCGCGCAAGGACCCTGACGCCCGGCACATCCCGGTCGTCCAGGAACTGACCTCCGACATCGAGAACATGGCGGGTGAGCCGCCACCCGGCTACAGCTCCGGCGGCATGGTGACCAAGATCGTCGCGGCGCGCGTGGCGCTGGCCGCCGGCTGCCGCATGGTCATCGCCAAGGGCAAGCGCATGAACCCGCTGGCCGCTCTGGAGCAGCGGCCCGAGCAGGGCGGCGCGCTGTGCACGTGGTTCCTGCCCGCCGCCTCCCCCTCCTCCGCCCGCAAGGCGTGGATCGGCGGCAACCTGAACGCCCACGGCGCGCTGACCGTGGACGCCGGCGCCCTGTCGGCGCTCGCCCGTGGGGCCAGCCTGCTGCCCGCCGGAGTGCGCGCCGTCGAGGGCGACTTCGAGCGCGGCGACGTGGTGGTGGTGAAGGCGCCGGACGGGCGCGAGGTGGCGCGCGGCCTGACCGCCTACGCCGCCGAGGATGCCCGCCGCATCGCCGGCCGCAAGAGCCACGAGATCGAGGAAATCCTCGGCTACCGGGGCCGCGACGAGATGATCCACCGCGACGATCTGGTGGTGCGGTGAGCGTTCCGATCGTGGGCCGCCCGCCCCTCCAGGCGATCCTGTGGGACATCGACGGCACGCTGCTCGACAGCGAGCCCTGGCACCAGCGCGCCACCATCGCGGTTTGCCGGCTGCACGGCCATGCCCTGTCCGACACGGACTACGCGGCCACGCTGGGCGTCGCCTTCCCCGAGCTGTACGCCCGGCTGCACGCCGCCCGGCCCATGGCCCTGACCTTCCGGGAATGGGCGGACGCCATCACCGACCTCTATCTGGAGCGCATCGCCGAGGTGGAGGCGCGGGTCGGCGCCCTGGCTCTGGTCGACGCCTTCGCTGAGCGGGGGCTGCTGCAGGCCTGCGTGTCGAACAGCGGGCGCCGGGTGGTCGAGGCCAACCTGCGCCACATGGGCAGCCCGCATTTCCTGTTCGGCCTCAGCCGCGACGACGTTGGCAAGGGCAAGCCGGACCCCGAGCCCTACCTGACTGCCGCCGCCCGCCTCGGCGTGCCGCCCGCGGCCTGCGCGGTGATCGAGGACAGCCCGACCGGCGCCCGCGCCGCCAAGGCCGCCGGCATGCTGACCATCGCCTGGCCGCAGCACGCCGACCTGCTGTTCGAGGCCGCCGACCATGTGGTGTCGGACCCGGCGGCGCTGGATTGGGATAGCCTGTGCGGCCTTGCGGAGCGCATGGCGGCGGACTGACCGCTGCCGCTCCCTAAAGCGAATTTTCATTCGCTTTAGATTCACATGGCCTCATTTGCCGGCCGGGCTTCGGCCGCATGTGCGGCCGGGACCGCCGTCGCGGTCCAAAGCGGAATGCGTTCCGCTTTAGGGCGCCTCAGCCCTTCACGACGAAGAAATAGACGGTCATCGCCACGCCCACAACGATCACGAACTTGCGCAGGATCGGCGGCGGGATGTGGCGGGCGATGGCGGCCCCGGCGTAGCCGCCGGCCACGGCAGCCACCATCATAATGAGCGCCTCGTTCCAATAGACGGCACCGCCGAAGACGAAGGCCACCACCGCGACCGCGTTCAGGCAGCCGGACACCAGCGCCTTCAGCCCGTTCATCGCGTGCAGGTCGGTCAGGCCGAAGACGCCCAGCGTCGCCAGGATCAGGATGCCGATCCCCCCGCCGAAATAGCCGCCGTAGATGGCGATGAAGAACTGCACGATCAGCACCGTGCCGTGGCCGACCTTGAAGTTGCGGCGGATGTAGGCCGACACCTTCGGGCCGAAGGCGAACAGCACCGTCGCGAACAGCAGCAGCCAGGGGATGATCTCCTCGAACACGCGCTGCGGCGTCCACAGCAGGAGCAGCGCGCCCAGCAGCCCGCCGATCAGGCTGACGCCCAGGAAGGCCGGCAGGCTGACCTCCTTGATCCGCCCCAACTCCCGCCGGTAGCCGTAGGCGCTGGCCAGAGCGCCCGGCGACACCGCCACCGTGCTGGTCGCGTTGGCGTTCAGCGGTGGCACGCCGGCCATGATCAGCGCCGGAAAGGTCAGGAAGCTGCCGCCACCGGCCACGGCGTTGAGCACGCCCGCGAAGAAGGCGGAGACGATCAGCAGCAGGGTCAGCATGGGGACACGGTCCGGCGGGTGGAAAAGCCCGCGGACTATGCCCTCTCGGCAAAGCTTACGGTACTGCGTTTTCGGCGGTGCGGTATTTCATACTCGCCCGGTGGGGTCTAGCGGGTCGGAGGAAGCGTACGGAGATAGGCGACCAGGGCGCCCAACTCACCGTCGCTCATGGACTTGTAATAATGATAGCCCATGGGAGGGCTCAGCCGGCTGCCGTCGGGACGTACACCCTCCGTTATGGCCTTGCCGATCTCCGCATCGGTCCAGCCGCCCAGCCCATGCTCCTTGTCCTGCGTGATGTTTCGGGACACGGCGTTGCCCCACGGCCCGGTGAAATTCCGCCCGCCGGCCCCGGTGCGGGTCGTGTCGAGCCGCCCGTCCGGCAGCATCGGCGTGTGGCATTCCATGCAGTGGCCGAGCGGGCCGGCCATGTACGCGCCGTACGTCACCGGGTCCGTACGCGGCACCTCCGCCACCGACCCGACCGGCGGTCCGTAGGCGGCGGGCAGCGCCATGCGGTACTCGGACTTCGGGACAGAATGCCGCACCGGCGGCACACTGCGCAGATAGGCGACGATGGCGCGCAGGTCGCCGTCCGACAGGCCGCGGTAGAAGCCGAAGGGCATCGGCGGGCCGATCAGGCTGCCGTCGGGGCGCTTGCCCTCGCGGATCGCCGTGATCAGCTGTTCGTCGGTCCAGCGCCCGATCCCCGTCTCCGGGTCCGGCGTGATGTTGGAGGCGTAGGCGGTGAAGGGCTCCTCGACGAAGGGCGTCCCACCGGCCAGTTCCTGTCCCGCGACCGGACCGTTCGGCCCCTGCGGCGTGTGGCAGTTGCCGCAGGCGACGATGCCGTTGACCAGGGCGCGCCCCCGCTCCAGCGGTGTTTCCGCCCAGGCCGATCCCCCCAGGCACACCACCCCAACGGCCACGGCGACGCCGCGGCGGACCAGCCGGTTCATGAAAGGCTCCCTCGCCAATGTTGCATGAGGGAACGCTAACCACGCAACAATCCGCGGCCCAGGCTGAATGTTGAGTATTCCACTCAGCTTTTCGGCTTAACCGGCATGGCTTTCGCGGAAACGCAGGATCGGCTATGGTTCCGGCCCTTTTCAATTGGCGAACGCCACTGGAGTGAGACCGATGTCCGCCCTGCTTGAGACCACCGACGCCTTGCACGATCAGATGCTCGCCCTCGGCCGCGCCGCCCGCGCCGCCGCGGCGGAGCTGGCGACCGTGCCAAGCCCGTCGAAGGATCAGGCCTTGCGGGCGGCGGCCGCCGCGATCCGCGCCCGCAAGGCGGAGATCCAGGCGGCCAACGACGCGGATGTCGCCGCCGCCAAGGAGCGCGGCCTCGCCGGTCCCATGATCGAGCGCTTGGCCCTCAACGACGCCCGCATCGAGGCGATGGCCAAGGGGCTGGAGGACATCGCCGACTTTCCCGATCCCATCGGCGGCGTCATCGCCGAATGGACCCGCCCCAACGGGCTGGCCATCCAGCGCGTGCGCGTGCCGCTGGGGGTGATCGGCATCATCTACGAGAGCCGCCCCAACGTCACTGCCGATGCCGGCGGCCTCTGCCTGAAGTCGGGCAACGCGGCGATCCTGCGCGGCGGGTCGGAGAGCATCCGCTCGTCCGGCGCCATTGCCGCCTGTCTGGCCGACGGGCTGCGCGCCGCCGGGCTGCCGGAAGCGGCGATCCAGCTCGTCCCGACCACGGACCGGGCGGCGGTCGGCCACATGCTGACCATGCGCGACTATATCGACGTGATCGTCCCGCGCGGCGGCAAGTCGCTGATCCAGCGCATCGCCGAGGAGAGCCGCATCCCGGTCATCAAGCATCTCGACGGCAACAACACCGTCTATGTCGATGCCGAGGCCGACCCGGAGAAGGCGCGCAAGGTGGTGATGAACGCCAAGATGCGCCGCACCTCGATCTGCGGCGCCGCCGAAACCCTGCTGGTCGACCGCAGGATCGCCGACGCCGTGCTGCCGGTTCTGGTGAAGGACCTGCTGGACGCCGGCTGCGCCGTCCGCGGCGACGCCGCCGCCCAGGCCGCCGACCCGCGCGTGACCGCGGTGACGGCGGAAGACTGGGACACCGAGTATCTCGACGCCATCATCGCCTGCGGCGTGGTGGACGGTGTGGACGGGGCCATTGACCACATCAACCGCCACGGCTCCCACCACACCGACGCCATCGTGACCGAGGACCCGGCGGCGGCGGAGCGCTTCCTGCAGCGCATCGACAGCGGCATCGTGCTGTGGAACGCCAGCACCCAGTTCGCCGACGGCGGCGAATTCGGCATGGGTGCTGAGATCGGCATCTCCACCGACAAGTTCCACGCCCGCGGCCCGGTCGGTGCGGAGCAGCTGACCAGCTACAAGTACGTCGTGCGCGGCGATGGCCAGACGCGGCCGTAACACGTCCATCCACGAGCCCCCCTCCCAGCCTCCCCCCGCTGCGCAGGGGGAGGAGCCAATCCCCTCCCCTGCGAAGCGGGGGAGGGTTAGGGAGGGGACAAGCATGGCGGCGTCCCCCCACCGCTACGCCGGCCCGCTCCACGCCGGCCTGCGCATCGGGCTGCTCGGCGGCTCCTTCAACCCGGCCCACGCCGGGCACCGGCACATCAGCCTGTACGCGCTGAAGGCGCTGGGGCTCGATCAGGTGTGGTGGCTGGTCAGCCCGCAGAACCCGCTGAAGCCGGTGCGGGACATGGCGCCGCTCGCCGAGCGGCTGGAGGAGGCCCGGCGCACCGCCCGCCATCCGGCCATCCGGGTCACCGCCATCGAGCGGGAGCTTGGCACCCGCTACACCGCCGATACGCTGGCCAAGCTGACGCTCCGCTTCCCCAAAACGCGCTTCGTCTGGCTGATGGGGGCGGACAATCTTCGGCAAATCCCCCGCTGGCGGCAGTGGACGCGAATCTTCCGGCTGGTGCCGGTTGCAGTTCTCGCCCGTCCAACTTATTCTATGGGGGCGCTTGGTGGCATAGCCGCTCAGCGCTATGCCCGTCGCCGGGTGAGCATGCACAAGGCCAAGGGGTTGGCCGGTTCGAAAACACCGGCCTGGATTTTCCTCCGCAACCCGCTGCATCCGGCTTCGGCGACGGCGATCCGCCGGGCACGCGCCAGCGGGTCGTGACCCTGTATCGCGAGGTAGGTACCATCAACACGTTCATCGAACCGGCCGCGCCCGTTGTGCGGCCCGCGCCCGTTCCCGTTCCCCAGCCGGACGAACTGAAGGCGCTCGTCGAGAAGTCCCTGGACGACGATCAGGCCGAAGACGTCGTCGTCATTGACCTTGCCGGCAAGACCAGCATCGCCGACTACATGATCGTGGCGTCGGGCCGCAACACCCGGCACATCGCCGCAATGGCCATGAAGCTGGCCGACCGCATGAAGCAGGCCGGCCTGCGCGGCGTCGAGGTCGAGGGCCTGAACCAGTGCGACTGGGTTCTGGTCGACGCCGGGGACGTCATCATCCACCTGTTCCGCCCGGAAGTCCGGACCTTCTACAACATCGAGAAGATGTGGGGTCTGGAGACGCCGCGGCCCTCCGCCGAGCGCATGAGCGCCTGACGGACGACAGTCAGGACGGGTGACGAACGGGAGTCGGACCGATGCGTCTGTGGCTTGCCGCGGTTGGGCGGTCACGGACCGGTCCGGCGCGCGACCTGTATGACGAGTATGCCGGCCGCCTGTCCTGGCCGCTGACTCTGCGCGAGGTCGAGGTGAAGAAGCGCCTCGCCTCCGACGAGTTGAAGCGGCAGGAGGCGGAGCTGCTTTTGGCCGCGATCCCCGCCGGGGCCATTGTCGTTGCCCTGGACGAGCGCGGCAAGACGATAACCAGCGAAGCCTTCGCCGCCAAGATCGGCGGCTGGCGGGACCAGGGCGCGGGCGACATCGCCTTTCTCATCGGCGGGGCGGACGGCCACGGCGACGCCGTGCGGGCGCGCGCCGATTTTCTTTTGGCCTTGGGCGCCATGACATGGCCGCATATGCTGGTGCGAGGCATGTTGGCGGAGCAAATCTACCGTGCCCAGCAAATTCTGGCCGGACACCCCTATCACCGTGCATGACTCCCATTGTGCGCGTGCGCAGGCATGCCATTTTCTGATCCGGCCCAAGGCAATAAGAACCCGGCCACAAGAAGACTGGCGTCAGACCGTTCGACCGAGACCCGCAACCCGACCGTGACAGGCGTATGAGGACCGTGATGACCGAGACCAATCGTCCCCGACCCGTAGTGCTGTGCATCCTGGATGGCTGGGGCTACCGCGAGGAGCGCGAGGACAACGCCATCGCGCAGGGCAACACGCCCAACTGGGACCGGCTGTGGTCGTCGGAGCCGCGCGCCTTCCTGGAGGCCAGCGAGGAGGAGGTCGGGCTGCCCAAGGGCCAGATGGGCAACTCCGAGGTCGGTCACATGAATCTGGGCGCCGGGCGAGTCGTCCGCCAGGATCTGGTGATGATCGACCACGCCATCGTCGAGGGCGAGCTGGAGCGCAACGCCGCGCTGACCGGCCTCGCCAAGACGCTGCTGGCGTCGGGCGGGCGCTGCCACATCCTGGGCCTGCTGTCGCCGGGCGGCGTGCATTCGCACCAGGACCACATCGCGGCGCTGGCCGGCGTGCTGGCCCATGAGGGCGTCCCGGTCGAGATCCACGCCTTCACCGATGGCCGCGACGTGCCGCCGCAGAGTGCCAAGGACCAGATGGCCGAGTTCATGGCCGACGTCCACGCCCTGCCCGGCGTCAATGTCGCCACGGTCAGCGGGCGCTACTACGCCATGGACCGCGACAAGCGCTGGGACCGCGTCGCCAAGGCCTACGCCACGCTGGTGAGCGCCCAGGGCGAAAAGGCCGCCGACCCGATCCAGGCGATCGAGCAGAGCTACGCCGCCGGCACCCACGACGAGTTCATCCTGCCGACCGTCATCGACGGCTACACCGGCATGAAGGACGGCGACGCCATCCTGATGGCCAACTTCCGCGCCGACCGCGCCCGCGAGATCCTGGCCGCCTTCGTCGACCCGGCCTTCGACGGGTTCGAGCGCGCCTCGGTCCCGAAGCTGGCCGCCGCCGTCGGCATGGTCGAATACTCGTCGACGCTCGCCAAGCTGATGACGACCATCTTTCCGCCGAAATCCTTGACCAAGGTGCTGGGCGAAGTGGTCAGCGAGGCCGGATTGACCCAGTTGCGCATCGCCGAGACGGAAAAGTACCCGCACGTCACCTTCTTCTTCAACGGAGGCGAGGAGCGCGTGTATCCGGGCGAGGACCGCATCCTGGTGCCGTCGCCGAAGGTCGCGACCTATGACCTCCAGCCGGAGATGTCCGCCGCCGAGGTGACCGACAAGGTCGTCGCCGCCGTGGACAGCGGGAAGTACGATCTGGTGGTCATCAACTACGCCAACCCCGACATGGTCGGCCACAGCGGCATCCTGTCCGCCGCCATCAAGGCGGTGGAGGCGGTGGACGTCAGCCTGGGCCGGCTGGAGGCCGCGGTGCGCGCCCAGGGCGGCGTGATGCTGGTCACCGCCGACCACGGCAACTGCGAACTGATGAAGGACCCGGAGACCAACGGCCCGCACACCGCCCACACGCTGGACAAAGTTCCGCTGGTGCTGGTGAACGGCCCCGCCGGGGTGTCGGCGATCCGCAGCGGGCGTTTGGCCGACATCGCCCCGACGCTGCTCGACCTGATGAAGCTGCCGCAGCCGGCGGAGATGACCGGCAAGAGCCTGATCGACCGCGCCAGCGCGCGGGCCGCCGCGGAATAAGGCAGAACCGGGCATGGGCGCAGGGCGCGATCATCCGGCGGGTGTTGCTCTGCTCCCCCTCCCCGTCTCCGTTCCGCAAGCTGCCGGGCGGAGACGGGCGTTTCCCTGGCGGCCGGCCCTGCTGACCGCCACCCTTCTCGTCGTCTCCACCGCCGCCACGGCGCAGACCGAGTCTCCCGGTCAGACGCTGAAACGGGTGGAGCAGGACATCCAGGCCGACAAGGCCCTGCAAAAGCAGCTCGACCGCCAGTCCCAGACGCTCCAGAAGGAGCTGGACGAGCTGCGCGACCGGCTGGTCGGTCTGGCCGACCAGGAACGGGCGCAGGAGGACGAACTCGCTCATCTCGAAGAGTCCCTGACCGCGCTGGAAACGCAGGAGCGCAACCAGGCCGAAAAGCTGGAGGGCGAGCGGCAGCAGATCGCCGCCCTGCTCGCCGCCCTGCAGCGCGTCGCCCGCATCCCCCCGGAAGCGGCGCTGGCCCGCCCGGACGGGCCGGTGGACACGCTGCGCTCCGCCCTGCTGCTGCGCGACACGGTGCCGGCCCTGCGCGCCCGCGCCGACGCGCTGGCCCAGGCGCTGACCCGGCTGGCCGAGACGCGCGAGGCGCTTCAGGCCCAGCGCAGCCGCACCTACGCCGCCCGCCTCACCCTGATCGACCGCCAGAAGGAGATCGGCCAGCTCGTCGCCCGGCGCGAGGAGCTGTCGCGCCAGACCGAGGAGGAGCGGCAGCAGGTCGCCCAGCGCACCGCCCGGCTGACGGGTCAGGCCGCCGACCTGCGCCAGTTGATGGACCGCATCGAAGCCGAACGCCGCGCCGCAGCCGCGGCGGCGGCCAAGCGCGAGGCCGAGCGGCTGGAGGCGGAGCGCCGCGAAGCCGAACGCCGGCTCGCCGAGCAACGGGCCGCGGAACAGAAGGCCGCCGAACAGAAGGCGGCGGAGCAGCGCGCCGCCGACCAGAAACTCGCCGAACAACGGTCGAGCGAGCAGCGCGCCAGGGCCGAGGCGGAAGCCGCCCGCGCCGCGCCCGGCGCGCCCGCTGGGGAACGCCTGCCGGTGGGCGGCCGGGTGACCGTCCGCTACGGCGAGGCCGACCGCTACGGCGCCACCAGCCGCGGCGTCACCATCCAGGCCCGCGCCGGCTCGACGGTGGTGTCACCGCAGGCCGGAACGATCGTCTTCGCCGGGCCGTTCCGCGGCTATGGCCAAATCTTGATCGTGGAACACAGCCACGGATATCATAGTCTCATCGCTGGATTTGGCCGCATCGACACGGCCGTCGGACGGCGCGTGGCCACGGGGGAACCCATCGGCCTGATGCCCGCCGACGGGTCACCCGATCTTTACTTCGAGCTTCGACGTCACGGACAGCCGATCAATCCACAGCGCGGTTTCGGCGCCCCGGAGGGGAAAGGACAAGGGTAGATGAGGATAGTCAAGCGTGCCGCCACCGCCGCGGCCCTGGTGTTTCTGGGGGCCGGCGTCGCCACCGTCACCGCGCAGGTGAACAGCACCGGCAACAGTTCCGAGACCTACCGCCAGCTCAACCTGTTCGGCGACGTGTTCGAGCGCGTGCGCGCCGAGTATGTCGAGTCGACGACGGACGAGCAGCTCATCGAATCCGCCATCAACGGAATGCTCACCTCGCTCGACCCGCATTCCAGCTATCTGAACCGCAAGAGCTTTCAGGACATGCAGGTTCAGACCCGTGGCGAGTTCGGCGGGCTGGGCATCGAGGTGACGATGGAGAACGGCCTGATCAAGGTCGTGTCGCCTATCGACGAGACTCCGGCCTTCCGCGCCGGGCTGCAGCCGGGCGACCTGATCATCCAGCTCAACGGCGAGGCCGTCATGGGCCTCTCGCTGAACGAGGCGGTGGAGAAGATGCGCGGCCCGGTTGGCAGCGACATCAAGGTCACCGTGCGCCGCGGCGAGGCCGGCGAGCCGTTCGAGGTCACGCTGACCCGCGCCGTCATCAAGGTGCAGTCGGTCCGCTACCGCACCGAGGGCGACATCGGCTACGTCCGTGTCACCAGCTTCAACGAGCAGACGCAGCAGGGGCTGGAGAAGGCCATCGCCTCGATCCAGCAGCAGTTGGGTGACAAGCTGAAGGGCTACGTCCTCGACCTGCGCAACAACCCCGGCGGCCTGCTCGACCAGGCGGTCTCCGTCTCCGATACCTTCTTGGAGAAGGGGGAGATCGTCTCCACCCGCGGCCGCAAGGCGGAGGAAGGCACGCGCTACAACGCCAAGCCCGGCGATCTCGCCAAGGGACTGCCGGTCGTGGTGCTGATCAACGGCGGTTCGGCTTCCGCGTCGGAGATCGTCGCCGGCGCGCTGCAGGACCACAAGCGGGCGCTCGTCCTTGGCACTCAGTCCTTCGGCAAGGGCTCGGTCCAGACGATCATCCCGCTGCCCGGCCACGGCGCCATGCGCCTGACCACGGCGCGCTACTACACGCCGTCGGGCAAGTCGATCCAGGCGTTGGGCATCACCCCGGACATCGAGGTGCACCCGGCCCGCGTCGAGGAGACGGACCAGGGTCTGATCCGCCGCCGCGAGAGCGACCTGCGCGGCGCGCTGCGCAACCCGGACGCCCCCCGACCGGCCACCACCCAGCCGGCCCCGGCGCCTGGCGCCAGCAACGCTCCGGCTCCCGGGGCGGCGCCGGGCGCGGCCCCCGGTGCAACCCCGGCTCCCGCCAACGGCAACGCCCCGGCGGCGCCGTCCGCGGAGAATGGGGAGGGCGCGCCCAACCAGCCGCCCTTCGACTACCAGCTGGCCCGCGCGCTCGACCTGCTGCGGGGCGTCGCCCTGTTCCAGGCCCGCGCGCACTGAGGGGAGTGACGGGTCCGTGAACGCTGCCGCCCTGCTGGGCCGCCTGAAGCCCGCGAAACGGGAACGTTCCGGACCCGGCCTGCTGGCCCGCCTCCGGCGCCGGAAGGCCGGCGGTGATTCGGACGACGCGCCGCGCGCACGCAAGGAGCGCCGTCCGCTGTCGCCCCTCGCCAAGAGGCTGTTCGGCGCCTACGCCGTGCTGGCCCTCGGGCTGGGCGGGCTGGCCGGCTGGCTGGCGATGAACGGAGAGCACACCACCGAGGCGTGGCAGGCTGCCATTCCCAGCGTCGAGGTGGCGGTGAAGGGCGCACAGCCCCCGACGCCGCCGACAGCACCGCCCGCCGCGGCGACGGTTCCCGTCCAACCGGCTCCGCCTGCGGCCTCGCCTCCGGCGGCTCCCCCGCCACCCGTCGTCGCGGCTCCCCCGCCGCTCGCCGTAGTCGTGAACGAACCGGTCACCCTGACGCCGGCCCCCGTCCCCGGCCTGGTCGAGGATTCGCGCAACGGGCCGCTGCCGCGCATCGCCGAGGACGGGCGCAAGCCCTGGCAGGTCTACGCCCGGCCCTTCCCCGCCGCCGACCGCCGCCCGCGCATCGCCATCGTTCTGGCCGAGATGGGCATTTCCGGCGTGACCACCGGCAACGCCCTGCAGAAGCTGCCGCCGACCATCACGCTGGCCTTCGTCCCCTACGCCGAGCGGCTGGACAACTGGGTCGAGCGCGCCCGCGGCAAGGGGCACGAGGTGATGCTCTCCGTCCCCATGGAGCCGCAGGACTACCCACGCAACGACCCCGGCCCCAACGCTCTGCTGAGCATGCTGCCGCCCGAGCGCAACCTGGAGAGGCTGGAATGGTCGCTGGGCAAGGCGGTCGGCTATGTCGGCATCACCAGCACCACGGGCAGCAAATTCACCGCCAACCCCGACGCGGTGAACCCGGTCGTCGCGGCGATGAAGGCGCGCGGCCTGATGGTGCTCGACGCTCGCGCCACCCCGCGCAGCGTCGCCGGAACCCTGGCGGGTCAGGCGGGCGTGCCGCGGGCCTTCGCCGACCGGGTGATCGACCGCGACCTGTCGCGCGGTGCCATCGACGACCAGCTCGCCGAGCTGGAGGCCATCGCCAAGGCCAATGGGGCCGCGGTGGGCATCGGCGCGCCCTACCCCAGCACCATCGAACGGATCAACCTGTGGCTTACCGGGCTGGCCGACCGTGGCATCGCCATCGTGCCGGTCTCCGCCGTGGCCAACATGCAGAAGCAATAAGGCGCATGACGAAGAAGGCCATCGACCGCGAGTCCCTCCCCTACCGCCCCTGCGTCGGGGTGATGCTGCTGAACGACCGCGGGCAAGTCTTCGTGGCCCGGCGCTGCGACAGCAAGGACGCTTGGCAGATGCCCCAGGGCGGCATCGACGAGGGCGAGGGCGTGCATGAGGCCGCCCTGCGCGAGCTGAAGGAGGAGATCGGCACGGACAAGGCCGAAATTCTCGGGGAGACGGCGGAGAAGCTGCGCTACGACCTGCCCGATCATCTGCTGGGAAAGGTCTGGAAGGGCCGCTGGCGCGGGCAGGAGCAGGTCTGGCTGGCCGCCCGCTTCACCGGCGTGGACGCCGACATTGACCTCGCCACCGAGCACCCGGAGTTCGACGCTTGGAAATGGGTCGATGCCGACGATCTGCCCGGCCTGATCGTGCCCTTCAAGCGCCCGGTCTACGAGTCGGTGCTGGCGGAATTCGCCCCGGTGATCGCGGCTCTGCGGCGGGGCTGACCCCGCCGCGTCCGGCCTGTTCAGGCGACCTTGGCCAGCCGCTTGGCACGGCTTTCGATCAGCCACCAGGCGCCGCGGGCGGCGACGCTGTAGAAGCGGGTGTGCGGCTTCAGCCCGCAGGCCTTGAAGACCATCGCCACCGCGCGGTCGACGTGCTTGGGCCGGTAGCGGCCGTAGGCGCGACGCATGTAGGCCTGATTGTAGGTCTTGTGCGCGTAGGGCTCGCCTTCCGGCGCGTTGGCCGCGTAGTAGGCGTAGGCCAGCTCGTCGTCCTCCGACTCGCCGATGCGCGACAGCGCCACCTTCAGCCGCTGGAACTTGTTGAGCTGCTCCAACTCCAGATACTTCTTCGTGTAGGTGTAGAAGAGCTTGAAGTGGCGCAACTCGTCGGCGGCGATGTTCTTGCAGATCAGCTTGAGGACCGGTTCGTCCGTCGAGTCGCCGATGGCCGCGTAGTAGCTGCTGGTGCCGGTCTCGACCATGCAGCGGGCGATCATCTCGCCGGTACGCGAGCCGCGGACCGAGGCGTCGAGGTCGATCGGCACCTTGTAGCCGGCGCGGAAGCGCTCGACGGCCCGGTCGAAGTTGAAGGTCGGATCGACCAGCTCCGCCCACTTGCCGAGCGCGCGGCCGTGCTGGACCTCCTCGACCGCCCAGCCGTGGGCGACCTCCTGGAACTCGGGATCGTCGTGGAAGACATTGCAGAGATAGGCCGTGTAGTCGTCGGCGTTGAACTCCACCAGGGCCGCCGCCTTGATGAGCGGGACGAGATCGGGATCGACCTTGCTGTGGTCCAATTGATCCCAGGGAAGCTCTTCGTATTTCCAGTGCAACGCCACACTCCACTCCCGCTGCTGGCCGCCGTTCCGGGCCGGTTGTTCCACGCTCTGACGGAGAACAGGACCATAAAAACAAAAACGCCTCGACGGACGGGCCGGGAGGCGTTCGATCCCTTGCGGGATACTATGTATGGCTGCGAAGGCGCAATGCAACGGAAACGGCCCAGCCGGCGTTCGCCGCCGCCGGGCCGTGCCCGGTGTCAGTGCGTGGTCGCGCCGGTCGCGTCGAGCTTGGCGCGGGCGATGGCGATCTTCGCCTCCACGCGGGCCTTCTCGTCGTCGGACTTGGCGTCTTCCAGATCCTCGCCCAGGTCGCGGATCTGCTGCTCGACCTTGGCGCGGTCGATCTCGGCGACCGCGATGGCCTCCTCGGCCAGGACGGTGCAGCGGGTCTCGGTCACCTCGGCAAAGCCGCCGGCGACGAACACCCGGTCGACCACGCGGTCGGCCTCGTAGACGTCGATCACGCCCGGACGGACGGTCGAAATCATCGGCGAGTGGCCGGCGAGGACGCCGAAGTCACCTTCCGAACCCGGCACCACGACCATGTCGACGGGCTGCGAGGTCAGCAGCTTCTCCGGAGAGACCAGCTCGAATTCGACTTTATCGGCCATGGGTTTCCTGGTGCCTCTTCATAAGAACCCCCTCCCCCGCGCGGGCGGAGGAGAGGGTTAGCCTCGTTACCGAACGTCAGCCGACCCTGATCAGGCGGCTTCGGCGGCCAGCTTCTTCGCCTTGGCGATGGCTTCGTCGATGGTGCCGACCATGTAGAAGGCCGCTTCCGGCAGGTGGTCGTAGTCGCCGTTCACGATGCCCTTGAAGCCCTTGATGGTGTCTTCGAGGCTGACGAGCACGCCCGGGGTGCCGGTGAACACCTCGGCGACGTGGAACGGCTGCGACAGGAAGCGCTGGATCTTGCGGGCGCGGGCCACGACCAGCTTGTCCTCTTCCGACAGCTCGTCCATGCCCAGGATCGCGATGATGTCCTGCAGCGACTTGTAGGTCTGCAGAACGCGCTGCACCGAACGGGCGACGGTGTAGTGCTCCTCACCGACGACGCGCGGGTCCAGGATGCGGCTGGTCGAGTCCAGCGGGTCTACCGCCGGGAAGATCGCCATTTCGGCGATCGAACGCGACAGCACCGTGGTGGCGTCCAGGTGGGCGAAGGAGGTGGCCGGGGCCGGGTCGGTCAGATCGTCGGCGGGCACGTAAATGGCCTGCACCGAGGTGATCGACCCCTTCTTCGTGGAGGTGATGCGCTCCTGCAGGGCGCCCATGTCGGTGGCCAGCGTCGGCTGGTAACCCACCGCCGACGGGATGCGGCCCAGCAGAGCCGACACTTCCGAACCGGCCTGCGTGAAGCGGAAAATGTTGTCCACGAAGAACAGCACGTCCTGGCCTTCCTCGTCGCGGAAGTACTCCGCGAGGGTCAGACCGGACAGGGCGACGCGGGCGCGGGCACCCGGCGGCTCGTTCATCTGGCCGTACACCAGGGCCACCTTGGAGCCCGGGCCGTCGAGCTTGATGACGCCCGACTCGATCATCTCGTGGTAGAGGTCGTTGCCCTCACGGGTGCGCTCGCCCACGCCCGCGAACACGGACACGCCGCCGTGCGCCTTCGCGACGTTGTTGATCAGCTCCATGATGGTCACGGTCTTGCCCACGCCGGCGCCGCCGAACAGGCCGATCTTGCCGCCCTTGGCGTAGGGAGCCAGCAGGTCGATGACCTTGATGCCGGTGATCAGCACTTCGGCGTCCGTCGACTGCTCGACGAAGTCCGGGGCCGCACGGTGGATCGGCAGGGTGCGCTCGGCGCCGACGTCGCCACGCTCGTCGATCGGCTCGCCGATCACGTTGATGATGCGGCCGAGGGTGGCCGGGCCGACCGGCACGGCGATCGGGGCACCGGTGTCCGTCACTTCGGCGCCGCGGACCAAGCCGTCGGTGCTGTCCATGGCGATGGCGCGGACGGTGCTCTCGCCGAGGTGCTGGGCAACCTCGAGCACGAGGACCTTGCCGTCGTTCTGGGTGTGCAGAGCGTTCAGAATGGCCGGCAGCTCGCCGTCGAACTGGACGTCGACAACGGCGCCCGTGACCTGCGTGATCTTGCCGACGGCGTTCGTCGCCTGGGTGGTGGTGGCCATGGAGTAAAGCTCCCTCGGAACTCGATAATTGTCGGATGTGCCGTCGTATCGACCGCGAACGCTGCGCCGTTAAACCGCCTCGGCGCCGGAGATGATTTCGATCAGCTCCTTGGTGATGTAGGCCTGGCGCGTGCGGTTGTAGGTGATCGTCAGCTTGTTGATCATGTCGCCGGCGTTGCGCGTCGCATTGTCCATCGCGGTCATGCGGGCGCCCTGTTCGGACGCGGCGCTTTCCAGAAGGGCGCGATAGACCTGGATCGACAGGTTGCGCGGCAGCAGCTCGGCGAGGATCTGCTCCTCGTCGGGCTCGAACTCGTAGATCGCCTTGACCTCGGCGCCCGCGGCTTCCTCGTCCGCCTGCGCCTCGACGGCGAAGGGAACGAGCTGCTGGACGGTCACGATCTGGGAGATCGCCGACTTGAACTTGTTGAAGATCACCGAGCAGACGTCGAACTCGCCCGCGTCGTACATCGCCAGAACCTTCTGCGCGACGACATCGGCGTCGGCGAAGGACAGCTTGCGGCGGCCCACATCCTCGTAGGTCTCGACGATCAGCGAGCCGAACTCGCGACGCAGCTGGTCGCGGGCCTTGCGGCCGACGGTGAGCAGCTTGACCGTCTTGCCTTCCGACTGGAGGCGCTGGATCTGGCGGCGGGATTCACGGACGATGGCGCCGTTGAAGGCGCCGCACAGGCCACGGTCGGAGCTGATGATGACGAGGAGATGCACCTGATCGGAACCGGTGCCGGTCATCAGCTTCGGGCCGTTGCCCGAGTCCTGCACGTTGGCCGCGAGAGAGGCCAGCATGCGGCCCATGCGCTCGGCGTAGGGACGACCGGCTTCCGCCTGCTCCTGCGCACGGCGGAGCTTGGAGGCGGCGACCATCTTCATCGCCGAGGTGATCTTCCGCGTCGATTGGACGCTGGCGATCCGGTTCTTTAGGTCCTTGAGGTTAGGCATGCCGGCCCTTCATTCCGCTCGGGGTCGTTCGGGTTGACGGACGGGGCGCAGGGACTGCGCCCCCGCCGTCGATCAGACGAACACCTTGGAGAAGTTGTCGAGGAAGGCCTTCAGGCGCTCCTCGGTCGCAGAGGTGATCTGCTTCTCGTTGCGGATCGTCGCCAGGATGTCGGCCCCCTTGGAGCGGACCTCGGCGAGGAACTTCTGCTCGAAGCGGTTGACGTCCTCGACCTTGATCTTGTCGAGATAGCCCTTCACGCCCGAGAAGATCGACACGACCTGCTCTTCGACCGGCAGCGGCTGGAACTGCGGCTGCTTCAGCAGCTCGGTCAGACGGGCACCGCGGGCCAGCAGGCGCTGGGTGGCGGCGTCGAGATCCGAGGCGAACTGCGCGAAGGCAGCCATCTCGCGGTACTGGGCCAGCTCCATCTTGATGGTGCCCGCGACCTGCTTCATCGCCTTGATCTGGGCGGCGGAGCCGACGCGCGACACCGACAGGCCGACGTTGATGGCCGGACGGATGCCCTTATAGAACAGGCCCGTCTCGAGGAAGATCTGGCCGTCGGTGATCGAGATCACGTTCGTCGGGATGTAGGCCGACACGTCGCCGGCCTGCGTCTCGATGACCGGCAGGGCGGTCAGCGAGCCGTTGCCGTGGGCGTCGCCCATCTTGGCGGCGCGCTCGAGCAGGCGGCTGTGGAGGTAGAACACGTCGCCCGGGTAGGCTTCGCGGCCCGGCGGACGGCGGAGCAGCAGCGACATCTGACGGTAGGCGACGGCCTGCTTGGACAGGTCATCGTACACGATCAGGGCGTGCATGCCGTTGTCGCGGAAGTACTCGCCCATCGTGCAGCCGGTGTAGGGCGCCAGGAACTGCAGCGGGGCCGGCTCCGACGCGGTGGCCGCGACGACGATGGAGTATTCCAGGGCGCCGGCGTCTTCCAGCGTCTTGACGATCTGGGCGACGGTGGAGCGCTTCTGACCGACGGCGACGTAGATGCAGTAGAGCTTCTTGCTCTCGTCGTCGCCCTGGTTGATCGGCTTCTGGTTCAGGAAGGTGTCGATGACGACGGCGGTCTTGCCGGTCTGGCGGTCACCGATGATCAGCTCGCGCTGGCCGCGGCCGATCGGAACCAGGCTGTCGACGGCCTTCAGGCCGGTCTGCATCGGCTCGTGCACCGACTTGCGCGGGATGATGCCGGGGGCCTTGACCTCGACGCGGGTGCGGGTGACGTCCACCAGCGGGCCCTTGCCGTCGATCGGGTTGCCCAGGCCGTCCACGACGCGGCCCAGCAGACCCTTGCCGACCGGCACGTCCACGATGGTGCCCGTGCGCTTGACGGTGTCGCCTTCCTTGATCTCGCTGTCGGTGCCGAAGATCACGACGCCGACGTTGTCGGTCTCGAGGTTCAGCGCCATGCCCTTGATGCCACCGGGGAACTCGACCATCTCGCCGGCGCGCACGTTGTCCAGGCCGTGCACGCGGGCGACGCCGTCACCCACGGAGAGGACCTGACCGACCTCGGCGACGTCCGCCTCGGTCCCGAAATTCGCGATCTGCTGCTTGAGGATCGCAGAGATTTCTGCGGCGCGGATATCCATCAGACTGATCCCCCTGAGGCCTTCATGGCGAGTTGCAATTTGTTCAGCTTCGTGCGCACCGAGGTGTCGACCATGCGCGAGCCGAACTTAACGATCATGCCCCCGATCAGCGCGGGATCGACCGAGGTGTTGACCAACACCTTGGAGCCGATCGACGCCTTCAGCGTGTCGGTGACCGCGGCCAGCTGAGCGTCGCTCAGCGGCTGGGCGGAGGTGACCTGGGCGGTCACTTCGCCGCGACGGCGGGCCAGTTCGGCGAGATAGCCTTCGATCATGCCTTCCAGCGCGAACAGGCGGCGGTTCTTGGCCACCAGCCCGATGAAGCGCTTGGTCAGATCGGACACTTCGGCGCGGTCCAGAACCGCGGCCATCGCCCGGCCTTGGTCGGCGCGGCTGATCACGGGACTGCGGACGAGGCGGCGAAGGTCGGCGCTCTCAGCCAGGATTTGCTTCAGCGCAACCAGATCGCTCGCGACCTGATCCAACGCTTTGTTCTCGTCCGCAAGCTCGAACAGCGCGATGGAGTAGCGCGTAGCGAGTTCGGAAACGCCTGTACCTTCGATTGCCACCTGATCCCTCGAATTGAGTTCGGTAGACGGTGAATTTTCAGGGCCTTAAATAGGGCAAAACCCATATCGCGGCGGCCCAGCCCGCGAAAGCGAGCGGTCCAATATCACAGGATTAGGCCCTGCGCAACGGGGTCTGGACAATTTGCACGCGGCTTGCGTGCGGCGTTTTGCGCCCCTGCGGCGTGGGGTCCGTTCTTGGCGGCGGCGGCTGGAAATGGGCATACCACTTCACAACCGCAACGGATCACCTCGGCGCCCGCAGGCCCTGCCCCCTTCGCGTTCCGTTTTTCCGGGTCCCGTTCCGCGACGGTCCAGGGACCAGACTGTGACCTAACGCGCCACTTAACACCCGTTTAACCATTCACGCGCACGGTCGCCCCATAGCCCGTCTGACAGGACAAACCCAGGCCAATCATGACCGTCGTCGCTTTTTCCTGCGCCCGCTTCACGCCCGCCGACCTCAACGAATTCGAGGCGGTGGCCGAGCCGAAGCTGCGCCTTGGCCATTGGGCCGGGGTCATCCGCGAAACGGGCCGGGAGCACGACCGGCTCCTTGTCCTCCTGCCCGGCGTGGACCGTCCTGTCTTCCGGTTCGAGCGCGACGGGCGCGGACGCTACAGCCTGTCCTTCAACGACCGCTCCGGCTGGTACGGCATCGGGTCGGGAGGCAGCGCCTCCGAATGCCTGTCGATCTGGCGCCCGCGCCCGCGCACCGACCGCTCCGTCTCGGTGCTCTGAGCGCCTTTTTCACCCTTCGGAAAAGTCCGATTCGGCCGTCAGCGATAGACGCCGACCGACAGCAGATAGGGCTCGCCGCCCAGGACGATGCGGCGCACGATCATCGTCTTCGGCGCGATCTGGCCGGACAGCGGGTCCGTCCATTTGTAGCTGACGGCGCCCGAGTCCCGCTCCGCCACGATGTCCAGCGCCTCCTGGATGAAGGGCTTTCCGTCGACGTCCTTCAGGTCCTTGAGGTTCGCGCCGTTCAGCGACGGCGTCCAGCCATGGGCCACCATCACGCCGTCGCGGTCGATCAGCATCGGGTAGAGGTCACGGTCGATCAGAGCGCCGTCCCGCTGGGCGAAGGCATCCGGCGCGCCCTCCGCGCCGTGCTGGCGTAGATAGCCGCTGGTCTTGTCGAGCAGCGCCTTGGCATCCGATTCCGTCCCCCGTGTCTGGGCGGGCACGCCCGCCGCCAACGCGATGATCGCCAGCAGGGCGAGAACCGGGAGAACCGTCAGCAAGGTAGGGAGGTGGAAACGACCGCGCAGCCTGGACATGAGATCGCTCGGCGAAAGATGACTTCCATACTCTGGTAATACCATGACCCGCCGGCCGCAACGGACCAAACGTCACAGGTGCCTTGCGGAGCGCGCAGGGACAATCGGTCGCAGCCCCCCTTTACAGGAGTCCGACGTTTCTTAGCGGGCACCGCAGCTTTACAGGAAGCTGTAAGGGTCCACGTCCACTTGCACGCGCACGTTGGGTGGAATGTCCACCTGCTCCAACCACTGGGCGATCAGGGGTTGCACCTGGACGGTGCGCGGCGCCTTCAGCAGCAGGCGCCGCCGGTGACGCCCGCGCAGCAGGGCGAGCGGCGCCGGGGCCGGACCCAGCACGGCGACGGTGTCGCTGCGCGGCGCCGCGCGCCCCAGGGCGATGGACAGCTTCTCCACCGCCGCCGCGTCCTCCCCCGACACGATCAGGGCGGCCAGCCGTCCGAAGGGCGGCATCCCGGCCTCCAGCCGCATCTCCGCCTCAAGCTGGTAGAAGCCGTCGCGGTCCCCGGCGGCCAGGGCCTGCATCACCGGATGCTCGGGCATGTAGGTCTGCAGCATCACCCGCCCCGGCCGCTCGCCGCGCCCGGCGCGCCCGGCCACCTGATGAAGGAGCTGGTAGGTCCGCTCTCCCGCCCGCAAATCGCCACCGGCCAGCCCCAGATCGGCGTCCACCACCCCGACCAGGGTCAGCATGGGGAAATGGTGGCCCTTCGCCATGACCTGGGTGCCGATCAGGATGTCCAGCTCATGGTCAGCGATGCGGCGGACCATCTCCTGGATGGCGCGGGGGCCGAACAGCGTGTCGGACGCCATGATGGCGGCGCGGGCGTCGGGGAACAGCTCCGCCACCTCCTCAGCGATGCGCTCCACGCCCGGACCGCAGGCGGCCAGCGTGCCCTCCTCGCCGCATTCCGGGCAGGTCGGGGACAGCGGCTGCGACAGGCCGCAATGGTGGCACTGGAGCTTGCGGGCCAGCCGGTGCTCGACCAGCCACGCCGTGCAGTTGGGGCATTGCAGCCGGTGCCCGCAGGCCCGGCACAGGGTCAGCGGGGCGTAGCCGCGGCGGTTGAGGAACAGCATCACCTGCTCCTTCTCCGCCAGCGTCTGCTCGATGGCCTTCTTCAGCGACGGGGCCAGCCAGTGGCGGGCGGGAGGGCGGTCCTTGCGGAGGTCCACCAGCTCGACGTCGGGCAGCACGGCGCCGCCGTGGCGGCCCGGCAGCTCGATGCGGGCGTAGCGGTTGCTGTCGGCGTTGACCTTGGTCTCCAGCGACGGCGTGGCGGAGACCAGCACGGTGGGGATGCCGCCGAGATGTGCCCGCGCGACGGCCATGTCGCGGGCGTGGTAGATCGACCCCTCCTCCTGCTTGTAGGCGGAGTCGTGCTCCTCGTCGATGATGATGACGCCGAGGTTCTTGTAGGGCAGGAACAGGGCGGAGCGGGCGCCGACCACCACCGGCACCTCGCCGTTGGCCACAGCCCTCCAGGTGTCGCGGCGCTGCGCCCCGGTCAGTTCGGAATGCCATTCCGCCGGCGGCGCGCCGAAGCGGCGGGCAAAGCGCTCCAGCCACTGCGCCGACAGGGCGATTTCCGGAAGCAGAACCAGCGCCTGCTTGCCCGCCTTCAGGGCGGCGGCGATGGCCTCGTAATAGACCTCCGTCTTGCCGGAACCGGTCACCCCGTCGAGCAGCACGGTGGAATAGGCGCCGGACTCCACGCGGGCGCGCAGGTCCGCCGCCGCGGCCTCCTGATCGGCGGACAGGGTGGGGCCGGGACGGTGGCAGTCGGGCCGCCCGAGCTTGGTCGGCTGCAGCAGTACCGGCTCCAGCAGCCCGGCCTCGGCCAGCCCGCGCACCACGGTGACGCCGCAGCCGGCCTCCTCCGCCAGTTCCGCCGGGGTGCGCGGCGGGCCGTCGTCCAGCAGGGCCAGGACGCGGCGCCGCGGGTCGGTCATCTTGAAGCCGGGCGGCGGCTCCGCATCGGGCTTGCGGAGGTAGGCGAGCATGGCCTTCGCCGGCTCCAGCGCCGACGGCACGCTGATCGCCATGCGCAGCACATGGCCCGGCGGCGTCATGGTGTAGGCGGCGACCCACTCCACGAACTTGCGCTCGACCTCCGGCATCGGAGGCATGTCGAAGCGGCGGACCACCGGCTTCAGCCGGGCGGCCGCCACCACTCCGGCGCCGTCGCCCCACACCACCCCCAGCACGCGGCGCGGCCCGAGCGGAACCTCCACGTAATCGCCGGGGACGAGGGTCATCCCGGCGGGCACACGGTAATCGTAGGCCTCGCGCAGCGGCAGCGGCAGCAGCACGCGGACGCGCGGGTCCGCGTCCACCGGCACCGTGCCCGGCAGAAGGGCCTGCGCTGAATCTCCGGAACCGGATTTGGCCCCGGATCTGGCGGAATTTTCACGCATCGGCTAGAGTGCCCCCTGGCCGCGACGCCGGGCAGCGAATCCCGGGAAACAGGGCACGGTCTTCCTCAGCAAGTATGGATTCCAGGTCATGAAGTTCTTCGTTGACACCGCCGACATCGCCGAGATCCGCGATCTGGCCGACACCGGCCTGCTGGACGGTGTTACCACCAACCCCTCCCTCGTCGCCAAGTCCGGTCGCAGCTTCCTCGACCTCGTGGCCGAAATTTGTGATGTGGTGAGCGGCCCGGTCAGCGCCGAGGTGGCGTCCACCGACTTCGAGACCATGCTGGCGGAAGGAAAGAAGCTTGCCAAGATCGCCGACAACGTCGCGGTCAAGGTTCCGCTCACCCAGGCCGGCCTGAAGGTCTGCAAGGCGCTGTCCTCCGAAGGGACGATGGTCAACGTCACGCTGTGCTTCTCCCCGGCGCAGGCGATCCTGGCCGCCAAGGCCGGCGCCAGCTTCGTGTCGCCCTTCGTCGGCCGCCTGGACGACATCGGGCAGGACGGCATGGGCCTGATCGCCGACATCGTGGAGATTTACAGCAATTACGATTACTTCAAGACCGAGGTGCTGGTCGCCTCGATCCGCAACCCGATCCACATCGTCGACTCCGCCCGCCTGGGCGCCCATGTCGTCACCGCCCCGCCGTCGGTGCTGAAGCAGCTCTTCAACCATCCGCTGACCGACAAGGGCCTCGCCCAGTTCGTCGCCGATTGGCAGAAGACCGGCCAGTCCATCCTCTGAGGACGGCAGCATGGGCCGGGAGCCGGGACACACCCCCCAGAGGAAGGACGCGCCGACCGCCGAGGAGGTGCACGCCTACCTGCGGGACCATCCCGACTTCCTGGTCCATCACGGCGATCTGGTCCACCACCTGACCCCGCCGTCGCAGGACCGTGGGCGCGGGGTGGTGGACCTGCAGGCCTACATGGTCGAGCGCCTGCGCGGCGAGGTCCGCCTGCTGAAGGACCAGCAGCGCGAGCTGATCGGCACCTCGCGCGCCAACATGAACAGCCAGAACCGCATCCACGCGGCGGTGCTGTTCCTCCTCGACGCCCAAAGCTTCGAGCAGCTCATCCAGACCATCACCACCGATCTGGCGGTGCTCCTGGATCTGGACGTCGCCTGCCTGATCGTCGAGTCGAACGGCCAGGACACCCCGCACGTCCAGACCTCCGGCGTGCGGGTGGTCGAGCCGGGGACCGTCGACCGCTGGCTGGGCAAGGCCGACGTGGCGCTGAACGCCGACATCCAGGGCGACCCGGAGCTGTACGGCCCCGGCGCCGGGCTGGTCCGGTCGGAGGTGCTGATCCGCCTCCAGGTGTCCAGCGAGACGCCGGACGGCATGCTGGCCTTCGGCAGCCGCGAGCCGGACAGCTTCCACGGCGGCCAGGGCACCGAACTGGTCGGTTTCCTCGCCCGCGTGGTCGAGCGGGTGATCCGCGGCTGGCTCGAACTGCCGGCCTGACCCCACGGAACGCATGACCGGAAAACAGAATCCCGTCCTCGGTTTCGCCGCCCAGCCCGACGTCCAGGACACGCTGGCGCATTGGCGGCGCTGGATGGAGAGCGAGCGCAACGTCTCGCCCCACACCCTGACCGCCTACATCGGCGACGTCGCGACCTTCCTGGAGTTCATCACCAGCTATCAGGCCAAGCCGCCGTCGATGAACGACCTCGCCGCGCTGACCGTCACCGATTTCCGCTCCTGGCTGTCCCACCTCGCCATGAAGGGGATCGGCTCCAACAGCCGGTCGCGCGCCCTGTCGTCGGTGCGCAACCTCTTCCGCTGGATGGACCGCGACGGCCGCCTGCACAACCCGGCGATCAACACCTTCTCCGGCCCGCGTATCAAGCGCCCGGCGCCGAAGCCGCTGACCGTGCTGGACGCCGACCGGCTGCTGGAGGAATCGGAGAAGGAACCGGACGAGCCCTGGGTCGGCAAGCGCGACCGGGCGCTGTTCACGCTGCTCTACGGCTGCGGCCTGCGCATTTCGGAGGCGCTGAACCTGACGCGCCGCGAGGCGCCGCTGGGCGAGACGCTGCGGGTCACAGGCAAGGGCAACAAGGAACGGATCGTCCCGGTGCTGCCGGCGGTGACGGAGGCGGTGCGCGCCTACATGGACGCCTGCCCCTACCGCCAAGGGCCGGACGCGCCGCTGTTCGTCGGGGTGCGCGGCGGGCAGCTCGCCCCGGCCATCGCGCAACGGCGGATGCGCGACCTGCGCCGCCTGATGGGGTTGCCGGAGACCGCGACGCCGCACGCGCTGCGGCACAGCTTCGCCACGCATCTGTTGGCGGACGGCGGAGACCTGCGGGCGATCCAGGATCTGCTGGGCCACGCCTCGCTGTCGACGACGCAGCGCTACACGGATGTGGAGAGCGAGCAACTGATGCAGGTGTACCGCTCGGCGCACCCGCGGGCGAAGAGGACGCCGTAGATTCAGAAAAGGGAAGTGCTTTGCCCCCTCCCCGGCCAGAGCGACCGCACTTGAAGTCCCCTCTCCCCTCCGGGGAGAGGGTTAGGGTGAGGGGGTTGCGCTTGTGCCGGACTTCCCATAAGCGCAACCCCCTCACCGGCCCTCCGGGCCACCCTCTCCCCAGAGGGGAGAGGGTTACGAGAGAAAACGCCCCTTAGATGTGCAGGGCGCGGCCGTCCACGGCGAGGGCGGCTTCCTTGGTCACTTCCGACAGGGTCGGGTGGGCGTGGCAGGTGCGGGCGATGTCCTCGGCGGACGCGCTGAACTCCATGGCCAAGGCCAGCTCGGCCACCATCTCCGACACGTTCGGGCCGACCATGTGGACGCCCAGCACCTTGTCGGTGCGCGCGTCGGCCAGGATCTTCACGAAGCCGTCGGTCGTGCCGCTGGCGCGGGCGCGGCCGTTGGCGGTGAAGGGGAACTTGCCCGCCTTGAAGGCGACGCCGGCGGCCTTCAGCTCCTCCTCGGTCTTGCCGACCGCGGCCACTTCCGGCCAGGTGTAGACGACGCCGGGGACGAGGTCGTGGTTGACGTGGCCCGCCTGACCGGCCAGCAGCTCGGCGAGCGCGACGCCCTCCTCCTCGGCCTTGTGGGCCAGCATCGGGCCTTCGACCACGTCGCCGATGGCGTAGATGCCCGGCACGTTGGTTTCGAAGTGCTTGCCGATCTTCACGCGGCCGCGGTTGTCCATCTCCACGCCCACGGCGTCGAGTCCCAGCCCGTTGGTGAAGGCCCGGCGCCCGATGGCGACCAGCACGACGTCGGCCTCGACCTCCTCGGCGGTGCCGCCGGCGGCGGGCTCGACCGACAGGGTGACGCCGGTGTTGGTGACCTTGGCGCCGGTGACCTTGGAGCCGAGCTTGAAGGTCATGCCCTGCTTGCCGAGGATGCGCTGCATCTGCTTGGACACTTCGCCGTCCATGGTTGGCAGGATGCGGTCCAGGAACTCGACCACGGTGACCTGCGCGCCGAGGCGGCCCCAGACCGAGCCCAGTTCAAGACCGATCACGCCGCCGCCGATGACGACGAGGCGCTTCGGCACCTCCGGCAGCTCCAGGGCGCCGGTGGAGGAGACGATCTTCTGCTCGTCGATCTCGATGCCCGGCAGCGGGGTGACTTCCGAGCCGGTGGCGATGACGATAGCCTTGGACGCCGTGACGGTGCCGATGCCCTCGACCTCGACGGTGTTCGGAGCGGTGATGCGGCCCGCACCCTTCAGCCAGGCGATCTTGTTCTTCTTGAACAGGAACTCGATGCCGCCGGTGTTCTCTTTGACGACCTTGTCCTTGTGGGACAGCATGCCCGGCAGGTCCAACTCGACGCCGCCGACCTTGATGCCGAACTTGGCGAGGCCGTGCTTGGCCTCCTCGTACTTCTCCGACGCGGCGAGCAGCGCCTTGGACGGGATGCAGCCGACGTTCAGGCAGGTACCGCCCAGCGCGCTGCGCTTCTCGACGCAGGCAACCTTGAAACCGAGCTGCGCCGCACGGATTGCGCAGACATACCCGCCGGGACCGCCGCCGACCACGACGACGTCGAAAGTGCTTTCAGCCATTGGGGGCTTTCCTTCCGCCATTTTTGTGTTTGCCAAAAGCCGTCCCGTCCAGCGGGGAGGGCCGCGCGCCGATTTATGCCGCCGCTCACGCCAACTGGCAACGGGACAGTTCGTCCGGGGGGAGGGATGCCGGGTTGAAAGACCGGCATGGGAACAGCCGGAACCCATGCCGAGATGAACGGGACCGGGGGCCGCTCCCCGGTCCGGGCCGCATCACACCGAAACGGCGACCAGGAACAGGCGCGGGGCGCCGCCCTGAGCCACGTTCGCCAGGGTGGTGACTTGGTTGTTCACCTGATTGTTGAACACGTCGTACACATAGGCGGTGCGTCCGCCCGCCCAGAACCAGCCGAGCGTCGGGTTGCCGCCTCCAACGTCGGCCTGCTGGAAGATGCCGAAGGTCGCCAGCATGGAGACGTAGTTCAGGCCGGCGTTGCCGAGGCGCAGGGTCTGCTGCTTGATGATGTCGGCCTCGAAACGGCCCCAGGCGTCATTGATCGGATTGGCGTGGGTCTGGTTGATGCATTTCAGCTCGATGTAAACGTCATCTGCGATCCCGGCGTTGCGGCACAGGTAGAAATCGGCGCGCGCGGCGGCGCGGCGGTTGGCCGACACCCCCCAGGCCGGGCCAACCGCGGTGTAGGACAGAAAGGGGTTTCCGCCGTTGGTGGAGGGGTAGGGCTGCTCCCGTTCGCAGGTCCAGTTGCCGGGAATGTTCAGAAACCCGTGCGCGATTTCCAGCTGGAGCCAGACCTCCCAGCCACCGCGGATGTTGGCATTCTGGGCGAAGACGTCGGCCCGTTGAAGATTGATGTTCCCGTTGTTGAATTCGGCTTGGATGGTGTTCAGGAGTTGCTGGCAACGCATGGCGATGTCCCTTGCTGCGACTGGACGCCGGAGCTGCGCTCCAGGCTTCTGCAAGGGGACGGTTTCGCAGGGCCTCGCGTGACCGGAAATCCACGCTCGCCCAGGTTCCCGGTCAGTCCGTGAAGAAATCGAGCAATGCCCGCGCCGTTTCCTCTGGCGCCTCCTCGGGGATGAAATGGCCGGCGGGCATCACATGCCCCTCAATGGCCGGGGCGTAGCCGCGCCAGATACCCAGCGGGTCGTCGTAGAGGCGCCCGACCGCGCTGTTGCGGCCCCACAGGAACAAAGCCGGGCACGTCACCTTGCGGCCCGCCGCCCGATCCTCGCGGTCGTGCTCCAGGTCGATGCCCGCGGCGGCGCGGTAATCCTCGCACATGGCGTGGACGGTGGCGGGATCGCGGAAGGCGGTGCGGTAGGCCTCCATCGCCTCCGGCTCGAAGATGTCGGCGCTGCTGCCGATGGAGCCGAGCACCTGCCCCAGGTAGAAATCCGGATCCGACCCGATCAGCCGTTCCGCCAGATTGTTGGGCTGGATCAGGAAGAACCAGTGGTAATAGGCGGTCGCCATGCGCTGGTCGATGCGGGCGAAGACCTCCAGCGTCGGCACCACGTCCAGGAAGGCCGCGCGTTCGACCCGGCCGGGATGGTCAAGGACCAGCCGGTGGGCCACCCGCGCGCCGCGGTCGTGCCCGGCCAGCCGGAAGCGGTCGAAACCGAGCGCGGCCATCACCGCCACCTGATCGCGCGCGTTGGTGCGTTTGCAGTAGGTCTCGTGCGCGGAATCGCCCGGCGGCTTCGACGATTGGCCGTACCCCCGCAGGTCGGTCAGCACCACGGTGAAGCGCTCAGCCAGCCGTGGCGCGACCCGGTTCCACAGAGCGTGGCACTGCGGAAAGCCATGAAGCAGAAGGAGCGGCGGCCCCTCGCCCCCGACCAGCGTGTGGATCTCGGCGCCATCGGTGGCGATGCGGTGGCGGGTGAACCCTTCGAACATGCGTGCCCTCCCCCTATCCGTTTGAGTGTGGAGAACTGTCCTTCCGCACGGCGAGGCTTCGGAAACCTTTGGCGGGTTTCTCGCGTTTTTCAGCCGATTGTTTTCGACCTCAAGAGGAAAATGCCATGCGTAGCCTGAAGAAGCTCGTCCTTTTCGCCGCCCTGGGCGCGGCCCTGACCACCAGCCTCGCCGCCTGCAACACCGTCGAAGGCATGGGTCAGGACGTGCAGGCGGGCGGCCGCGCGGTGGAGCGCTCGTCGGACAGCGTCCAGAAGAAGATGTGATCGCGCAACGCGGACGCCCCGGAGCTTCGGCTCCGGGGTTTCAGCGCCCCGATTTTCAACGTCCCGAATTCAGCGCTGCATGCGCTTGATGGTGTTGGTCGTGCTTTGGCCGTCCACGAGGTCGGCCAGCACGACCTTACCGCCGTAGCTCTGCACGAATCCGGCGCCGACCACCGTGGCGACCGTGTAGTCCGCCCCCTTCACCAGCACGTCGGGCCGCAGGGCGCGGATCAGCTCTTCCGGCGTGTCCTCGCCGAAGACCACCACCAGATCGACGCAGGCCAGCGAGGCGAGCACCGTCGCCCGCGCCGTCTCGGTCTGCACCGGGCGCGTCTCGCCCTTCAGCCGTTTCACCGAGGCGTCGCTGTTCAGCCCCACCACCAGCACATCGCAGGCGGCCTTGGCCTGGTTCAGCAACGCGATGTGGCCGGGGTGCAGCAGGTCGAAGCAGCCGTTGGTGAAGCCCACCCGCTTGCCGCGGGCGCGCCAGCGCGCCGCGCGCTCTACGGCCTGCTCCAGCGTGTCGACCTTCTCCTCGCCGCTGCGCCATTCCTGCTCGTGCAGGGCGGACAGCAGCTCCGGCGCGCGGACCACCGCGGTGCCGACCTTCCCCACCACTATCCCGGCGGCCAGATTGGCCAGCCGCGCCGCGTCGGTCAGCTCCACCCCCACCGACAGGGCGGAGGTCAGCGTCGCCACCACCGTGTCGCCGGCGCCCGACACGTCGAAGACCTCGCGGGCGTTGGCCGGCAGATGGGTGGCGCCGTCGCGCGTCACCACGGACATGCCGCGCTCGCTGCGCGTGGCGACCACCGCGTCGATGCCGCAGGTCTCCAGCAGGAAGCGGCAGGCGGCCTCGACCTCGGCGTCGCTGTCGGCGGGCATGCCGGTGGCCTGGATCAGCTCCTTGCGGTTGGGCGTGATCACGCTGGCCCCGCGGTAGCGCCCGAAATCGTCGCCCTTGGGATCGACCACGACCGGCAGCCCGGCTTCCCGCGCCGCCTGGATGAGCTGCGCGACCAAGGCGTCGGTCAGCACGCCCTTGCCGTAGTCGGACAGGATCACCGCGCCCACCGTCAGCAGGCCGGTGCGGGCGGCGACCATCACCTCCTCCTCCGACCCAATGGCGGCGATGGTCTCGGCGTCGGCGCGCAGAAGCTGCTGGCGCCCGCCGATGAAGCGCGTCTTGACCGTGGTCTGGCGCCCCGGCTCGGCGACCAGACCGCCACCGTCGCCCGTCTCCTTCGCCACGAGGCGGACCAGCTCCAGCCCCGCCGCGTCCTCGCCCACCACCGACACGAAGCGGCAGCCGGCGCCCAGCGCCATGACGTTGGCAGCCACGTTGCCGGCGCCGCCGAGCATGGCCGTCTCGCGCTCGATCCGCAGCACGGGGATCGGCGCTTCGGGGGACACGCGGTCGACCGACCCGTAGATGAATCGGTCGAGCATGACGTCGCCGACGCACAGCACGCTGGCGCGGGACAGGGAGTCGATGTGACGGGCAAGGTCGCTCATGCCGGTTCTACTACCAATCTTGGGAGTGGCGCGCCAGAGCGGAGCGCTCGTATCCCCTCTCCCGAAGCGGGAGAGGGGATAATAAGGTCCGGCAACTGGCCTGCGGCGGCATCCTGCCCTATCCTCCGGCATCCCATGCCCCAAGACGTTGCCCCCGGACGCCGCCCATGCCCCTGCCGCCCGTCACGAGAAGCCTGTCGGCCAAGCTGCTGGTGCTGACCGTGCTGTTCGTCCTGCTGGCGGAGGTGCTGATCTACACGCCGTCCATCGCCCGCTACCGCCTGACCTATCTGGAGGAGCGGCTGGCGGCCGCCCATCTCGCCGCCCTGTCGGTGGAGGCGACGCCGGACATGATGGTGGCGATGGAGCTTCAGAACGAGCTGCTGGCCCATGTCGGCGCCCACGCGGTGGAACTGATCCGGCCGGACAGCCGAGTCTACATGCTGTCCCGCTCCATGCCGCCGACGGTGGACGCCGTATTCGACCTGCGCGGCGCCATGGCGCCGCGGCTGACCGCCGACGCCTTCATGGCGCTGGCCCAGCGGCGGGACCGGGTGATCCGGGTGATCGGGCCGTCGCCCAAGGACCCCGCCTTCCAGGTCGACATGGTGATGGACGAGCGGCCGATGATCCAGGCGATGATCGACTTCTCGGGCCGCATCCTGGCGCTGTCGGTGGCGATCTCGCTGATCGCGGCGGTTCTGGTCTTCGTCTCGCTGACCCGGCTTCTGGTGCGGCCGATGCGCCGCCTGACCGAGGGGCTGGTCGCCATCCGCCGCGACCCCGACGGCACGCCGCCCTTCCAGCCCAGCGCCCGCACCGACGAGATCGGCGTGGCGGAGCGCGAGCTGGCCGACATGCAGGCCACCATCCGCAGCGCGCTGCGCCAGCGTGAGCGGCTGGCCGCGCTGGGCACCGCGGTCGCCAAGATCAACCACGACCTGCGCGCCATCCTGTCCACCGCCGCCCTGCTGTCGGAGCGGCTGGCCGAGAGCGCCGACCCGGAGGTACGGCGGGTCACGCCGCGGCTGATGGCCTCCATCGACCGGGCGGTGGAGCTGTGCGGCCAGACGATGACCTACACCCGCGACGGCCTGCTGCCCCTGGCGCGGGCCGAGGTGCCGCTGCGCCCGCTGGTCGAGGAGGCGGGGGCCGCGGCGCTGGCCGCCCTGCGCCCGGACGTCGTGCGCCCGGATGGGGAGCGGGCGGAACTGCGCTGGAACAACCGGGTGCCGGAGGGGCTGACCGTCCGCGCGGACGCCGCCCAGCTCTCCCGCGCGCTGGTCAACCTGGGGCGCAACGCCGCGCAGGCGGGGGCTGGAGCGGTTACGGTGATGGTGGAGACCCGGCCCGGCGGCGGGCTGCTCCTGCTGGTGGCCGATGACGGGCCGGGCCTGCCGCCGCGGGCGCGGGACAACCTGTTCCAGCCCTTCGCCGGCTCGGCAAGGGCGGGTGGCGTCGGGCTGGGCCTCGCCATCGCGCGGGAGGTGCTGCGCGCCCATGGCGGCGACCTGCGGCTGGTGGAGAGCACCGCGGCGGGCACCGTCTTCGCGCTGGAGCTTCCCCCGGGGATCGTCCTAGAGGGTGCCGGCCGGTTGGGCGAAATGCCCACATCGGATTCGCCCATCCCGGATTGATTTCCGGCGCCCGCTCCACCAGAATTCGCGGCACGGTCAACCCGTCGGCATCCCGCCGGGCGCACGCCCCGCGCGGGACCGGCAGCGAAGGAAGGGAACGGGACTTTGGAAGGCACGGGCAAGTGGATCACCGGAGGGATCCTGGGCTTCATGGCGTTCATCGGCCTGCTGGCGGCGTCGCGCGCGGCGGACACGGCGTTCTACTATGGCGGCTGGCTGCTGGCCATCGGCTGCATCGGGACGATCTTCATGATGGTCACGAAGCACTACAACCACATGGACGAGCAGATCGCCCGCCAGCGCGAGCAGGAATAACCCCCAACCCCCTTCAACCGGTGGAGGCCGGGCATGCCGTGGGACCCCGAACAATACGCACGGTTCGAGTCCTGGCGCCGCCGCCCGGCCCACGACCTCGTGGCGGCCCTGCCCTCCCTGACACCGCGGACGGTGGTCGATCTCGGCTGCGGGGCCGGGCAGCTCGCCTGCCTGCTGGCCGAACGCTGGCCGGAGGCCGAGGTGCTGGGGGTGGACAATTCCCCCGCCATGCTGGAGCGCGCGCGGACCACGCCGTCCCGCGTGCGCTGGCTCCAGGCCGACCTGAGGGTCTGGCGCCCCGATCGGCCGGTCGATCTGCTGATCTCCAACGCCGCCCTGCACTGGCTGGACGGGCACGAGTGGCTGTTCCCGGACCTGCTGCGGGCGCTGGCCCCCGGTGGGGTGCTGGCCGTGCAGATGCCCCGGAACTTCGAAGCGCCCTCGCACCGCCTGCTCTACGAGACGGCGGCGGACGGCCCCTGGGCCGAGCGGCTGGCGCCGGTCCTGCGCACCGCCCCGGTGCCCGCGCCCGAGATCTATTACGGCTGGCTCGCCCCGCTCACCCGGCGCCTGGATCTCTGGGAGACCGAGTATCTCCAGGTTCTGGAGGGTGACGATCCGGTCCTGCAATGGACGCGCGGCACGACGCTGCTGCCCGTCCTGGACACGCTGACGGGCGCGGAGCTGGACGCCTTCCTGGCGGCCTACCGCGCCCGGCTCGACGCCGCTTATCCCCGGCGCCCCGACGGCCGCACGCTGTTTCCCTTCAAGCGGCTGTTCCTCGTGGCGCGGGTTTGAGGCGAAATCTTACGACGCCGGCCCATTTGAAGCTGGCCTGGGCTGCTTGGCGGCGGTGAGGATGTTCGCCACGCCCACCGCGTTCATCCCGGCACGGGTGCCGATGGCCGACAGCGACTCGCCGGGCTGCGCCTCGATGTTGGCGGCCTTGAGCGCCTGGATGGCCTTGTCGGGGTCCAAACCGAAGACCGGCGCCACCGTCGCCAGCGGGGCGTTCGCCACCGCCCGCATCATCGCGCCGGGGCCGCCGGTGGAGGCCGGCGTTCCGGTCATCGCCGTGAAGACCAGCGATCCGGCGACGCTGACCACGAAGGCCGACAGGGCCACGTTGCGTTTGAAGTACTGGAGGAAGGCCGTCCAGTTGCGCGCCAGATGCCACAGGCCGATGGCCGAGAAGCCGACGCTGAGCCATTCGTGGGAGAAGCGCACCAGGTTGCCGTTCCAGTGCAGCAGAAGCATGATTCCCGTCACCGTGGAGACGACGAACAGGACGATGGTCACCGGCGTGACGATCTGGCGGGTGATGGTGGAGGACATGGAGGGCATTGGGAGACGGCTCGCAGGTTGAACGGAATGCGGCCAAAGTGAGGCCGGATTGTAACCGCTTGATGTCCCGCGCCGCCGCCGAACGTTACAGAGTGTAACGGCGCCCATCGCCGCCCGTGCGCTTGACCGCCCCGCCCCACGGTCCAGATGACTGCGTGATCACGATGCAACCATCGGGGCTTCCGGTTCATGGGCACGCAGGAAGAGTCGGAAGGGTGGCGCGACGAGAACGAGGAGCGCCTGCGCGCCTTCATCGAAAGCGCGCCGCGCAAGATGTGGATCGCCCGCACCGACGGGACGGTCGAGTTCTTCAACCGCGAATGGCGCGACTACACCGGACAGGGCAGCGCCGAGGGCATGCTGAACTGGCGGGAGGCCGTCCACCCCGCCGACCGCCCGCGCCTGGACGAGGTGCGCGGCCGGGCGGTTCCCCTGGGCCAGCCCTATGACGTTCAGGTCCGGCTGCGGCGGCGGAGCGACGGGATGCACCGCTGGCACATCGGGCGGGTTTCCCCCGTCCATCTGCACGGCCGTCTGATCGCCTGGATCGGCGCCGCGACGGACATCGACAACCGCGTCCGCGCCGAGGCCGCCCTGCGCGAGAGCGAAACCAACTTCCGCACCATGGCCAACGCCATCCCGCAGCTCGCCTGGATGCGCGACCCCGCCGATTACAGCATCTGGTACAACCAGCGCTGGTTCGACTTCACCGGCACCTCGATGGAGCAGATGCAGAACGACGGCTGGTGGACGGTCATCCATCCCGACCACGCCGACCTGATGCTGGAGGCCGTCACCGCCGCGCGGGCGGAGGGCCGGTCCTGGGAGTACACCGCGCCGCTGCGCCGCCGCGACGGCGTGTACCGCTGGCACCTGTTCCGCGCCGTGCCCATCCGCGACGAGACCGCCGGCACCATCATCCGCTGGTTCGGCACCAGCACCGACATCAACGAGCAGCGCGAGGCGCAGGAGCGCCAGCGGCTGCTGACCCAGGAGGTCAGCCACCGGGTGAAGAACAGCCTGGCGCTGGTGGCGGCGCAGCTCTCGCTGCAGGCCCGCGCGTCGGACAATGACGACGCCCGCAACGTCCTGATGGACGCCTACAGCCGTGTCCTGACCATCGCCGGGGTGCACGACCATCTGTGGCGGCAGTATGATGCGAGCTTCATCGACCTGTCCGGCTTCCTGCACGGCCTCTGCCGGAAGCTACAGGAAACCGCGCCGGGCCATGACCTGAGCTTCACCGGCGACCGGGTGATCGTGCCCACCGATCAGGCCGTCCCCATCGGGCTGGTGGTCAACGAACTGGTCACCAACGCCCTGAAATACGCCTATCCCGGCGACCGCGGAGGGCCGATCCGCGTGACCCTGCGCCGGGACGGCGAGGATGCAATGATCCTGGAGGTGATGGACCAGGGCGTCGGGCTTCCCGCCGGCTTCGACCTGTCGGCGCCGACGAAGAGCCTCGGCATGCGGTTGCTGGTCAACACCGTCCGGCAGATCAACGCCACGGTGGACGCCGAACGCCTCGATCCGGGAACCCGCTTCGCCGTCGCCATTCCGGTCGGGCGGGGGTGACTCACGCCTTCTCGATGTAGGCCAGCAGCGGTTCCCAGTCGGCGCGGTGCTCGGCGGCGCGCTTGCCGGTCAGGTCGAACAGGCTGAGGCCGGAGGCCGCGGCGTCGGCGTAGATCTGGCTGTCGCGCAGGCGGGTCACCACGCTGTGCCCGACCCCGCCGAGAAACTGGTCCAGCCGGTCCGCCGCCTTGGTGCGGGGGCGCAGGCGGTTGCCGACCACCGCCACCGACTTGCGGTTCTTGGCGATCGACTTCAGTTCCTCCAGCTTGCCGAGGAAACGCTGAGTCGCCTGCTCGTCGAAGGCGCTGGGCAGCACCGGCAGCACGACGACGTCGGCCATCCGCACCAGATCCTCGATCTGCTTGGTCTTCAGAGCGGCCGGCGCGTCGATGACGAGGCGCTGGATGCCCTTCGGCGCGTCGGACAGGTCCTTCGCCCAGTCCAGCCCCACCAGGGCGGAGGCCGTGGCCGGGCGGCGGGCCAGCCAGCCGAGCGAGGAGCGCTGGCGGTCCACGTCGGCCAGCGCCGTGCTGTGACCCGCGGCGGCGCAGGCCGCGGCGAGGTGGGTGGCGATCGTGGTCTTGCCACAACCGCCCTTGATGTTGGCGACGAGGATGGTCCGCATGGGCGGGAAGATTACCCCTCCCGGTCGGGCTTTGACCAGAAGGCTTTCGCGTCGGCGAACTCCTTCCACAGGTCGCGGAGCGCCGGTTCGGACTCCGCCACGCCGCGGGCGTGCCAGCCGATGACGATGCCGGCGGCGCGCGGCTCGCCCGGCTCGGGGCGGCTGCCGTCGTCGTGCAGCTCGTGCAGCAGGCGGGTCGCCGTCGCCACGTCGTTCAGGTGGCCCAGCGCGTCCTGGAAGGCGGACAGGTCCTGGATGTAGCGGCGGGCCGGCTTGTCGTCGTAAAGGCTGCGGAAGAACTCCGCCGCGTAGCGCAGCTTCTTCAGGGCGATGCGCAGCTCGTGCCGCTCGGTCACCGACAGGCTCGCGAAGCCGTGGCCGGCGCGGCGGGCCTTCTTGGCACGGCGCGACAGCAGATGGTCGGCCAGATCCTCCACCGGGTCGAACAGCCGGGCGGAATGCTCGCTGACCGGCTGGTCGCGCCAGCCGCGCGATTCGACCCAGGCGCCGAACTTCAGCAGGAAGGTGGTGTAGCGCTCGGACCGGATGGCCTCGCGCACCCCCTCATAGGCGCGGTCGCGGCGGGCGCGCGCCGCGGCGGCGAGCGCGTCGATGTCTTCCTGGAGCGGCTTGCCGTGGCCATCGGCGCGGTGGAAGGACTCCTTCACCGGCTCCAGCAGCTCGGCCAGGAAGACGTCCCAGTCGCGCGCCGGGCCGAGGCTGCCACCCAGCCACTTCACCTCGCCGACCAGCCAGGCGTAGGACCCGGCGGGGATGAAGTGCTTGAACAGGGCGAGCGCCGAGCGCAGGCGGCGCAGCGCCACGCGCATCTGATGGACGCCCTCCGCGTCCTCGCCGATCAGGGTGACGGCCTCGTTCGCCAGCATGTGGCCGATGCAGGAGCGCAGGATGCGGGCCAGCGCGCCTTCCACCGTGGTGTCGGCGTCAAGCTCCAGCTTGCCCGCCTTGACCACCTTGTCCACCGTCCCGTCGGCCAGAGCGTAGCCGCGCTCCGCCTTGGTCCGCGGGTCGAGCCGCAGCGGGGCGGCCTGGGCCAGCTCCAGCGCCAGATCGTAGAGGGCGGCGGCGGAGCCTTCCAGAAGCTCCAGCTCCACCTCCGACACGGGGATGGAGGCGCCGTCGGGGCTGCGGATCTCGCCGTTGTCGAAGGCGACCTCGATGCGGCTGGCGGTCTCGCCCTCGCCCGTCGTCACCACGCGCACGGTGCGCTGGACGAACGTGGTGAAGAGCGGCTGCAGCTCCGCCGCGCTGATGGAGCCCAGCAGGTCCAGCGCCTCCGGCGATTCGATGGCCGACAGGTCGGGGGCCGGTCCGGCGACCGGATGCTCCCACTCCGCCCGGCCAAGCTCGCCGCGCTCCGGCGCGCCCTTGACGGTCTGGAGGAACTGGTTGCCGACCTTGCGCACGCGCAACGTCACCAGACGCCCGGCCAGACGCCGGTCGGCGGTGTCGTAATAGGTGCTTTCCAGGGTCTTGGTGCCGGCTTTTCCCTTGGCGCGGGATGCGACCGTCGGGCAGGACCGGAGCTTCGCCATGTCTTCGGCCCTGACGGCCAGCTTCAGCTCGGTTTCCCGGTTGGACTCCGCTTCGACCACCATTCGTGCCCCGTCGTTTCCGGTGGGTCCCCGTTTTGCACAGGCCCCAGCCACGGTCAAGTTACAGAACCATGACGCTTTTGTTGCAGTCCCCGCAATCAGGGGTCCGTCTTTTCCAACACCAGGAGCTTGGACATGTAGGCGAGCGACGTCTCGCGCAGGCGCAGCCCGGCAGCGGCGAACAGGGAGGGCAGGTCGTCGCGGGCGTAATGGGCGTAGAAGGGCTCGTGGAAGGACTGCGGAAAGCGGTCGATCAGCCCGTCCATCATCGGGTTGTCGCCGTACTGCACGCTGTCCATGAAGACAAGGATGCCGCCGGGCTTCAGCACGCGGGCCATCTCGGCGGCGGCCTGGGCGCGGATCTTCGGCGGCAGTTCGTGGAACAGGTAGATGCAGGTCACGATGTCCTGCGACCCGGTGGCGAGAGGGACCGCCTCGGCCGCCGCTTGGACCAACGCGCTGCTGCGCGCCCAGGGGGCGAGGTTGCGCCGCGCCTCGCGCAGATAGGCCGGGGAGAGGTCGAGCGCGGTCACCGGCAGGCGCGGGTGGTTGTCCTTCACGAAGGTCAGGAAGCGCCCCGTCCCGGCGGCCACGTCGAGCAAGCGGCAATCCGCGCTGCGGCGCGTTTTCAAATGCTCGAAGATCGGCACCAGGACCTGACGGCGCATGGCGTCGGCGCCGCCGCCGAACAGCACCTCCACCTGATGGTCGTAGAGGCGGGCGCTGTCCTCCGTCAGGTAGCCGCCGGTCTGGTAATGGAAGTTCTGGCGGTAGTAGGCGGGCAGCCCCCCGCTGCCGGGCGGCGGGTCGGCGCGCACCTCGACCGCCGCGTGGTCGCGGCGGCGGCGCGACACCTCCGGCACGTCGCGGAAGAAGGCCGCGGCGTCGGCCAGCAGCCGGCGCGGGTCGGGCATCAGGTCGTGCGGCAGGCGGTAGTAGCCCGCCTCGATGTTGGCGAGGTCGCGGGCCAGCAGGGCGCGCAGCTCCTCCAGGATCGCGCGGGTGCCGGGCACCGGACGCCCGCCGGGAGGGGTGGTCCGCGGCGGTCCGGTGATCCGCCGGCCGATCCGCGCGGCCATCATGTACTGGCCGAGGAACCAGGCGACGCGGGCGGACTGGCTGGCCGCGTAAGCCAGCCGGGGGGCCAGCCGGGGGACCGGCCGGGCGGAGGACGGCGGGATGATCCTGTTCATGGGGATAGAAATGGGATCGGCGGTCCCGCCCGCCCAGAGCCCGGTCCATTCGCCGCATGGGGCAACCGGTCGCCCACGCGGGCCGTTGCAAAGCGGGCGCCCCTGTGCTGGATTGCCCGGCAAAAGTTCAACCCGTGGGAAACAGCAGCCATGACCGAGTTCAACACCATCGACGACCTCGACGTGAACGGCAAGACGGTGCTGGTGCGTGCCGACCTCAACGTCCCGATGCAGGACGGCAAGGTCTCCGACACGACCCGCATCGACCGTCTGGCGCCGACTCTGACCGAGCTGGCGAAGAAGGGTGCGAAGGTCGTGGTTCTGTCGCACTTCGGCCGCCCGAAGAACGGCCCGGACGCCAAGAACTCGCTGCGCAACGTGCTGGACGCGCTGAGCGCCGCCGTCGGCCAGACCGTCGCCTTCGGCGAGGATTGCGTCGGCGAGAAGGCCAAGGCCGCCATCGACGGCGTCCAGCCGGGCGCCATCGTGCTGCTGGAGAACACCCGCTTCCACGCGGAAGAGGAAAAGAACGATCCGGCCTTCGCCAAGCGGATCGCCGAACTCGGCGACCTCTACGTCAACGACGCCTTCTCCGCCGCGCACCGCGCCCACGCCTCAACCGAAGGCGTCGCCCAGCATCTGCCGGCCGCCGCGGGCCGCCTGATGCAGGCCGAGCTTGAGGCGCTGACCAAGGCGCTGGAGAAGCCGGAGCGTCCGGTGGCCGCCGTCGTCGGCGGCGCCAAGATCTCCACCAAGCTGGACCTGCTCGGCAACCTCGTGAAGAAGGTCGACATGCTGGCGCTGGGCGGCGGCATGGCGAACACCTTCCTCTATGCCCAGGGCGTGGATGTCGGCGCCTCGCTCTGCGAGAAGGACATGGCCGATCAGGCCCGCGCCATCATGGAGACCGCCAAGGCCGCCAATTGCGAGCTTCTGCTGCCGAAGGACTTTATCGTCGCCAAGGAGTTCAAGGCCGGTGCGGCCAACCGCGCCGTCCCGGCGGACGGCATCGGCGCCGACGAGATGGCGCTCGACGTCGGCCCGAAGACGGTCGAGTTCCTCGGCCTGAAGCTCCAGGGTGCGAAGACGGTGGTGTGGAACGGCCCGCTGGGCGCCTTCGAGATCCAGCCCTTCGACGGCGGCACCAACGCCGTCGCCGGCCTCGTCGCCGAGCGCACGTCGGAAGGCGGCCTGCTGTCGGTGGCGGGCGGCGGCGACACCGTGTCGGCGCTGGCCCACGCCGGCGTGGACGAGAAGTTCACCTACATCTCCGCCGCCGGCGGCGCCTTCCTGGAGTGGCTGGAAGGCAAGGAGCTGCCGGGCGTCGCCGCGCTGAAGAAGAAGTAAGAGTTTGGGGGAATTGGGTGGGTGGTTGAGGCGGGCCCCCACCCTTCCCGCTGCGCGGGCCCCTTCCCTCCCCCGCTTCGCAGGGGAGGGAGCTTTATCCCCTCCCCTGCGAAGCGGGGGAGGGGCAGGGAGGGGGCAAGACCTCCCCTCACAAACACGTTCCTACAAAGGCCGCCGCGCCTTCAACGCCGCGGTCAGCGTCCCGTCGTCCAAGTAATCCAGTTCCCCGCCCACCGGCACGCCGTGGGCCAGACGGGACACGGAAACCCCGCTGCCGGACAGGCGGTCGGTCACCACATGGGCGGTGGTCTGCCCATCCACCGTGGCGTTAAGCGCCAGGATGACCTCGGTCACCGCCGGGTCCTTCGCGCGCTCCACCAGGGACGGGATGTTCAAATCGTCCGGCCCCACCCCCTGCAAGGCCGACAGCGTGCCGCCCAGCACATGGTAGGTGCCGTGGAAGGCGCGCGTGCGCTCCAGCGCCCAGAGGTCGCCGGCATCCTCCACCACGCAGATGGTCGAGCGGTCGCGGCTGTGGTCGGAACAGACGGAGCAGGGGTCGCGACTGTCGAGGTTGCCGCAGACCGAGCAGTTGCGGATGGCCTCCGCCGCAAGCGCCATGGATTCGGACAGCGGCACCAGCAGGCTGTCGCGGCGCTTCATCAGGTGCAGCGCCGCCCGCCGCGCCGACCGCGGCCCCAGCCCCGGCAGCTTGGACAGGAGCTGGATCAGGCGCTCGATTTCAGGTCCGATCATTCACGGCTTCGTTCGTCAATGGGTGGTCGGGCCGACCCTGCGGCCCGGCCTTTCAACGCTTAGAACGGCAGCTTCATGCCCGGCGGCAGCTTCATCCCGCCCATCAGGTTCTGGGTCTCGTTGGCGACGTGCTGCTCCACCTTGGCCTTGGCGTCGTTGAAGGCGGCGATGATCAGGTCCTCCAGGACCTCGATGTCCTCCGGATCGACAATCGACTTGTCGAGCTTGATCTTCTTCATCTCGCCCTTGCCGTTCACCGTCACGTTGACCATGCCGGCGCCCGACTGGCCGGTCATCTCGACCTCGCCCAGGCGGGCCTGCATCTCCTGCATCTTGGCCTGCATCTGCTGGGCCTGCTTCATCATCTGGCCGAGGTTCTTCATGGGTCAGAAATCTCCTTCATCGTCGAGCGGGTAATAAACCCCGTCGTCCTGCTGCATGACCATAAGGTCGGGATTCTCCCCGTCATCCGCAACCTGGGGCTCGGCCTCGACCGCCGCCTTGAGGTCGCGGACATCGGTGATCTTCGCGCCGGGGAAGGCGTCCAGAACGGCGCGCACCACCGGATGCGCCTCCGCCTCCTCCAACGCGCGTCTCTGGGCGGCCTGCTCCTGCTGGATCAGCGTCGGCTCGCCCGGCGCGTCCGAGACGATGACGACCCAGCGCTGGCCGGTCCATTCCGTCAACAGCTGGCCGACGCGATTTGGCAGGGTCGACGGGGCCAGGGTCGTCAGGCGCAGCTCCAGCCGCCCCGGCTCCAGGCGCACCAGATGGACGCTGCCGGTCAGATGGCCGTAGAGCGCGCCCTCGCGCTTCTCCGCGAAGACCTGGACCAGCGTGCGGAAGTCGCGGGGCATCGCCACGCGCTCCTCGTCCGCCACGGCGACGGTCTGCACGGGCCGGGGAGACGGCTGCGGGCTCGGCTGGGCCTGGGCAACGGCGCGCACGGCGGAGCCGCCAACCGCCACCGGCCCGCCACCGGGGCCACGCGGGGCGCCACCGCCACCCTGGCCACCCTGCCCGCCGCCATTTTGCAAATTCTGGAACTGGCGGATCAGATCGCCCGGAGTCGGCATATCGGCGGCGTAGGACAGCCGCACGATGACCATCTCCAGGGCCTGCTGCGGCACCGGGGCCGCCTGCACCTCGCCCAGCCCCTTCAGCAGGAGCTGCCACGCGCGGGTCAGCGCCGGCATGCCGAGCTTTGCCGACAGGGCGGCGCCGCGGGTGCGCTCCGCCTCCGGCAGGCCGGGATCGTTGGCGCTGTCCGGCACGACCTTCAGCCGCGTCAGATTGTGCACGAGGTCGAGAAGGTCCTGGAGGATCACCACCGGATCGGCGCCGACGCGGTGCAGGTCGGACAGCAGGTCCATCGCCTCCGCCGGCTTGGCCGAGACGGCGGCCTCGAACAGGTCGATCACCTTGCTGCGGTCGGCCAGCCCCAGCATGTCGCGCACCTGCTGCGCGGTCACCGTGCCGACGGCCAGCGCGATGGCCTGGTCGAGCAGCGACAATCCGTCGCGCACCGACCCGTCGGCGGCGCGCGCGATCAGCGCGGCGGCGTCCGGCTCGATTCCCGCCCCTTCCAGCCCTGTGATGCGGGTGAAATGCTCCTTCAGCACCTGGGCGTCGACGCGCCGCAGGTCGAAGCGCTGGCAGCGCGAGAGCACCGTCACCGGCACCTTGCGGATTTCGGTGGTGGCGAAGACGAACTTCACATGGGCCGGCGGTTCCTCCAGCGTCTTCAAAAGCGCGTTGAACGCGCTCTTGGAGAGCATGTGGACTTCGTCGATGATGTAGAGCTTGTAGCGCGCCGAGACGGGGGCGTAGCGCACGCCGTCGATGATCTCGCGGATGTCGTCCACGCCGGTGTGGCTGGCGGCGTCCATCTCCATCACGTCGACGTGGCGGTCCTCGGCGATGGCGCGGCAGTTGTCGCAGACGCCGCAGGGCGTCACCGTCGGCCCGCCGGTGCCGTCCGGCCCGGTGCAGTTCAGCGCGCGGGCGATGATGCGGGCGGTGGTCGTCTTGCCCACCCCGCGCACGCCGGTCAGCATGAATGCCTGGGCGATGCGGCCCGAATGGATGGCGTTGGTCAGGGTGCGGACGAGCGCGTCCTGCCCGATCAGCTCGGCAAAGCTCTTCGGACGGTATTTCCGCGCCAGCACCCGGTAGGCAAGGCCCCCGGACGTCCCGGAAACGGAAGAGGACATATCGGCAACGGTGGTATCGGTCACGCGGCTGGCCCGGTAATCGGCTTCACGACGGAGCGCAGAATAGCGTCACGGCACGGGGCTGTCGCCGTTTCAATTCGCTGCAGGAATTTATGGGGAAGGGTGGGAGACTGGACGAACGACCCGAGCCGAAACTCGTTACGGCTGCTTCCTTCCGGACCTGACCGGGTTGGCGAGGGACTCGTCCGCCGCCAGCCTCCCGCGCCTTATATCGGCGATAGGACCATCATATGCAAGGCCAATCTGCCGGCGTTCCGTTTGAGGGAGAACGAAAAAGCCCCGCGTCCGATGGAACGCGGGGCTTTTGCCTGTTTCCCGGATGGGACCGCCGCAGGTTACTGCGGCAGCGGCGCCGGGCTGTCGGACAGGGATCGCAGATAGGCGATGATGTTCGCCCGCTCCTGGTCCTTCTTCACGCCGGCGAAGGTCATCTTGGTGCCCGGCGCGTAGGCCTTCGGGTCGTAGAGGAAGTGGTTCAACTCGTCGTAGTTCCAGGGGCCGGCCTTGCCCTTGATCGCGTCGGAATAGGCGAAGCCGTCCAGATGGCCGTGCGGGGCGCCGACGATGCCGTAGAGGTTCGGGCCGACCTTGTTCGCCCCCCCCTTGTCGAAGCTGTGGCAGGCGGCGCAGGCCTTGGCCGCGGATTGGCCAGCGGCGGCATCGGCCTTGGCGAGCAGCGGGGCGATCTCGGCCGGGCCGGACGGGGCGGCGCCACCGCTGGGGGCCGGAGCGGCGCCCTCCGGCATGGCCACCACATAGGCGGGTTTCTCAGGCGTCTTCGGGTGCACCAGAACTTCCGCGGCGAAGCCGGCCAGCATGGCGATCAGACCCGCCAGCAGCACGGCGCCGAAAATCTTGTTCCACTCCATGCTCATAACGTCTTTGTCCCCTTTTTTGTCGTGCCGCGGGTCCGTCGCCAAGGGCTGGCTGGTTCTCCGCCGCACGATAGCGTGACCGCGGCGGCTTGTCACCGCTTCGGCCCCCTCCCTTGCCACAGGAATATCGGTTCTCCGACTGTTGGCCACCTGAATATTGGAGTGACGCCGCTTGACGCAAAGGGCGATCCATGGTTCACCCGCGCCACCTTTCCGAAGCGACAGGGGGCCGTTCCATCATGAACGCCGACATGAACGCCGGCGCAGACATCCAGGGCACAGCGAACCCGCCGCCCTCAAATCCAATCGTCGTGATTCCCGCCCGCATGGCCTCCACCCGCCTGCCGGGGAAGCCGCTGGCCGAAATCGGCGGCGCGCCGATGATCGTGCAAGTGTGGCGCCGCGCCATGGAGGCGGAGATCGGCCCGGTGGTGGTCGCCTGCGCCGAGCCGGAGATCGCCGCGGCGGTGGAGGCGGCGGGCGGCACCGCCGTGCTGACCCGGCCCGACCATCCCTCGGGCTCCGACCGCATCTTCGAGGCGGTCAGCCTGCTCGACCCGGAGGGGAAGTACGACGCGGTGGTGAACGTGCAGGGCGACCTGCCGACCATCGAGCCCGCCGTGGTGCGCGCCGCCTTCGCTCCGCTGTCCGACCCGCAGGTCGACATCGCCACGCTGGTGGTCGAGATCACGCGGGAGGAGGAGCGCACCGACCCCAACGTGGTCAAGGCCATCCTGGAGCTGCCGCCCGGCGCCCGGCGGGGCCGCGCCCTCTATTTCAGCCGCGCCACCGCGCCCTGGGGCGACGGGCCGCTGTTCCACCACATCGGGCTGTACGCCTACCGCCGCGCCGCGCTGGAGCGCTACGTCCGCCTGCCGCCCTCGGCGCTGGAGCAGCGTGAGCGGCTGGAGCAGCTCCGCGCGCTGGCCTTCGGGATGCGCATCGACGCCGCCGTCGTTGACGCGGTTCCGCTCGGCGTCGATACTCCCGCCGACCTGGAGCGCGCCCGCGCGATCCTCGCCAAGCGCACTTCCCTTTAAAAGAAGACCTCCCGATGACGACCTCGAACGTGATCGCCTTCCAGGGCCTGCCCGGCGCCTATTCGGACCTGTCCTGCCGGACGGTCTTTCCGGACATGACGACGCTGCCCTGCGCCACGTTCGAGGACGCCTTCGCCGCGGTGCGCGAGGGGCGCGCGGCGCTCGCCATGATCCCGGTGGAGAACTCCATCGCCGGGCGCGTGGCCGACAACCACCATCTGCTGCCCGAAGGCGGCCTGCACATCATCGGCGAGCATTTCCAGCGGGTGAACCACCAGCTCCTCGCCCCGAAGGGCGCGACGCTGGCCGGGCTGAAGACGGTGCGCAGCCACATCCAGGCGCTGTCCCAGTGCCGCAACATGACGCGGGAGCTGGGGCTGACGGCGATCTCCCACGCCGACACCGCGGGCGCCGCCGCCGAGATCGCCAAGCTGGGCGACCCGCAGCACGCCGCCATCGCCTCCTCGCTGGCGGCGGAGATCTACGGCCTGGACATCCTGAAGGGCGGCATCGAGGACGCGGAACACAACACCACCCGCTTCCTGATCCTGTCCCGCGAGCCGAAGACCCCGCCGCTGCCCACCGAAGGGACCGGGGCCAAGATCATCACCACCTTCGTCTTCCGCGTGCGCAGCGTGCCGGCGGCCCTCTACAAGGCGCTGGGCGGCTTCGCCACCAACGGCATCAACATGACGAAGCTGGAAAGCTACATGGTCGGCGGGCATTTCACCCAGACCCAGTTCTACGCCGACGTGGAGGGCCATCCGGAAGAGCGCTCCCTGCGTCTGGCGCTGGAGGAGCTGGCCTTCTTCGCCCGCGCCGGCGAGGTGAAGATCCTGGGCGTCTACCCCGCCAACCCCTTCCGCTATCAGGAAAGCCAGCGCATCGGCGAGGATTGAGGAAAGGGGCGAGCGGCGCTTGCTCCCACCCTTCCTACGGCTTCGCCGCGGGCCCCTTCCCTCCCCTGCGCAGCGGGGGAGGGTTAGGGAGGGGGCAATGACCGAGGGGGCACGCGATGCGACGCCCTCACTCCCCCTCGGCGATCCACTCGTCGATCAGGCGGCGGGCGATGCTGTCGGGGCGGGCGAGACGGAATTCCTCGCTGGGGGTGAAGGTCCGCAGAAACTCGCGGTCGAACCAATGGGCCGTCTCCAGCTCCTCCAGGTCCGTCTGGATGTCCAGCGTCACCGCCCGCGCGCTGAAGCCCAGCATCAGCGAGGACGGGAAGGGCCAGGGCTGGGACGAGTGGTAGCGGATGTCGGTGACCTCCAGCCCCACCTCCTCCAGCACCTCGCGCCTCACGCTGTCCTCCAGGCTTTCGCCCGGCTCGACGAAGCCGGCAAGCACCGAATGCATGCCCGGCGGGAAGCGGGAGTTGCGGCCCAGCACCATCCGCCCGGCTCCGTCATGGACCAGCATGATCACCGCCGGGTCGGTGCGTGGGAAATGGTGGGTGGCGCAGTCCGGGTTGGTGCAGACGCGCACATGCCCGCCCTCGGCACCCGCCGCGACGGAGCCGCAGACTCCGCAGAAGCGGTGCCGGGCGTTCCACCAGGTGATGCCGCGGGCGTAGGCGCACATCCCGGCCTCCGTCGCCTCCATCACCGGCCCCACGGCGCGCAGGTCCTCGAAGCGGCCGAGCCCGGCCAGGGCCGGATGCTCCTCCGGCGCTTCCAGACCGGTCAGGTCCACGGTGAAGTGCGGCACGCCATCGAGCAGGCCGAGGAACACCGGCTCCACCCCCCAGTCACCACCGCAAGCGACCGCGACCGCGCGAGCCGAGTCGGCGTCGCCGGTCACGAAGTTGCGCGATTTCGCCACGGGCAGCAGGCGCGCGTTCGGCGAGGCCCAGGCGTCTCTCAGCCAGTCCTTGTCCTTGCGGCGCACCGCGGCTCGGTCAAGCGGGATGCCAGCGTAGGCGTTCGGGCGGTCGGGTGGGGAGGAGCGGTCGTGCATGGCGAAGAGGCTGCCACAAGCCCGCGGAACGGGGAAGCGGCGTCCCGCGCAACCCTCCTCCTTCATTGATGGTTTGCGCCGACGGAACGCCCGATTAGGATGCCGCCCTCTTCCCACCACGCGCGATCCGGCGGAGCGACCATGACCGAACCCTGCCCCACCCCCCTGGTGACCCTGGCGGAGCGTCTGGCCGACGCCTCCGGCCCGGTCATCCGCCAGTATTTCCGCACGCCGGTGGCGGTCGACGACAAGGCCGACGCCTCCCCCGTCACCATCGCCGACCGCGAGGCGGAGCGGACCATCCGCGCCATCATCGAGGCCGAACGCCCCGACGACGGCATCTATGGCGAGGAGTTCGGGACCAAGAACCTGGACGCCGAATGGGTGTGGGTGATCGACCCCATCGACGGCACCAAGTCCTTCATCACCGGCCGCCCGATCTTCGGCACGTTGATCGCCCTGCTGCACCGCGGCCGCCCGGTCCTGGGGGTCATCGACCAGCCCATCGTCCGGGACCGCTGGCTGGGCGTCGAGGGGCGCCCGACCCTGTTCAACGGCCAGCCGGCCCACGTGCGCGCCTGCGCCGGGGGGCTGGCCGCGGCGACCCTGGGGACCACCTCGCCCGACCTGTTCCCCGGAGCGGACCAGGACGCCTTCCGCCGGGTGGCGGAAGCGGCCAAGGTGTCCGTCTATGGCGGCGACTGCTACAGCTACGGCCTGCTGGCGGCGGGCTATTACGACCTCGTCGTCGAATCGGGGCTGAAACTGTACGACTTCGCGGCGCTGGTGCCGGTGGTAACCGGGGCCGGCGGGCTGATGACCGATTGGGACGGCCGGCCGCTCGACGCCACCTCCAGCGGGCGCGTGGTCGCCGCGGGCGACGCCCGCACCCACCGCGAGACGCTGGCCGCCCTGGCCGGCTGAGACAGGAGGACCACGCCCATGGCCACCATAGCCACCCCCGCCCGCTCCGTCTTCGAGACCTCGCCGGAGAAGCTGCGCCCCTTCCTGCACTCGCTGGCCGGCCGGGTGTCGGGCGGGGCGAACTGGATGGTCCGCAAGAAGACGGTCTGCGACCTGCTGCTGGGGCTGGACGCCTTCTTCGCCCTGCCGGCGGAGGAGCGCCGCGCCCTGATGGGCGCTGGAGACGACGTCTCCAGCCAGGACGGCACCGGACCGGAGGACTTCCGCAACGTCCTGCCGCTCTATGTCGGCGCGATCCTGGAGGGGCTGAAGGAGGAGGCTGTGACGCAGCCGGAGCAGGCGGCGATCTACATGCTGTCCATCCACCCGGAGCACCAGATGGCCGCGGAGGAATGGATGCTGGCCGACCCGCGCAACGGCAAGGCGGTGCGCCGGATGATGCGGTCCGACCGCCGCTACCGTCAGCTCATGGAGCGCATGGCCGACCACTGGAAGAAGGCCCGCGCCGGTCAGGGCAGCAGCGAGACGGCCAGCAGCCCCAGGTAGATGCCGATGAACAGGCCAAGGACGATGCCGTAATCCTCGTCGGTCATCGGGTTGGAATCGGGGTCGAACTGCCGCATGATATACTCCCTGTGCGTCAACGGGTGCTCAGAATAACCGTTGACGCCCGCGAAGTTCCCGCGACAAGGCCGTGACTTCCACCGGATGGGGCCGGGTGGGGGCGAACATTCCCATAAAAAACGGACCGCGCCGGAGGGGCACGGTCCGCTGAGTCGGGAGGGACCCGAAGGGAAAGGGTCAGAAAGGACTTAGGTAGATGGCCGGGCCTCGCCGGTGATGGCCGGTTTTGGCGGCATCTCCTCGGCCAGCGCGCGGTAGGCCAGCCCGCCGAGCAATCCGCCGACCAGTGGCGCCACCCAGAAGGCCCACAGCTGCTGCAGCGCCCAGCCGCCGACGACCAGAGCCGGCCCCGTGCTGCGCGCCGGGTTCACCGAGGTGTTGGTGACCGGGATGCTGATGAGATGGATCAGCGTCAGCGCCAGACCGATGGCCAGCGGCGCGAAGCCCGCGGGCGCCCGCCGGTCGGTGGAGCCCAGGATCACGATCAGGAACATGAAGGTCAGCACCACCTCGATCAACAGGCCGGAGGTGAGGTTGTACGCGCCCGGAGAATGCTCCCCGTACCCGTTGGCGGCCAGCCCCTTGGCGGCCAGCGACCAGTCGGCCTTGCCGGTGGCGATGACGTACAGCACCAGCGCCGCCAGGAAGGCGCCGACCACCTGCGCGATGACGTAGGGCAGGATGTCCTTGGCCGGAAAGCGCCCGCCCGCCCACAGCCCCACCGTGACCGCCGGGTTCAGGTGGCAGCCGGAGATGTGGCCGACCGAATAGGCCATGGTCAGCACCGTCAGCCCGAAGGCCAGGGACACGCCGGTCAGCCCGATCCCGACCTCCGGGAAGGCGGCGGACAGCACGGCGCTGCCGCAGCCACCGAAAACCAGCCAGAAGGTGCCGAGAAACTCCGCGCTCGTGCGCCGGAACATCGACATGTCACCACCTCGTCGGGCTTGCCGCATTTCCGCCTTTTTTTTGCGCCCCCGGACGGGCCTGCGCCAGCGGACGGGCGTAAGATACCGTTGCGTACGCGGACTTGACGCGCCGCAAGGCGCGTACATGCTAGGGCTGATCCGCCTTATCATCTCAGGCCCAACCACATCAGGACCGACGATGCGCCGAGCTCTCGCTGCCGCCCGGACGACCGCTTTCTTGGCTCTCCTTGCGCTGACGGCGCCAATCCAGGCGAACGGGACCCAGGCGCAGACAGTCACCGTCTCCGCCCTGAAGCAGTTCGGCGAGCCGGAGTTCAAGCCGGGCTTCGCCCATTTCCCGCACGCCAACCCGGAGGCCCCCAAGGGCGGACAGATCACCCTGGCTGCGCAGGGCAGCTTCGACAGCCTGAACCCGATCATCCTGCGCGGCGTCACCCCGCGCACGCTGGGGCTGATCGCCGATTCGCTGATGGTCGGCTCCGGCTGGGAGATGGACGCGGCCTACGGGTCGCTGGCGGGGTCGGTGGAATTGCCCGACGACAAGGGCTGGGCCGTCTTCCACCTGCGCCGGGAGGCGCGCTGGCACGACGGCGTGCCGGTCACCGCCGGCGACGTGGTCTTCGCCTGGGACTCCATCCAGGCGCACGGCAACCCCTTCCTGAAATCCTTCCTCGACCGCGTCGCCGCGGTGGAGGCGCTGGACGAGCACCGGCTGAAGATCACCCTGAAGACCACCGGGGAGATGAAGCCGATCATCGACTTCGCCACCAGCATCGCCCCCCAGCCCGAGCACTGGTGGACCGCCAACGGACGTGACATCTCCAAGACGACGTTGGAGCCGGTGCTGGGCAGCGGCCCCTACCGCATCAAGGCCGTCGATCCGGGCCGCTCCATCACCTACGAGCGGGTGGCTGACTGGTGGGGCCGCGACCTGCCGACGGCGCGCGGCTTCTACAACTTCGACACGGTCAAGGTCGATTACTACCGCGACGACGACGTGATGTTCGAGGCCTTCAAGGCCGGCGCCTACGACTTCCGCACCGAGCATCGGGCGCAGCGCTGGACCACCGGCTACGACTTCCCCGCGGCAAAGGACGGCCGGGTGAACCGCGTGGAGGTGAAGAGCGACCTGCCGCTGGGCGCCCAGGGCTTCCGCTTGAACACCCGCCGCGCCAAGTTCGCCGACCCGCGGGTGCGCGAGGCGCTGGGCTATCTGTTCGACTTCGAATGGATTCAGAAGAACATCCTGTACGGTCAGTATCTCCGCACCACCTCCAACTTCCCCAACTCCGACTTCGGCGCCAAGGGGCCGCCGACGCCGGAGGAGCTGGCCCTGCTGGAGCCATTCCGCGCCCAATTGCCAGAGCGGGTCTTCACCACCCCCTTCGAGCCGCCGAAGACCGACGGCAGCGGCAACAACCGCAACAACCTGCGCGAGGCCATGCGCCTGTTCCGCGAGGCCGGGTGGGAGCTGAAGAACGGCCGGATGACCAGCGCCAGGACCGGCGAGGTGCTGAGCATCGAGTTCCTCGACGGCACCGGCGCGCTGACCCGCGTGATCCAGCCCTATGTGGAGGCGCTGCGCAAGGCGGGCATCGACGCGGTCCTGCGGGTGGTCGATACCGCCCAGTTCCAGGCGCGCACCGACGAGTTCGACTTCGACGTGGTGGTGGCGAACTTCAACTTCTTCACCCCGCCGGGAACCGAACTGCGCAGCTATTTCGGCTCCGCCGCCGCGGACGTCCGGGGATCGGCCAACTACGCCGGCATCAAGGAACCGGCGGCCGACGCGATGATCGAAAAGGCGCTGGCGGCGAAGGATCTGGCGTCGGTCCAGGCGGCGACCCGCGCGCTCGACCGTGTGCTGCTGTGGGGCTTCTACATGGTGCCGCACTGGTACAACCCGGACAACTGGATCGCCCACCGGACGACGCTCGGCTTCCCGGAGAAGACGCCGAAATACGATCTGGGCTTCCGCAACAGCGGCTTCCCCGAGGCGTGGTGGGTGAAGCCCTGATCGCCTGTTTAGCCCCTTAAAGCCGAGGCTCCGCCTTGATTGTGCCACAAGGGAGACCCTACCTTACCGGAAACAAAAAGGACCGAGAGGGGCATGAGGAAGACCGGTAAAGCGATCCTGGCCGCGGTCATGTGCCTGTATCTGGCGGAACCCTTCGCCACGGCCTGCGCGCAGACCAGCCCGGAAACCGCGGGGCACGCCGTCACGGCCCATGGGACGCCCAAATACGGGCCGGATTTCCAGCACTTCGACTATGTCAACCCCGACGCCCCCAAAGGCGGCGAAATCAAGCTGGCGACTTACGGCAGCTTCGACAGCCTGAACCCCTTCATCTTGCGCGGGTCGACCGCCGCCGGGGCCAGCCTGCCCTTCGACACGCTGACGGTGGAGAGCGGGGACGAGGTGCTGACCCGCTACGGGCTGCTCGCCGAGACCATCACCGTCGCCGAGGACCGGAGCTGGGTGCGCTTCACGCTGCGCCCGCAGGCGCGCTTCCACGACGGCGCCCCGGTGACCGCCGAGGACGTGGTGTGGAGCTTCGAGACGCTGCGCGACAAGGGCCACCCGCTCTACCGCACCTACTACGCCGACGTGGTGAAGGCCGAGAAGACGGGCGAGCGCGCGGTCACCTTCACCTTCCGGGACGGCGGCAACCCCGAGCTGCCGGTCATCATGGGCCAGTTGCCGGTGCTGCCGAAGCATGTGTTCGAAGGAAACGGCTCCGGGGTGCGCGACTTCGCCAGCACCACGCTGGACCCCATCGTCGGCAGCGGCCCCTACCGGATCGTCGAGGTGCAGCCCGGCCGCTCCCTCGTCTTCGAGCGGGTGACGGACTGGTGGGCCAAGGACCTGCCGGTCAACCGCGGGCGCTACAACTTCGACCGCATCCGCTTCGACTATTACCGCGACCTCGACGTGGTGTTCGAAGCCTTCAAAGCCGGGGCCATCGATTTCCGGGTGGAGCATTCGTCGAAGAACTGGGTGACCGGGTACGACGTGCCCGCGGTCCGCGACGGCCACATCGTCCGCGAGGAGATCAGGCACCAGGACCCGCAGGGCATGCAGGCCTTCGTCTTCAACAGCCGCCGCCCGGTCTTCGCCGACCGCAAGGTGCGCGAGGCGCTGAATTACCTGTTCGACTACGAATGGACGCGGGCGAACCTGTCCTACGGGTTGTTCCAGCGCACCAAGAGCTTCTTCTCCAACTCCGAACTGGCCTCCACCGGCCTGCCCTCGCCGGAGGAGTTGAAACTGCTGGAGCCCTTCCGCGGCAAGGTGCCGGAGGAGGTCTTCACCAAGCCCTTCGAGCCGCCACAGACCGACGGGTCCGGCAACATCCGCCCGAACCTGCGCACGGCGCTGTCCTTGCTCAAGGAGGCCGGGTGGGAGTTGAAGGGCAACAAGCTGCTCAACGCGAAGACCGGCAAGCCGATGCGCTTCGAGATCCTGCTGGTGCAGCCGGACATGGACCGCATCGTCCAGCCCTTCGTCCGCAACCTGGAGCGCGCCGGGATCGAGGCGGCCATCCGCGTGGTGGACACCGCCCAGTACCAGAACCGGATCGACCGCTACGATTTCGACATGGTCATCCAGCGCATCCTGCAATCGACCTCGCCTGGCAACGAGCAGCGCGACTACTGGCAGGCGGCCCGCGCCGACCAGCCGGGCAGCCGCAATCTGGCCGGCATCAAGGACCCGGTGGTGGACGCGCTGATCGACCGGGTGATCCAGGCCCCCGACCGCGAGAGCCTGATCACGGCGACCCGCGCGCTCGACCGCGTGCTGCTGTGGGGCTGGTACGTCATCCCGCAATGGCACGACGACGTGCGGCGCGTCGCCTATTGGAACCGTTTCTCCCATCCGGCGGTTGCGCCCAAATACGGCTTGGCCTTCACCGACACCTGGTGGGTCGATCCCGACAAGAACGCGAAGCTCGCCAATACGGCCCGCCGCGCGGCTCCCTGAGACGGTTGGACTAGGAAAGGCGAACCCGCGCGATGCTGGCCTACATCATCCGCCGTCTGCTGCTGATCATCCCGACCCTGTTCGGGATCATGGTCATCAACTTCCTGATCGTGCAGATCGCCCCCGGCGGTCCCATCGAGCAAATGATCGCCCGCGTCCAGGGCACCGCGGTGGAGGCGACCGCCCGCATCGGCGGCACCGGCGGCGGCGAGACCGGCGGCCCGGCGGCGCAGCAGGCCCAGGGCGGCGACACCGGCAGCCGCTACCGCGGCGCCCAGGGGCTGGACCCGGAATTCATCAAGCAGCTCGAGAAGGAGTTCGGCTTCGACAAGCCGCTGCACGAGCGCTTCATCCACATGATGTCGAATTACCTGATGTTCGACTTCGGCAAGAGCTACTTCCGCGACCGCAGCGTCGTCGATCTGGTGATCGAGAAGATGCCGGTGTCGATCTCGCTGGGCATCTGGACGACGCTGATCGTCTATCTGGTGTCGATCCCGCTGGGCATCGCCAAGGCGGTGCGCGACGGCCAGCCCTTCGACGTCTGGACCTCCGGCGTGGTCATCGTCGGCTACGCCATCCCCAGCTTCCTGTTCGCCGTGCTGCTGATCGTCGTCTTCGCCGGCGGGCGCTATTTCGACCTGTTCCCGCTGAGGGGGCTGGTATCGGACAATTGGGCGAGCCTGCCCTGGTGGCAACAGATCCTCGACTACATGTGGCACATGGTTCTGCCGGTGCTGTCGATGGTGATCGGCGGCTTCGCCGGGCTGACCATGCTGACCAAGAACTCCTTCCTGGAGGAGATCAACAAGCAGTATGTCGTCACCGCCCGCGCCAAGGGGCTGGCGGAGCGGCGGGTGCTCTACGGCCACATCTTCCGCAACGCCATGCTGATCGTCATCGCCGGCTTCCCCGGCGCCTTCATCGGCATCCTGTTCACCGGCGCGTTGCTGATCGAGGTGATCTTCTCGCTGGACGGGCTGGGGCTGCTGGGCTTCGAGGCGGCGATCAACCGCGACTATCCGGTGATGTTCGGCACGCTCTATTTCTTCACGCTGCTGGGGCTCATCATGAACCTCGTCGGCGACGTGACCTATGTCGCCGTCGATCCCCGCATCGACTTCGAAGCGCGGAGGGTGTGATGGGAAGCTTTGCGCTTTCGACGCATGCTCCCTCTCCCCTCTGGGGAGAGGGTTGGGGTGAGGGGGGGTGCGCATTTGCCGTACGCACCGCCACGCGCAACCCCCTCACCCTCCCCTCTCCCCAGAGGGGAGAGGGCAAATGCCCGTCGGGGGGACCGCCCATGACCGGCGACCGTTTCCTCGGCTTCCGCGTCACGCCCCTCACCCGGCGGCGGCTGGCGAATTTCCGGGCGAACCGGCGGGGGGCTTCTGGTCCTTCTGGATCTTCCTGGTGCTGTTCACCCTGTCGCTGGGCGCGGAGTTCATCGCCAACGACCGCCCGTTGCTCATCAAATACGACAACGCGCTCTATTGGCCCGTCTTCACCGCCTATCCGGAGACCACCTTCGGCGGCGAGTTCGAGACGGAGACCGACTACCGCGACCCCTATGTCCGCCAGCTGATCGAGGAGAAGGGCTGGATCGTCTGGCCGTTGATCCCCTACGGCTACCGCACCATCAACTACAATCTGCCGGTCCCCGCCCCGGCCCCGCCGTCCGCCGACAACTGGCTGGGCACCGACGACCAGGGGCGCGACGTGACGGCGCGGCTGATCTACGGCTTCCGCATCTCCGTGTTGTTCGGGCTGGTACTGACCGCCTTCTCCTCGGTCGTCGGCATCATGGCGGGGGCGGTCCAGGGCTATTTCGGCGGCATCACCGACCTGCTGTTCCAGCGCTTCATCGAGATCTGGCAGGGCCTGCCCACCCTGTTCCTGCTCATCATCCTGTCCAGCGTGGTGACGCCGAACTTCTGGTGGCTTCTCGGGCTGCTGCTGCTGTTCTCCTGGACCTCGCTGGTCCATGTGGTGCGGGCGGAGTTCCTGCGGGCGCGCAACTTCGACTATGTGCGCGCCGCCCGCGCGTTGGGCGCCACCGACGCGACGATCATGGTGCGCCACGTGCTGCCCAACGCGATGGTGGCGACGCTGACCTTCCTGCCCTTCATCCTGAACGGCTCGATCACCACCCTGACGGCGCTCGACTTCCTGGGCTTCGGCCTGCCCCCCGGCTCCCCCTCGCTGGGCGAACTGCTGGCCCAGGGCAAGGCAAACCTCCAGGCGCCCTGGCTGGGGCTGACCGCCTTCTTCGTGCTGGCGATCATGCTGAGCCTGCTGATCTTCATCGGCGAGGCGGTGCGCGACGCCTTCGATCCGCGCAAGACCATCGGCCAGCTCTCCACCGCCACCGGAACCGCCAACGAGGCGGGCGCGGTGGCGCAGAAGGCTGCGGAATGATGCCCCCCACGACCACCATCCCAAGAAGGCGGAACCGCCCATGACCGACATGACGACCAATGGGACCGACGATCTCCTCCAGGTCCGCAACCTCCATGTCGAGTTCCGCTCGGGCGGCGGGGCGATGCACGCGGTGAAGGGCGTGTCGTTCGACATCGCCAAGGGGGAGACCCTGGCGCTGGTCGGCGAGTCCGGGTCGGGCAAGTCGGTCACCGCCCTGTCGATCCTGCAACTGCTCCCCTACCCCATGGCCCGCCACCCGCATGGCTCCATCCGCTTCCGCGGTACTGAGCTGGTGGGGGCGGAGGAGAAGGTGCTGCGCAACGTGCGCGGCGACCGCATCGCCATGATCTTCCAGGAGCCGATGACCTCGCTGAATCCGCTCCACAGCATCGAGCGGCAGATCAACGAGACGCTGTTCCTGCACAAGGGCCTGTCCCGCGCCGCCGCGCGCAAGCGCACGCTGGAGCTGCTGCGGCTGGTCGGGCTGCCCAACCCGGAAAAGCGCCTGAACGCCTACCCGCACGAGCTGTCGGGCGGCCAGCGCCAGCGCGTGATGATCGCCATGGCGCTCGCCAACGAGCCCGACCTGCTGATCGCCGACGAGCCGACCACCGCGCTGGACGTCACCATCCAGGCGCAGATCCTGGAGCTGCTCAAGGACCTCCAGCGCCGCTTCGGCATGGCGCTGCTGCATCACCCACGATCTGGGCGTGGTGCGCAAGATGGCCGACCGGGTCTGCGTGATGAACCAGGGCGAGATCGTCGAGCAGGCCGAGGTGGCCGACATCTTCGCCCGCCCGCAACACCCCTTACACGCGCAAGCTCCTGGCCGCGGAGCCGAAGGGCGACCCGCTGACCCCGCCCGCCGACGCGCCGGAGATCATGGCCGCCGACAACCTCAAGGTCTGGTTCCCCATCAAGAAGGGCCTGCTGCGCCGCACCGTCGACCACGTCCGCGCCGTCGATGGCGTGTCGGTCAACGTGCGGCAGGGGCACACGGTCGGGGTGGTCGGCGAGTCCGGGTCCGGCAAGACGACGCTCGGCCTCGCCCTGCTGCGCCTGCACGCCAGCGAGGGGGCGATCCGCTTCGACGGCAAGGACATCCAGGGCTGGCAGGCGAAGAAGCTGCGCGGGCTGCGGCGGGAGATGCAGGTGGTCTTCCAGGACCCCTACGGCAGCCTGTCACCCCGCCTGTCCGTCGGCCAGATCATCGGCGAGGGGCTGACAATCCACGGCATCGGTTCCGGCGCCGAACGCGACGCCATGGTGGCGAAGGCGCTGGAGGAGGTGGGGCTCGACCCGTCCAGCCGCCACCGCTACCCGCACGAGTTCTCCGGCGGCCAACGCCAGCGCATCGCCATCGCCCGCGCCCTGGTGCTGAAGCCGAAATTCGTCGTCCTGGACGAGCCGACCAGCGCGCTCGACATGTCGGTGCAGGCGCAGATCGTCGACCTGCTGCGCGATATCCAGGCGCGCAACAACCTCGCCTACCTCTTCATCAGCCACGACCTGCGGGTGGTGCGGGCGCTCAGCAGCCACGTCATCGTCATGAAGGACGGCAAGGTGGTGGAGCAGGGACCCACCCGCCGCATCTTCGAGGAGCCGCGGGAGGAGTACACCCGCGCTCTGCTCGCCGCCGCGCTGAACCTGGAAGCCGTCAAGTCCGACGCCGTGCGGATGTAGCGCAATCGCTTTCGATGTCCCCTCTCCCCTCTGGGGAGAGGGTTAGGGTGAGGGGGTTGCGCTTTTGCCGGACGCACCGCCACGCCCATCCCCCTCACCGGCCCTACGGGCCACCCTCTCCCCAGAGGGGAGAGGGCTATAAGGGTCGAATGCGATTGCCTTGGCTCCGCGGGCGCTTCGCCTTCGTGTTGCCGGGCGATGCCTTCGGCTGTTCCCGTCCCGGCACCGTCACCTCGCGCCATTGGCCGGGCGCCAGACCGTCCAGCGTCCAGTCGCCGATGGACCAGCGGATCAGCCGCAGGGTCGGGAAGCCGACCGCGGCGGTCATGCGGCGCACCTGCCGGTTCCGCCCCTCCCGCAGGGTCAGGGCGATCCAACTCGTCGGGATGGCGGCGCGGAAGCGCACGGGCGGGTCGCGCGGCCACAGGCCGTCCGGCTCCTCCATCCGGCGGGCCTCGGCGGGCAGGGTCGGCCCGTCGTTGAGCGTCACCCCGTCGCACAGGCGCTGCAACGCCTCCTCGGTCGGGACACCCTCCACCTGTACCCAGTAGGTCTTCGGCAGCTTGTGCTTGGGCGAGGCGATGCGGGCGATCAGCGCGCCGTCGTCGCTCAGCGCCAGCAGCCCCTCGCTGTCGCGGTCCAGCCGCCCGGCGGCGTAGACTCCCTTCACCGGCACATGGTCGGCCAGCGTCGGACGCCCCTGCTCATCGGTAAACTGGGGCAGCACGCCATAGGGCTTGTTCAGCAGGATCAGACGGGGCACGGTTGGCTCGAACGGGTTTGAGACGAAGAACGACAACATTACAGGGGTTTGCACCGTGACGCTGCTTTTCTGCTCCACCACCGACCGCTCCGACCGCTGGCTGAGCGAGCTGGACGCCCGCCTGCCCGGGCTGGAGGTGCGGGTGTGGCCCGAGATGGGGGACCCGGCAGACATCGAGATGGCGCTGGTGTGGAAGCCGCCGCACGGGCTGCTCGCCACCCTGCCGAACCTGAAGCTGATCGTGTCGCTGGGCGCCGGGGTGGAATCGCTGCTGCTGGATCCGACCCTGCCCGAGGTGCCGCTGGTCCGCATGGTGTCGGAGGGGCTGACGGTGGACATGGCCGCCTATGTGGCGCTCCAGGTGCTGCGCTGGCACCGGCTTCTCGACGAGTACAAGGCGCTCCAGCAAGCCGGGCGGTGGGAGCCGCTGGACCCCTGCCCGGCGTCGGAGGTGAACGTCGGCATCCTGGGCCTGGGCGAGCTGGGCATGGCCTCGGCCAAGACGCTGCTGAGCATGGACTACCGCGTGCTGGGCTGGAGCCGGACGCCGAAGACGCTGCCGGGGGTGGAGAGCTTTTCCGGACCCGACGGGCTGGCGGCGATGCTCGGGCAGTGCAACCTGCTGGTCTGCCTGCTGCCGCTGACGGCGGAAACGCGCGGCCTGCTGAACCGCAAGCTGTTCGCCGCCCTGCCCAAGGGGGCGGTGGTTGTCAACGCCGCGCGCGGCGGCCATCTGGTGGAGGACGATCTGCTGGCGGCGCTGGAGAGCGGGCACATCGCCGGGGCCAGCCTGGACGTGTTCGCGGAGGAGCCGCTGCCCGCCGGCCATCCCTTCTGGACGCACCCGAAGGTGCATGTGACGCCGCACGTCGCCGCCGTCACTCACCCGTCGCGCTCCGCCGCGGTGGTGGCCGAGGCGATCACCGCCTTCCGTGAGGGGCGCCCTCTGCCGAACCTCGTGGACCGCAGCCAGGGCTACTGAAAACGGCAGCCGGTCAGGCGGGCACCGCCACAGGATTAGAGGCGCTCAACTGCGCCTCCAGCCGCGCTTTGGCGGAGGCGGCCACCTCCTCCTCGGCACGGATGACCGCCATGTCCTCCGGTGCCACGGCCCCCGCCGCGACGACCAGCTCGGCGAAGTCGGACAGGAAGACGCTGCCCTTCACGGTGCGCTGGACGAGCACGCTGCGCTTGTCCTCGACGTCGCGCTTGCGCTTGATGAAGCCGAGCAGCGACAGCCGGTCGAGCGCGCGGGTCACCGCGGGCTTGGAGATGTTCAGCGCCGCCGCCAGCCCGCGCACGGTGTGCGGCGGATCGGTCAGATAAACCTGGAGCATGATGGCCATCTGCCGCGCCGACAGGTCCGGCCCGTCCTGCCGGACGCTGGCGATCAGAGCCGTCCGCCACAGGCCGAGCGCTTTCAGGTTCCGTGCCATGTTTTCCCCCCGCGTGCCGCGTCCCTTGCCCCGAAGGCCCCCGCATTCGGAACGCGCGGCGAAGGAGTGTCCCCCAACCCGGCCCGGACAGGCAAGCGTTTCGCAACCGGATCGATCGGTCAGGGTGTCGCGGGAGCGGGCAAGTCCGCGAAGCGGGAGGGTGGGGGTTCCTCGTCGGTAGCCCGCTCAGTAGATCAACTCGTTCTCGCCGCTGCCTTCGGAGATGACGATTTCGCCGCGGGCGGCCAGATCCTTGGCGAGCTGGACCATGTACATCTGGGATTCGTCCACCTCGCGGACGCGGACCGGCCCCATGGCGGCCATGTCCTCGCGCAGGATCTTCGCCGCGCGTTCGGACATGTTGGAGAAGAACAGGTCCTTCAGCGTCTCCGACGCGCCCTTCAGGGCGGTGGCGAGCTTCTGCTTGTCGACGCTGCGCAGCAGGGCCTGGACGCCGGAGGGGTCGAGCTTGGACAGGTCCTCGAAGGTGAACATCAGCGACTTGATGCGCTCGGCGCTGTCGCGGTTGCGTTCCTCCAGGGCGGCCATGAAGCGGTGCTCGGTCGTGCGGTCCAGGCCGTTGAAGATTTCCGCCAGCATCTCGTGGCTGTCGCGGCGGCTGGTGCGGGCGAGGTTGGTCATGAACTCGGTGCGCAGCGTGCGCTCCACGTCGTCCAGAACCTCCTTCTGCACGGCCTCCATGCGCAGCATGCGCATGATGACCTCCATCGCGAAGCTCTCCGGCAACTGGGTCAGCACGCGGCCGGCGTGTTCCGGGCGGATCTTCGACAGAACCACCGCCACGGTCTGCGGGTATTCGTTCTTCAGGTAGTTGGACAGGACCGATTCGTTGACGTTGGCCAGCTTGTCCCACATGGTGCGGCCGGCGGGACCGCGGATCTCCTCCATGATGGAGTCGACCTTGTCCTTGGGCAGCGTCTTCAGCAGCAGGCGTTCGGTGGAGTCGAAGGAGCCGACCAGCGAGCCGGTGGCCGACATCTGCTCCGCGAATTCGACGAACAGGCGCTCGATCAGGTTGGCGGAGACGGTGCCAAGGTTCGCCATCACCTGCGACAGCTCCTTGATCTCCTCGTCGTCCATCATCGCGAACAGCTTGGACGAATGCTCCTCGCCCAGCGCCAGCATCAGGATGGCCGCCTTCTCCGGACCGGTGAGGGTGCGATAATCCTCACGAACCTTCAGCGCCATGTATCCGCCTCCAAAAACCCGGCCGGCACCCGAGTCCACCGGTCCTACCCGAAGGTTTTAGTCCTTTCCGAATCGGCACGCCACCCCCGCGACGCCCGCGGGGGTGACAATTTTAACCATATGCCGCTTGTTGAACCGCTCTGTCACCCGAACCGCTTGGCGATGACGGCATAGGCCGCGCGCAGGCCCAGCGCCTCGCCGCCTTCCGGGCGTCCGGGGCGGGCGCCGCTGTTCCAGGCGAAGGTGTCGAGATGCGCCCAGGGCGTGTCCTTCGACACGAACTCCTGAAGGAACAGCCCGGCGGTGATCGCCCCGGCCATGCCGTTGCTGGTCACGTTGTTGAGGTCGGCCACCTTGCTGTCCAGCCCCTTGCGGTAGGGCGCCCACAGCGGCAGGCGCCACAGCGGGTCGCTCTGCTCCTCGCCGGCGGCCAGCAGGTCGTTGGCGAGGGCGTCGTCGTTGGCGAACAGCGCCGGCAGGTCCGGCCCCAGCGCGACGCGGGCGGCCCCGGTCAGGGTGGCGAAGTCGATCAGCAGGGCGGGCTTCTCCGAATCCGCCTCGGCCAGCGCGTCGCACAGGATCAGCCGGCCCTCGGCGTCGGTGTTGCCGACCTCCACGCTCAAGCCCTTGCGCGTCTTCAGCACGTCCATCGGCTTGAAGGCGTTGCCGGAGATCACGTTCTCCACCGCCGGGATCAGAACGCGCAGCCGCACCGGCAACCCCGCCATCATCACCATGCGGCCCAGCGCCAGCGCGTGCGCCGCCCCGCCCATGTCCTTCTTCATCAGCAGCATGCCCGACGACGGTTTGATGTCCAGGCCGCCGCTGTCGAAGCAGACGCCCTTGCCGACGATGGTCACTTTCGGGTGCGTCGGGTTGCCCCAGCGCAGGTCGATCAGCCGCGGCGCGCGCGGGCTGGCCCGACCCACCGCGTGGATGGCCGGATAGTCGCGGTCGAGCAGCCCGTCGCCGACGATGACGTCCAGCCCCGCCTCGAACTCCGACGCCAGCGCGGCGGCGGCAGCGGCCAACTCCGCCGGGCCGAGGTCGTTGGCCGGCGTGTTCACGAGGTCGCGCAGCAAATAGGTCGCGGTGGCGGTGCGCTGCACCTCGCCCTGGTCGGCGTGCTTCGGCCAGACGAGGTTGGCGAAGGACTTCTCCGATGCCTTGTAACGCCCGAAGCGGTAGCTGCCGAGCGCCCAGCCCAGCGCCAGACGGGTGGCGGCGCGGCGGTCGAGCGCGGCGTCCACCGCCTCGTCCAGCTGGTAGTTCCCCGGCGGCAGGCCAGCGGGCAGCCCGGCGAGGCCCCACAGGTCATCCAGCGCCGACACGCCGGCCAGCACGCGGGCGACCGCCCCGCCCTCCCCTGGCAGGAACGCGGTGGAACCGGCTTCCGCCGTGAAGTTCACGGCCTTCACCCAGGCCGCGGTGGCGGGCGGCTGGCCTTCCAGCCATGTGGCGAGGCCGGCCTTGTTCAGCGGGGTGATGGTCACGGTGCCGGGGCCGGCCGTGGCGAGCAGGGTAGCGAGCAAGGCGGGCGTCCTTCGTCAGGAAACGGAAACAGTGATGGAAAGCATGGCGCGCCGGGGCGCCCCTGAAAAGGGGGATTGCGTGCCGGCTTGCCGCAAGGTCGCGGGACAGGCATGCTCCGCCCCCCTCCTTTCGCGACCGAGGCGCACCCATGGACGACCTGACCCTGGTCATCGGCAACAAGGCCTTCTCCTCCTGGTCCCTGCGGCCCTGGCTGGCGCTGAAGCGGACCGGCCGGCCCTTCCGGGAGATCGTCATCCCGTTGCGCCAGCCCGACACCGCCGCCCGCATCGCCGAGCATTCGCCCTCCGGCCGGGTGCCCTGTCTGCGGCACGGCGACCGGGTGATCTGGGACTCGCTGGCGATCTGCGAGTATCTGGCGGAGACCTTTCCCGAGGCTACCCTCTGGCCGGCGGACGCCCACGCCCGCGCGGTGGCGCGGTCGGTCGCGACGGAGATGCATTCGGGCTTTGTCGCCCTGCGCACCCACATGTCCATGGACCTCAAGGCCTTCCGCCCCGGCGTGGGCCGCAACGCCGAGAGCGAGGCCGACATCGCCCGCGTCTTCGCCCTGTGGCGCGACGCGCGGTCCCGCTTCGGGGCGGGCGGCCCCTTCCTGTTCGGCGATTTCTCCATTGCCGATGCCATGTACGCGCCGGTGGTGACGCGCCTCCTCACCTACGGGGTGGAGATGGACGGGCTGTGCGGCGACTACGCGCGGGCGGTGATGGAGCTGCCGGCCATGGCGGAATGGGTGGCCGCCGCCAAGGCGGAGCCCTGGGACCTCTACGCGGACGAGCGCGACCCGCAATAGGACCCGGAATAGGGCGTTAGGGCGTCGCCCCGCCGGTCGGTTCGTTGGCGGCGTTGCCGATCAGCCCGACCTCGCGGTAGTAGCGCTCGGCGCCCGGATGCAGCGGGACCGAGACGTTGGCGACCGCTTTGGTGGCGTCGAAGCTGCGCCCCTTGGGATGGCCCTCGATCAGCAGGCGGCGGGTGTTCTCGTGCCACAGCGCCTTGGTGACGCCGTGGATCAGGGCGGGGTCGCGGTCGGCGCGGACCAGCAGCTCCGCCCCTACCCCCAGCGTGTGGATCTCCGGCACGCCGGGGTAGGTGTCGGCGGGAATGGTCTGGTCCATGTAGAAGCGCTGGCGGATGCGCAGCCCGTCGGCGATCTCGCCGTCGATCGGGATCAGGCGGATCGGCTCGCGATTCGCCACGTCGGTGACCGCCGCCACCGGGAAGCCGCCGACCATGAAGAAGGCGTCCAGCTCCTTCTTGGCCAGCCGGTCCGCCGCCGTGCCGGGCTTCAGGTAGGCCGGGGGCCGCAGCTCCGCCTCCTTCACGCCGAAGGCGTCGAGGATCGCCCGCGCCTCCACCAGCACGCCGGAGCCCTCCTCCCCCAGCGAAACGGCCTTGCCCTTGAGGTCGGCCACGCCGTGCAGGTCGCTGTCGGCGCGCACGACGAGCTGGATCGCTTCCGCGTAGAGCATGCCGATGGAGCGCAGCCCCTCGAAGGGCGCCTTGCCGTGGAAGATGCCGGAGCCGGTGTAGGCCCAATAGGCGATGTCGGCCTGGGACATCCCGGCCTCGACCGCGCCGGAGCGCAGCAGCTCGATGTTCTCCACCGAGCCGAGCGTCGCCTGCGCCACCGCGATCAGACCCGGCACGCCGCAGCTTCCCCCGCGGTCGCAGGGGCGCGAGCCGGGCGGGTTGGAGATGGCGTTGGCGATCAGCCCGCCGATCGGGAAATAGGTGCCCGACGTGGTGCCCGTGCCGATCCGGAAATAGCGGATGTCCTGCGCCTCGGCACCCCGCGGCAGCAGGCCGAGCAGAGCGGCCCCCGCGACACCGGCCAGGAGATGGCGGCGGCTGGGAAGACCTTGGGAGGAAAGGCGGGGGTTGGCTCCTGCGCGCGGCACCGGCGGGTCCACCTTTCCTGCTGGCCAGCCGTCCCGGCGGCATTGGGCCATCGGCGGCGTGTGTTGGACACGCTCTTACAAGAATACCCGCAGCCGGGCTTTTTCAAGGCGTCGGGGGCTTAAAAGACGCCCGCCAGATCAAGAACCCCGGCGAGTGCTACCGCGCCGCCACACATTTGCACGACTCGGCCCGACGCCGCCTGCCCCACCGCCACCGACAGGCCCAGCCCGGCGCCGATGACCAGCAGCACTCCGGACGACAGCCCAGCCCAGAACAGCGGCCCGCCCATATGCACATAGCCGTGGAAGGCCCCCGCCGCAGCGACCGTCAGCACACCCAGGGCCAACGGAGCCTTCAGCCCGAGGGCGACCAGTCCGCCCATCAGGATCAGCGACGCCGACAGCCCTTCCGCGGCGTAGGGCAAACGGATGCCGATCTGCGCGGCCAGCCCGGCGGCCAGCACCGCGGTCAGCGCCGCCACCGGAAGCTGCCAGACCGAAGGGCCGCCGTTCTGCCCGCTCCACAGCCCGATGGCGAGGAAGCCCAGCAGATGCTGCAGCACCCACACCGGTTCGGTCAGGCCGGTGCCGAACGGCCCGGTCACCGTCATCCGCGCCAGCGCGGGCGCGGCACCGGCGCCGATCAATGCGAGCGCCAGAAGAACCGACCGGATCGCCACCATCCCCTACCCCTTTTCCCCAACGTCTCTGCGCAGCACCGGGCCGGTATGGCCGTTGCGCGGGGTGGGGTCAAGTGACCAGGGCGGGGAGCTTGTGGACGTTTGGCGTCAGTAGCCCAGTGGGCCGGGGCCATACTGGCGGAGGTCCTGCTGCTTGCGGAGCAGGTCGCGCTGCTGCAGCGGGTCGAGCCGGCCCATGGCGTCCTCGGTGCGCAGCCGGTCGACCTCCGGGCTCATCAGGTCGCGCTTGGCGCGGTCGGTCAGCCCCTGGGTGGAGCCCGGCGCCGGCAGGGCGGGGGTGGCCGGCTGGTCGATGGGCGGCGGCGGCGGGGACGAGCTGCCGCGGCGGCGCACCGGCGGCGGCTGGTCGGGAGGTTGGCCGGGCGCCTGCGAGGCGTCGGAGAGCTTTTGCGGCGGGGCGGGTGCAGGCTCCGGCCGCGGTGCGGGAGTCAGGCGGGCGTTCTCCTCCGCCTGGATCTGGCGCAGCGTCTTCAGCCCACCGCTCTGCGCGGACACCGGCGGGGCCGCCTGGGCCCGTCCCGGCATCTCGTCGTGCACCTCCGTCGCACAGGCCCCCAGCGCAAGAGCGGCGAGCGCGACGGCGACAGGCAGGAACACGGCGGTGGGACGGATCGGTGTCATACCATCCATGTCGTGTCCCGCGGAGACGGGACAAGGCCCTCCCGGCGATCTCCCCCTTCTTGGTGAGGCCGTAAGGGGACTCCCAACCGCCGGCTTTTGCCGCTAGAATGTTCTTGTTTTGTTCGAGATAGAGCGATTGGCGCGACGAGCGGTGAAGGGAGGGGGCATGATGGAACGGGAGACCGAACGGACGGCGCAGCGCATCCTGTCCCTGTGGCTGCCGCGGCTGCCCACCGACGCCCACAGCCGCCGCCATCCGGAGCGGCGCGACCATCCCCTGGCCGCCATCCTGGCCGAGCGCGGGCGGCTGGGCGTGGCCGCCGTCAACCGCGCCGCGGCGGCGGCCGGGGTGTGGCCCGGCATGAGTCTGGCCGACGCCCGCGCCATCGAACCCGCCCTGGCCGTCTTCGACGCCGAGCCCGAGTCGGACGCCCGCCTGCTGGAGCGGATCGCCGGCTGGTGCACGCGCTACACCCCCTGGACCACCCCGGACGGTCCCGACGGCGTGGCGCTGGACATCACCGGCTGCGCCCATCTGTTCGGAGGGGAAGCGGTCATGGCCGCCGACCTGACCGCTCGGCTGAATGCGGCGGGCTTCGAGTCGCGGCTGGCGGTGGCGGACACGCCCGCGGCGGCCTGGGCGCTGGCGCGGTTCGGGAGGGAGGCCCCCACCCTAACCCTCCCCCGCTGCGCAGGGGAGGGAACTCCGCTGCAAGCCTCAAGGCCCTCCCCTGCGCAGCGGGGGAGGGAGGGACCCGCAAAGCGGGAGGGTGGGGGCAACCGGGCCAACACCCTCCTCTCCCCCCTCCCCGTCGCCGCGCTGCGTCTGCCCGCCGCCACGGTGGACGGGCTGGCCGCGGTGGGGCTGCGGCGGATCGGGGATCTGCACGCCCTCCCCCGCGCCACGCTGGCTGGCCGCTTCGGGCCGGAACTGCTGCGACGGCTCGACCAAGCCTATGGACGGCTGGACGAGCCGCTGTCCCCTCGCCTGCCGGTGCCGCCGCACAGCGTCCGCCTCGCCCTGCCCGAGCCGATCACCACGGCCGAGGCCATCGCCGAGGCGCTGCGCCGCCTGCTGGCCTCCCTCTGCGCCGGACTGGAGAACACCGGCGAGGGCGCCCGCCGGTTGCGGCTGGAGCTGCACCGGGTGGACCGCCGGCTGGAGGACGCGCCCCAGACGCTGGCCATCGGCACCGGCCACCCGGTGCGCCGCCCGGACGCGCTGATGCGGCTGTTCGCCCAGAAGCTCGACCGGGTGGAGCCCGGCCCCGGCCTGGAACTGATGGTGCTGTCGGCCACCGAGGTCGGCCCGCTCGTCGCCGCGCAGGCCGCGCTGGATGGCGGTGCGGACGGGCAGCCGGAGCTGGGAGAGCTGATGGACCGCCTGGGCAACCGGCTGGGGGAGCGGGCGGTGCTGCGGCTGGTCCCGCGGCAAAGCTGGCTGCCGGAGCGTAGCGTGGCCCCCGCCCCCGCCTTCGCGGATGCCCCCGGCGGTGCGCTGTGGCCCGCCGACCGCCCGCGCCCGGTGCGGCTGCTCGCCCCGCCGGAGCCCATCGAGGCCATGGCCCTGCTTCCCGACGACCCGCCGGTGATGTTCCTCTGGCGCGGCGCCCGGCACCGCATCCGCCGTGCCGACGGGCCGGAGCGGATCGCGGCCGAGTGGTGGCGGCGCGACGGCGAGCCCCGCGACTATTACCGCGTCGAGGACGAGGCCGGGCGCCGCTTCTGGGTCTTCCGCCAGGGGCTGTACCGGCCCGGCGTGGCGGCGCTGTGGTTCCTGCACGGCTTCTTCGGGTGATGGGGCCGCCATGACCCCCTACGCCGAACTCCAGGTCTCGACCAGCTTCACCTTTCTGGAGGGCGCGTCCCACCCGGACGAGCTGGCGCTGACCGCCGCCGGCCTCGGCCACGCCGCCGTCGCGGTGACCGACCGCAACTCGCTGGCCGGGGTGGTGCAGGCGCACACCGCCGCCCGCAAGCACGGCCTCCGCCTGATTGTCGGCTGCCGGCTCGACCTGACCGACGCGGACAGCCTGCTCGCCTACCCCACCGACCGGGCGGCCTACGCGCGGCTGTCGCGGCTGCTGACGCTGGGCAAGCGGCGGGCGCCCAAGGGGGCCTGCTTCATCGCCCGTGCCGACTTGCTGGACCATGCGGAGGGGATGCTGTTCCTGCTGGTGCCGCCGGACCAGCGCGACCCTGCGTTCGTCCACGCGCTGCGCGGCTGGCGCAACGATCTGGGGAACCGCCTGCACCTCGCCGCCAGCCACCGCTACCGCGGCGACGACCAGCGGCGGCTGTCCTGGCTGGCCGGGCTGGCCGAGGCGGAGCGGGTGCCGCTGGTGGCGACCAACGACGTGCTCTACCACACCCCCGCCCGCCGCCCGCTGGCCGACGTGATGACCTGCATCCGCAGCGGCACGACCATCGACGAGGCGGGCTGGCGCCTGTCGGCCAACGCCGAGCGGCATTTGAAGGCCGGGGTGGAGATGGCCCGCCTGTTCCACCGCCACCCCGACGCGGTCGCCCGCACGGTGGAGATCGCCGCCGCCTGCCGCTTCTCGCTGGAGGAGCTGCGCTACGAATACCCGGACGAGGTGGCCGAGGACGGGCGCAGCCCGCAGGAGACGCTGAGCGACCTGACCTGGGCCGGCGCCGCCCGCCGCTACCCGGACGGCGTGCCGGAGACGGTGGCGCAGACCCTGCACCGCGAATTGGCGCTGATCGGGCAACTCGATTACGCACCCTATTTCCTGACGGTGCACGACATCGTGCGCTACGCCCGCTCGCAGGACATTCTCTGCCAAGGGCGTGGCTCGGCGGCCAATTCGGCGGTCTGCTATTGCCTGGGCATCACCTCGGTCGATCCCGCCACCACCAGGCTGCTGTTCGAGCGCTTCATCTCCTCGGCCCGCAACGAGCCGCCGGACATCGACGTGGATTTCGAGCATGAGAAGCGCGAGAAGGTCATCCAGTACATCTACGAAAAATACGGGCGCGAGCGGGCCGGGCTGACCGCCACCGTCATCCGCTACCGCGCCCGCGGCGCCATCCGCGAGGTCGGCAAGGCCATGGGCCTGTCCGCCGATCTGGTGGCGCGGCTGTCCTCCTCCGTCTGGGGCTGGAGCCGCCACGGCGTGGACGAGGAGCGCGCCCGGCAATACGGCTTCGACCCCGACGACCCGCGGCTCCGCCAGACGCTGGAACTGGCGCAGGAGCTGATCGGCTTCCCCCGCCACCTGTCGCAGCATGTCGGCGGCTTCGTCATCACCCGCAGCCCCTTGAGCGACCTGTGCCCCATCGCCAACGCCGCCATGAAGGACCGCACGACCATCGAGTGGGACAAGGACGACATCGACGCGCTGGGCATCCTGAAGGTGGACGTGCTGGCGCTGGGCATGCTGACCTGCCTGCACCGCGGCTTCGATCTGCTGAAGCGGCACTACAAGCGTCCCCTGACGCTGGCGATGGTGCCGCAGGGGGACCCGGCGACCTACGACATGCTGTGCCGGGCCGACAGCCTGGGCGTCTTCCAGGTGGAAAGCCGGGCGCAAATGTCCATGCTGCCCCGCCTGCGGCCCAAAGAGTTTTACGATCTGGTGATCCAGGTCGCCATCGTGCGCCCCGGCCCGATCCAGGGCGACATGGTCCACCCCTACCTGCGCCGCCGCAACAAGGAGGAATTGGTCACCTACCCATCTCCCGACCTGGAAGCGGTGCTGAAGAGGACGCTGGGCGTGCCGCTGTTCCAGGAACAGGCGATGCAGATCGCCATCGTCGGCGCCGGCTTCAGCGCGGAAGACGCTGACCGGCTGCGCCGCGCCATGGCGACCTTCCGCAAGACCGGAGAGGTCCAGCTTTTCCGCGACCGGTTCATCGAGGGCATGGTCGGCAAAGGCTACGACCGCGCCTTCGCCGAGCGCTGCTTCCAGCAGATCGAGGGGTTTGGCGAGTACGGCTTCCCCGAGAGCCACGCGGCGAGCTTCGCCCTGTTGGCCTATGTGTCGGCCTGGATGAAGTGCCACCATCCGGACGTCTTCGCCGCGGCCCTGCTGAACAGCCAACCCATGGGCTTCTACGCCCCCGCCCAGATCGTCCGCGACGCCCGTGAGCATGGGGTGACCGTGCTGCCCCCGGACATCAACCGGTCGGATTGGGATTGCACATTGGAACCGCTTTGCGAAATGGGAACGCAGACCCTCTCCCCGGGGGGGAGAGGGTGCATTGGAAACATCCGCCATGCCCTGCGGCTCGGCCTGCGGTTGGTCCGGGGGATGGACGAAAAGGACGCGCATCAACTCGTGCTGTGCCGCGGGGCGGGCTACCGCGATCCCTACGACCTGTGGCGCCGCGCGCGCATGCCGGTTGCCGGTCTGGAGCGGCTGGCCAAGGCCGACGCCTTCCGCTCCGTCGGGCTGGACCGGCGGGCCGCGCTGTGGGCGGTGAAGGCGCTGGGGGCGCAGCCGCTGCCGCTGTTCGCCGGCCTCGCCGACTCCGCCCAGGACGAGCCACAGGCCCTCCTGCCCACCATGGCGCTGGGCGAGCATGTGGTGATGGACTACGGCAGCCTGTGCCTGTCGCTGAAGGCGCATCCCATGGCGCTGCTGCGCGATGGCTTCACCGGGGTGGCTCCGACCGACCGGCTGGGCACGGTGCGGGCCGGCACGCGGCTGACCGTGGCGGGGCTGGCGCTGGTCCGGCAGCGGCCGGGCAGCGCCGAGGGCGTGGTCTTCATCACGCTGGAGGACGAGACCGGTATCGCCAACCTCGTCATCATGCCGGACGTGTTCGAGACATTCCGCAAGACGATCATCGGCGCCCGCCTGATCGCCGCCACCGGCCGGGTGGAGCGCAGCGGCAAGCCCAACGACGAGGGCGGCGAGGTCATCCACCTGCGCGTCGAGCGGCTGAGCGACCTGACGCACCGGCTGTGCGACCTGACCGACCCCGACGCGTTGCCCAACCGCTCCGCCGCCGCGGTCTTCCCGGAGGGGCGGAATTTCCGCTGAGGAAGGGTTGAAAAGAAACGGTCAGTCGATCAGGTCCGCGACCTCGCGCACCCGGCCGTTGTCGATCATGAACTGGACCAGATCGGGACGCTCCCGGCCATAGCTGCGGTGGCGGGCGCGGACGGCGGCGACGAGCTCACCCCGTCGCTCCAGGATCTCGTCGGCGAATTCGATCATGCGCAGGTTGGGCCACGCCTTGTGGCGGATGCCGACCACGGCGGCCATCGCCTCGGCGGCGGGACGGTCCGGGCTGGCCTGGGCCAGGATCATGGTCAGGGCGGCGGTCGAGCGCGAAATGCCGGCGTGGCAATGGACCAGCAGCCCGCCCACCCCGGTCGGCTCGGTCATCAGGTCGCGCCCGAAGGCCAGGATGCGCTCCACGTCCGCACGCTGCGGCAGGGACTGGCCCATGTAGGGGTCGATGATGTCGTGGAAGCGCAGTTCCAGCCGCTTGTGCTCGCCGTAGGAGCCGAAAGCGGTCGGCTCCGGATGGCCGGGGTCGAGGATCGACAGGACGTGGGTCACGCCGGCCTCGCAGAAGCCGTTCAGCTCCTCGATGCCGCAGACGGTCAGTCCGAAGGGAACGAAATCGCGGGCCATGGTCCTCGTCTCTTGCCGTGCGCGCGGAGGGCGGCGCGGTTCGCATGTGGCGCCGCCGGTCCGTGCCGTCAAGCCGATCAGAGACCCAATCAGAGGACGTTGAACAGATACAGCAGAAGAATGATCGGAATGGGAATCCCGACAAGCCACAGCAAAACGCCCTTCATGGATCGCTCCCTTGGTTGAGGCCCGAGCGGCCGATGCAATCCCCAACAGCAGAAACGCGCGTTGGTTGCCACGGCCGCCCTGGTCGAGGGGGGCTTACCCGGAAAGGGCGATCCCGGAAGAGGTGCGGATTATTTCCCCTCGTCCTGATTGGGGGCCGTCTCCAGAGCGGGCTCTGCCGCCTCCGCGCGGGGCGGCGGAACGGGGCGTGGGCGCGGCGCGCGCAGCTTCTTCAGCAGCAGGGCGAAAGGCTTCAGCGCGCGCTCGAGGACCGCCGGCTCGGCCTCCAGCCGCGACAGCAGGAAGGCGGCGGCCTCCAGGGTCGAGACGCTGTCGCGCCGCGGCTCCTTGCGGGCCTGCCCATAGAGGGAGCGGAACTGCGGGTTCAGCACGATGCGGCGGCACTTCAGGAGCCACGGGTTGCGCCACCACAGCGTCTTGGCTTGGCTCCAGGTGCCGTCCAGAACAATGACGCCCTCCAGGTCGCCCAGCACCAGCTCGCTGTCCTTCTGCGGGACGCCGCCCTTGTCCACCACGGACACCTCCGGCAGAGGGGCCGCACCCTGCTTGACCGGGCCGAGATAGAGCACGCCCCAGCGCTTGTAATCGACCTCGCGTCCCAGGATGCGCTTCAGGTTCGACCAGCTCAGCCCCACCTTCAGCGCGGAGTTCTTGAACTGGAGATGGGTGATCTGCGCGGTGCCCAGCGTTTCGCGCTTTTCCTGCGGGTGCTGGAGGATGAGCAGGAAGACGGCGTTGTCGATCGGCTCCACCGCCTCGCAAACGCACAAATGCATAGGTTTTAGGCAGGTGAGGCAGGATTCGGCATGCATGGTCGGTCTCGGAGAAGGAACATCCGCGGAAAAGCGGGAGGCGGGGACTATGGGCTTCCCACCCGAAAAAAGGAACGGGCCTCAAAAAGAAACGGGGCCCGAAAAGAAACCGGGCGCATTAAAGTTTGCATAACGCGTGATCTGCATCACTTAGAGGCCTGGACCTTGCATGATAGCGTCCAGACACACAGGACGGGTTGGGCCGAGGGCGGCCGACAGGACCGCTCCCCGGGCTCTCCCGACGCTCAGAAGGAGGCTTGCCATGCTGCCCGCTCATTTGGCCGCCCGCTTGCTGGAGCAACGCCGGGCTCAGGAATCGGCGGAATTCGCCCGGCAACTGCCGCTCTACGCGGACGACGCGCCCTTTCCGCCCGACGCCGATCCGGATGGCGAGACCGGGCACCCCCTGCCCGACTGGGCCACCAACTACTGACAGGAAAACGACGGGTGGCTGTCGCGTAGGCGACATCACCGTCCGTCCCTCCGTCCGCATCATGCCACCTCGGCCCAGGACGGTCCGTGTCCGCCCGCCGGAGCCGGACGCCGAACCGGGGTGGATGCGGGCGCGGGAACGGCCCGCTCCGGTGCTTGCGCCGGGACCAGGACACCGTCACGCCATTCCACAAGCCACGCCCCCGGGCGACCGCCCCGGCAGCGCTCCAGTTCCGCGCGCCAGCGCGGATCGCCCACGCCCGGCTCCGCCGTCCAACTGGGCGCCGGCGCGATCCGCCAGCGGGTGACCGCCGCGCTCGCCGCCGAGCGGCGGGCGGTGCTCTGCAACAGGAATCCCGTCACACCCGACGACTCGGCGGCCAGTTGCAGCCGGCGACTCGCCGTCAGGTCCAGCCCACCGACCTCCCCCAGCACGGCGGACAGCCGCTTGCAGCGCAGCGCCTCCTCCATCGCCCACAGGGCGTCGGCGTCGCGGGTCGCGCGCACGGCGATCAGCCGGTCCGGCGTCAGCCCATAGGCGGCCAGCCCGGCGGCGTGCAGGTCGCGCCCGCGCACGACCCACAGCGCGGGCGCCGCCGCGCTGGCGAGGCGGGCCAGCAGATGCGCGGCGAAGGCCGTGCCGGCCCCCGGCTCCTCCCCCGCCACCTCGTGCAGGCAGCCGAGCGGCAGACCGCCCGCCGGAAAGGCTCCGTCGAGATCCGGCAGGCCGAAGGGCAGCACCCGCGTGCCCTCCCCGCCCAGCCCTTCCAGGCCCCGGATGCGGGCGCGCAGATCGGCCAGAACCGCCGCCCGGTCCGGCGGGGGCGCTTCGATGCAGGACCCAGGCACAGGAAGTTCGGGCATGACTCGCTTCCGCTGAACAGGTATTTGTTCCTGATATGTTCTATCATGTCCCATCCGCCCAGGGGAGTCCGGAAATGCAAAAGGGGGGCGCCCTTTCGGACGCCCCCCTCGCGAGACCGGTTGAGGAGTGGAGAGTGGTCAGCCGGCCTGTTGGATCGCCGACAGGACCCAGCGCCCGCCGCGCGGACGGGTGAAGGTCCAGATTTCCGTGGCTTCGACCGGACGGTTCGGGTCGCCCTCGACCACGCGGTTGCTCGCGCGGTCCACCGTCACGTCGGTCAGCGAGAAGCGCATCGCCACGGTGGCGTATTCCGCGTTGCCCTCGCGCCACGCCTCGGCCAGGTCGCCCTGGAGCAGGCGGACGTCGGACAGGCGGTTGACCACGCCGCGGTTGTGGTTGGCCGCCAGTTCCTCGGTGAAGTAGGAGGCCATCTCCGGCGTCACGGCGCTGCGCAGGGCCGTCAGGTCCTCGTTGCCGTAGGCGGTCTGGACCGCGACCAGCGTCTGCTCGAACGCCTGATAGTCGGCCGGACCGATGCCCAGGTCGTCACGGCGCACGCCCGGCCGGCCGGAAGAAGCTGGACCCGAGGCCGGACCCGCCGCCGCACCACCGCGAGCGCCACCACCCAGCGGGTTCGAGCGCGCGTCCACCGCCTCGCGGTTCATGGCGCCCGGATTCGGACCGGCATAGGCGGCGTTGGAAGCGCCCATGCCCGCCGGCCGCGCCGAACCCGCCGAACGGTTGCGGAAGAAGCGCATGGCCAGACGGACCAGGAAGACGACCAGCAGGATCTGGAGGATGAAGCCCAGGATGCCCGCGAAGCTGCCCAGCCCATCGAGGAAGCCGCCGCCGAACAGCATGCCGGCGATGCCGGCGCCGATCAGGCCGCCCATCAGGGCCGGCATGAAGCCGCCGCGCGAGAAGAAGCCGCCGCGCTGCGCCGCCGCCGGCGACGCCATGCCCGGCTGCTGGGCGCCCGGGGTCTGGGCCGGGGCGGCCGAGCGCTCCATCGGGGCGGCGCGCGGCGCGGTGTTGGTCTGGGCCGGCGCCTCGTAAGTGCGCGAGCCGCGGCTGCCCGCGGAACTGCTCTTGCCGGCGCGGGCGTCGGCGGTGCCGGCGGTCAGCGCCACGGCCAGCGCCAGAGCGACGGCGCCGAAGGCGCGGGCCGGAGTGCGGGAAACGGTGCGGGGGGATCGCGTGTTCTGGGTCATGGCCGTGTTCGGTAAAGCCCTCGTTTCGGGGGACGCTCACTCATGTAGCGTCCTCCTATATGGTATGGCAGCCCTGCTGTTTTAGAGGGGGCCGCAACCAAACCGGCCAAAAAATGCGCAGGCCGCCCGTCGCCCCCGATCAGGCGGAGGCGCGCTCCCACACCATTTCCACCCTATGGAAAGTTCCCGCACCGGCCGGAACGGCCGGCGGCAGCGGCGCGGGCAGCCGCTCCGCCGCTTGCAGCGATGCCCAGACGCGGCGGCGCACCTCGATCTGGCGACGGCAATCGCGCGAGCAGTAAAGCGGCGCCGGGCCGCGCGGCGAGCTGCGGCGGAACGGCTGTCCGCAGCAGGCGCAATAAAGAGTGGTCATGGTGATCCTCCCTGCTTTTATCCGATGACTGGTGCCCCGCCCATCACCCTGTGGAGCGGGTGCCCGTTCGGTTCTTTTCGGTCTAAAGTCTCGATCTGCGCGCACCATTGTTGTGCCTAAGGACGTCCCAGACCAGAGATGCCTTCGGCATATGGCCGCTCGAAAACCCGGCGATTCCGGAAAAATCGTCGGAACAACAATCGCTTGGCTTCCCACAAATCCAGATCGCGCGTCCATTCGCCGCACCCGGTCGTCACCCCCCCTCTCCGTTCGGACGATGACCCTGCGTCCGCCCGACCATCCATATGACGATGGCCCCGCCCGGACCGTGAGCGCGTCCGTGGTGCCGGGCACCCGATGGAGATAGGCCGGGAACCGCCGGGCACAGCCGCGGGTTGCTCACCCGTCACGCCCGACCGGCTCCGCCAACGGCTTCATCCACCGGCGGCTCCCCACGGCGGCTCTCCTGCTCCGGTGAAGCCCCATGAGCGACATCCGCACGCGCCCCGCGCCCGCCACCAGCCTCTCGGGCGTCGCCACGGCGGCGCCGGTCATCCACATCGACTTGGAACGGCTGGAACGGCTGCGCCGGCTGACCCGGCTGATGGACACGCGCTGGCGCGTTCCCGGCACCCGCATCCCCTTCGGACTGGACGGCATCGCCGCGCTGGTCCCGGTCGTCGGCAGCACGGCGACCACCGTGGTGGCCGCCTACATCATCATGGAAGCCGCCCGCTTCGACCTTCCGAAGAGCCTGATCGCCCGCATGCTCGCCAACATGGCGGTGGATTGGGCCGGCGGCTCGGTCCCGGTGGTCGGCGCCCTCTTCGACATCGGCTTCAAGGCCAACCGCCGCAACCTGAACCTGCTGCTGGAGCATCTGGAGAACCGGCTGGCCGCACCCAACTGACGGACCGGCCAGACGGCCGGCGTTCGAACGCTTGACTTGTGTCAAAGCGGCGGAAGGCGGTCTGCACGATCCTCCCCGCCATGAACGCGATCTCCCCCGTGGCCTGCGCCACCGCCCCGACCGCCCCGCTGAACGCCGCCCTGCTCGCCAAGTACGACGGGCTGCGGGTGCCCCGCTACACCAGCTACCCGACGGCGCCGCACTTCACCGCCGCCGTGGGGGCGGAGCGCTACGCGGACTGGCTGGCGGAGCTGGACACGGCGGCCCACACGGGGTCGCTGTACCTGCATGTGCCCTTCTGCGCGAAGATGTGCTGGTACTGCGGCTGCCACACGAAGATCGTCGCCCGTTACGCTCCCATCGCCGAGTATCTCGGCCATCTGCGGCGCGAGGTTGGCATGGTCGCCGACCGCATCTCCGGGCGACTGCGGGTGCGGCACATCCATTTCGGCGGCGGCACCCCGACCATGATGGCGCCGGACGACTTCGAATCGCTGATCGCCCTGCTGCGCGAACGCTACGACGTGACGGCGGACGCGGAGATCGCGGTGGAGATCGATCCGCGCACCCTGACCCGCGAGATGGCGGAGGCGCTGGGCCGCGCCGGGGTCAACCGCGCCTCGCTGGGCGTGCAGGACTTCGACGCCAACGTCCAGGCGGCCATCAACCGCATCCAGCCGCAGGAACAGACCGAGCAGACGCTGGAGTGGCTGCGCGCCAACGGCATCCGCCACATCAACCTCGACCTGATGTACGGCCTGCCCAACCAGTCGGTGGAGAGCGTCGCGCGGTCCGCGGAGATCGCCCTGACCATGGCGCCGGACCGGCTGTCGGTCTTCGGCTACGCTCATGTGCCGTGGATGAAGACGCACCAGAAGAAGATCGACGAGTCGGCGCTGGCCGGAACGCTGGGCCGGTGGGAGCAGTTCGCGTCCATCGCCGGGGTGCTGACCGACGCCGGCTTCCAGCCCATCGGCCTCGACCACTTCGCCCGGCCCGACGACGAACTGGCCGTGCAGCAGGCCGAGGGGCGGCTCAGCCGCAACTTCCAGGGCTACACGACCGACGACGCGGAGGTGCTTCTGGGCTTCGGCGCCTCCTCCATCGGGGCGCTGCCGCAGGGCTATGTGCAGAACGCCGTTCCCTTCGACCAGTACGCCCAGGCCGTCGAGGCCGGACGCTTCCCGACCGGCAAGGGGCTGACGCTGACCGCCGACGACCGGCTGCGCCGCGACCTGATCGTGCGCCTGATGTGCGACCTGTCGGTGGACGTCGGCGCGGTGGCCGTGGCCCACGGGCTGACCACCGGGGCCTTCGACGCCGATCTGGAGGCCATGGCCGATCTGGTGGCCGATGGGGTCGCCGTGGTGGAGGGCCGCCGCGTCCATGTGCCGGAACCCGCCCGCCCGCTGATGCGCATCGTGGCCGCGCGCTTCGACACCTACCTGTCCACCGGCGCCGGGAAGCACAGCCGCGCGGTGTGAGCGTGATCCCCCTGTGACCGGCAGGAAAAGGATGTGATCGGCAGGAAAAAGGACGCTTTTTCCTGCCTCTGGCCTTCCGCGTGCAAATCGGCGAAACTGGTGCCTGTTGAATTCTTTGCGGACGCGGCAAAGGAACAGGCTCCAGGGACGGGCACCGATGATCACGCTCTACACCTTCGCCTCGCCGAACGGGCAAAAGGCTTCGATCCTGCTGGAAGAGCTGGGTCTCACCTACAAGGTCCACAAGGTCGACCTCGTGGCCGGCGAAGGCCGTCAGCCCGACTATCTGGCGGTCAGCCCGATCGGCAAGATCCCCGCCGTCGTCGAGGATCTGCCCGGCGGCAAGAAGCGCCGCCTGTTCGGGTCGGGGGCCATCCTGCTGCACTACGCGGAGCGCACCGGCCGCCTCCTGCCCGAGGACGAGGACGAGCGGGCGGAGGCGATGAGCTGGCTGATGCTGGGCGTCAGCGACCTCGGCCCCTCGGGCTTGAGCAAGTTCCGCTTCGCGGTCATGGCGCCGGAGAAGATCCCCTACGCCATCGACTATTTCAAAGGCGAGCTGCAGCGCATCCACGCCGCGATGGAGGAGCGTCTGGGCGGGTCGGAATATCTGGCCGGCGGCGCCTTCTCCATCGCCGACATCGCCTGCTTCCCCTTCGTGGCCGTGGCCGCCAAGGCGGAGGGCAACGTGCTGGACCGCTACCCCAACCTGAAGCGCTGGCACGACGCGGTCGCGGAGCGCCCGGCGGTCAAGCGCGGCATGGCGGTGCCGGAGTGAGCCGCCGCATGACTCGTCCGGCCGTCGCGTTTCTCGCCCTCGCCGCCGCCCTCCCCCTGCTGGCCGCCTGCCAGACCGCCCCGGACGGCACGGAGGCCCAGGCCCTGCTTCCTGCCGACGCCGATCCCGGCACCTATTGGCAGGGCGACCGCAGCCAGGCCTACGAGCGCGCCTATGTGGTCGCCCGCAACCCGCAGGAATGGAACGACCTCTGGGCCCGCGTCGGCGAGGCCGCGCCGGGGCCCCTACCCGGCGACCGCATGGCCGCGGCGGTCTTCCTCGGCCCGCGCGACACCGGCGGCTACGGCGTGTCCATCGTCAGCGCGCGGGCGTCCGGCGGCGATGTCGTCGTCGGCTACCGCGAGCGGGTTCCCGGTCCGGCCCAGGCGGTGGCGCAGATGCAGACGTCGCCTTATGCGGTGCGGTTGATCCCGATGGCGGCGGGGGCGGCGAAGTTTCAGCGGGAGAAGTGAGGGGGCACTTGCCCCCACCCTTCCCACGGCTTCGCCGCGGGCCCCTTCCCTCCCCCGCTTCGCAGGGGAGGGCGTTTATCCCCTCCCCTGCGAAGCGGGGGAGGGTTAGGGAGGGGGCAAGACCTCGCTCCCCTACCTTTTCCCCACCACCCGCGGGTCCAGCGCGTCCTGCAGCCCGTCGCCCAGCAGGTTGACGGCGATCACCGTCAAAAAGATCAACAGCCCCGGCCACACCGCCAGCAGCGGCGCCGTTCCCACCAGCTCCTGCGCATTGGTCAGCATGTTGCCCCAGGAGGGCAGCGGCGGCTGGATGCCCAGCCCGAGGAAGCTCAGCACCGACTCCAGCAGGATCACGTTGCCGACCGTCAGCGTCGTCGCCACCACGGCGGGGGCCGCGACGTTCGGCAAGATGTGAGCCAGCATGATGCGGCGGCTGCCCGCCCCCATCGCCACCGCCGCCCGCACATAATCGCGCCGCCGCGCCGACAGGGTGGCGCCGCGCACCAGCCGCGCCACCGTCGTCCAGCCGAACAGCGCCACCAGAACGACGATGCGCAGCAGGCTGGCGTCCTCCGATCCCGCCACCTCCGGCGGGATGCCCAGCCGCGTCAGGTCGATGGCGCCCAGCACGATCAGCAGCGGCAGCAGCGGCAAGGCGATCAGCCCGTCGGTGACGCGCATCAGCAGGTCGTCGAGCCGCCCGCCGAAATAGCCGGCCAGCAGCCCGATCCCCGTGCCGATGACGGCGGAGGCCAGCGCCGCCGCCACGCCCACGAACAGCGACACCCGCCCGCCGTAGAGCAGCCGCACCAGAACGTCGCGCCCCAGCTCGTCCGTGCCCAGCGGGTGCAGGGCCGAGGGCGGGCCGAAGCGGTCGAGCAGGCTGATCCCCGTGGACTCCACCCCCAGCCAACTTTCCACCCAGGGCGCCGCCGCCGCGGCGAGGGCCAGGACGAGCAGCAGCAGGGCGCTGACCACCGCCAGCCGGTGGCGGGCGAAGCGCCGCAGGAAGCGCCCGGCCCTCACGCCCCGTCCCCCTTGAAGGAAATGCGCGGGTCCAGCCCGGCGTAGGTGGCGTCGGCCAGCAGGTTGCCGGCCAGCGTCGTCAGCGTCGCGAACAGCAGCGCCACCAGCGCCACGTTCAGGTCGTTGCCCATGATGCTGTCGTAGATCAGCTTGCCCATGCCCGGCCAGGCGAACATCGTCTCGGTCACCAGCGCGCCGGAGAAGAGGGCGCCGAACTCCAGCGCCACGATGGTCACGATGGGGATGGTCGCGTTGCGCAGCGCATGGCGCCAGACCACCCGCCCCTCCCCCAGCCCCTTGGCGCGGGCGGTGCGGACGTAATCCTGGCGAAGCTCCCCCATCATCGCGGCGCGGACGTAGCGCGTGTAGCCGCCGATGCTCGCCAGGGTCAGCGAGGCCACCGGCAGCACGAGGTAGGGCAGCCGCTCCCACCAGCCCTCGCCGCCCACCGGGCCGAGCCCGGAGGCCGGCAGCCATTGCAGTTCCACCGCGAAGAGCAGGATCAGCAGCAGCGCCAGCCAGAAGGCCGGGACGGAGATGCCGGCGAAGCAGAACAGGTTGATGGCGTTGTCCGCCCAGCCGTAGGGCCGCCGCGCCGCGTAGACGCCGAGCGGCAGCGCCACCGCGAGCGTCAGCGCCATCGCCGCCCCGAGCAGCAGCAGCGTGTTGCCCAGCCGCGGCAGCAGGATCGTCAGCACCGGCTGCGCGTAGAGCCGGGAGAAGCCGAAATCCCCCACCAGCGCCGCCTGGAGCCAGTGTCCGTAGCGCTCCAGCAGAGGCTTGTCGAGGCCGTAGAGCGCCTTCAGCCGCGCCGCGTCGGCGGGCGTGGCGCGTGGGTTGCCGGCCAGCATCATGTCCACCGGATCGCCCGGCATCAGCGTCATCAGGACGGTGATGACGAAGCTCATCAGCAGCAGGACGACCAGCGCCTGGAGCAGACGGGAGGCGAGGAAGCGGGTCATGGAGTGTTGGGGGCGTTGCTGAGCGGAGCCCCCCTCCCAACCTCCCCCCGCTTTGCAGGGGGAGGAGAAAAAGCCCTCCCCTGCATAGCGGGGGAGGGTTGGGTGGGGGCAACCCCTGGGATGCCCCCCCTCACTCCTTCGCCTTCCACGTCTCGATCCACAGCGTGCTGGAATCCAGATGCCCGGTCGGCACCACGCCCTCCAGCCAGGGCGGCAGGATGAACGGATCGGCGCGGAAGAACAGCGGCAGGTTCGGCAGGTCCTGGGCGTAGAGCGTCTGCAGCTTCGCCCACAGCGCGCGGTTGGCCTCCGGCTCGCAGACGTGCTCCAAGTCCTCCAGGACCTTGTCCATCTCCGGGTTCCGGTAGCCGGTGTAGTTCTGGCCCGCCCAGTTGTTGGCCTCCGTCGGGATCATGCTGGAATGCAGGATGGTGCGCGGGATGTTTTCCGGCGCGCTGATCCAGGCGAACAGCGCCATCGACTTGAAACGGCGCTTCTCCAGCGTGTCGCCGAACAGGACGCGGGCCGGCTCGTTGACGATGCGCACCTCCACCCCGGCCTGCCGCCACTGGGCCTGGAGCACCTGCTGCAACACCTCGCGGGAGCGGTTGCCGGCGGTCGTCATGATCTCCAGCGACAGCCGTTCCCCCTTGGCGTTGTGGCGCACCCCGGCGCGCCGCTCGCTCCAGCCCGCCTCGTCCAGCAGCTTGGCCGCCAGCGCCGGGTCGAAGGCGTAGGTCGGGTAGCCCGGCGCGTGCACGCGGTCGAGTGGGCTGATCTCGTTGTGGGCGACCGGCTGGCGCCCGTCGTAGAGCTGCTTGGAGATCGCGTCGCGGTCGATGGCGTGGAGCAGCGCCCGGCGCACCCGCACATCGGCCAGCGCCGGGTTGTCAAGATTCAACTCGACATGCTCGAAGAACAGGCCGGGCTTGTAGAAGACGTTGTAGCGGCTGCCGTGCCGCTTCTCGAAGGCGAGCACCTGATCGAGCGGCAGGCCGGTCTCCCCCGGCACCATGTCGACCTGCCCGGCCAGCAGGTTGGCCTCCAGCGCGGCGGTGTTCTCGATGGACTTCACGATCACCCGCTTGAAAGCCGGCTTCGCGCCCCACCAGGTCGGGTTGGGTTCCAGCACCACATGGCTGCCCGGCTCGACCTGGGCGATGCGGTAGGGGCCGAACCACAGGCCGGGGTTCGTCGTGTCCGTCTCATACTTGGAGCGGTTGCGGTAAGTCGCCGGGTCGGCCTCGAACACCGCGCGCTCCAGATGGGCGGGCAGGATCTCGAAGTCGTTGATCTCGGCGTAGCTGCACACCGCCTTGTCGCGATGGATGGTGAAGGTGCGCTCGTCCTTGGCGTCAATCGCCACGATGTCGCGGGCGAACAGGTCGAAGTTGCTGTAGCCGCTCTGCGGGTGCTTGCCCACCGTCCAGGTGAACAGCACGTCCTCGGTCGTCACCGGCGTGCCGTCGCCCCAGGTCGCCTTGGGGTTGATGGTATAGGTGACCTTGATGCCCTTCTTGCCGTCGGCCCGCGTCTCGACCTCCGCGGTGCCCTTGTCCAGCGCCGGCAGCTCGGTACAGAGCAGGCAGGTCAGCCGCCAGTCGGGATCGTAAGCAGTGAAGGGCCGGCGCGCCATGGACAGGACGTAGCTCTTCGCCATCATCGCTTCCATGGAGGGGTGCCAGTTGGACGGGAACTGGGTCATGCCGATCACCAGCTCGTCCTTCGCTGCGAAGGCGGGCGAGCCCATGGGGGCGGCGGCCAGAGCGGCGGCCAGGGTGAAAGCGGCCAATCCCGTTCGCATCGCGGCGTCATCTCCGTCCGGTGAAGTCCCGGCTACGAACTATGGGGACCCGCAGCCCTGCGGTCCAGAGTGGAAGCGGGCTTTGCGAAGTCCTTGACGGATCGGAGGCGCGGGTGTTTGTGGTCTGCCCCATACGCAACCGAATGGATGGGGAGCCCGACAGGCCATGGCCGGCACCGTGACCCTGACCCGCGACGGCGTCGTCGCCACGCTGACCCTCAGCAACCCCGACAAGCTGAACGCCTTCGACAAGCCGATGTGGCAGGCGCTGATCCCGCTGCTGCGCCAGCTCGGCGCCGACGAGACGGTGCGCGCGGTGGTGCTGCGCGGGGCCGGCGGGCGGGCCTTCAGCCCCGGCGCCGACATCTCCGAATTCGAGACGGAGCGCAACAGCCCCGAACAGGGCGCCGATTACGGCGTGCTGATGGACGAGGGGCTGGCCCTGCTGCGCGACCTGCCGCACCCGACGCTGGCGGCCATCCAGGGCGCCTGCTGCGGCATCGGGCTGGCCGTGGCGCTGGCCTGCGATCTGCGGGTCTGCACGGCGGGGAGCCGCTTCGGCGTGCCGGTCAGCCGGCTCGGCATCTCCATGGCGCTGCCGGAGTTGAAGCTGCTCCACGACATCGCGGGCGGCCCGGCGGCGCTGGAAATCCTGCTGGAGGGCCGCGTCTTCGGCGCGGACGAGGCCAAGGACAAGCGGCTGGTCCACCGCCTCGTCGCCGACGAAGCCTTCGAGGACGAGATCACCGCGACCTGCGGGCGCATCGCCGGGGGCGCCCCGCTGGCCGCCCGTCTGCACAAGCAGTTCGTCCGCCGCCTGTCCGACCCCACCCCGCTGTCGGAGGCGGAGATCGCCGAATGCTACCACTGCTTCGGCACGGAGGATTTCCGCGAGGGCTACCGGGCGTTCCTGGAGAAACGCAAGCCGGTCTTCAAGGGGCGGTGAGCGGCCGCGCATGCCAGGGTTCGCGCCATAGCGGTGGTTTCCGGACGGGGGAAGTCCAGATTGGGAAAATTGCCTCCCCTGTCCCACCGCCCCATCCCCGCCATGCCTTCCGCCATGCCCCGCGCCACCCGCTACATTCCCTTCATCATCGCCTGCGCCCTGTTCATGGAGAATCTGGACGCGACGGTGATCGCCACGGCGCTGCCGGAGATCGCACGGTCGATGGGCGAGGACCCGCTGCGCCTCAGCCTCGCCATGACCTCCTACATGCTGGCGCTGGCGGTGTTCCTGCCGGTCAGCGGCTGGATGGCCGACCGCTACGGCACGCGGACGATCTTCGCGGCGGCCATCGGGGTGTTCACCGTCGGCTCGATCCTGTGCGGCCAAGCGGACGGGCTGTACGAGCTGGTGGGCGCGCGCATCGTCCAGGGGCTGGGCGGGGCGATGATGGTGCCGGTCGGGCGGCTGATCCTGCTGAAGACGGTGCCCAAGGAAAAGCTGGTCGCCGCCATGGCCCAGATGACCCTGCCGGCGCTGATCGGCCCGGCGCTGGGGCCGCTGGTCGGCGGCTTCATCGCCACCTACGCCTCCTGGCGCTGGATCTTCTACATCAACGTGCCGATCGGGCTGATCGGGATGGCGCTGGTGCTGGCCCTGATCCCCAACGTGCGCGAGACCGAGCGCGACCCCTTCGACGGCCGCGGCTTCATGCTGAGCGCGCTGGCCCTGGCCGCGCTGATGTTCGGGCTGGAGAATGTCGGCCGCGGGGTGCTGCCGCCCGCCGCGGTGGCCGGGGTGCTGGGGCTGGGCTTCGCCGCCGCGTGGCTCTACCTGCGCCACGCCCGCGGGATGGAGCGGCCGGTGCTCGACCCCTCGCTGCTGCGGCTGCCGACCTACTTCGCCTCGGTCATGGGCGGCACGCTGTTCCGCATCGGCATCGGCGCCGTGCCCTTCCTGATGCCGCTGATGCTTCAGGTCGGCTTCGGGCGCACGCCCTTCGAGTCCGGGGCGCTGACCTTCGCCGGGGCCGCCGGGGCGCTGACCATGAAGGCACTGGCCGGTCCCATCCTGCGCCGCCTCGGCTTCCGCCGGGTGCTGACCGCCAACGCGCTGCTCAGCGGCCTGATCCTGGCGAGCTATGCCGCCTTCCGGCCCGAGACGGCGCACTGGGTCATCCTGGGCGCGCTGCTGATGGGCGGCTTCTTCCGCTCGCTGCAGTTCACCGGGTTGAACAGCCTGGCCTACGCCGAGGTGCCCAAGGAGTGCCTGAGCCGCGCCAACACGCTGGCCAGCGTGATGCAGCAGGTCTCGCTCAGCCTGGGCGTCGCGGTCGGGGCGACGGTGCTGCACCTGACGCAGAGCATCACCGGCGGCCCCGGTGCCGCGCTGACGCCCACCGACTTCGTGCCGGCCTTCCTGACGGTCGGGGGGATGGCCTGCGTGTCGGCCCTGTTCTTCCTGCGGCTGCCGCCCGACGCCGGCGCCGAGATCAGCGGCCACCGCGCCCGCGCGCGGGCCAAGGAACCGCCGCGCGCGCTCGAAGCGGCCGACTGAACCCCAACCGGATCGGCCGCAGCCGGATCAAATGCGGCCGGGTCAGCGGTCTTCCCAGTCCGGCTCGTCCGCCTTGAGAAGCTCCAGGAGCCGGGCGACCCGGCCCGAGGGGGGATGCCGCGTCGCCTCCCCCATGTAGTCGTCGGCGCCGGTCCAACTGGTGGCCTCCATCAATTCGGCGGGCGTCGCGCCCGTGCCGATGATGCTGGCGATGCGCATGTCGTCCAGGCGCCCGCAGATGTCGATCACCTGATCGCGGGTGAGCGCCGGCTGATGCTGATCGGGCATTCGGAACCCCTCCTTCCCAAATCCGCGTCACACCCGATTTGCGGCCCATCCGACGCCCGGCGCAACGGCGCAAGGGTGGAAGCCCCGCAGCAACAAGAGGGAGGTGCCTTCCCAGGGGTCGCCGGTCCGAGTCTCCCGGTCCTCCGCTGGATCTCGATTATCGTCCGAGCAAATCCAGCGCAGCGAAGTCGTCCTTCGGTTGCGCGAACGGCAAAAATCCCACAATGCGGGATAAACAAATGTGCGCTCTTCGCAGCACAACGGAAAATTCTTACCAAGCTTGGCTCTTTTTCGTGCGGTGGGCCTTTGGTTGGGGGTGCGTTCGCCGCGCGTTCCCGGTATAAATGAGCATGGCGGCTATGCGCCGTCTTCAAGAATGAACGGGAGGCTCCCCGCCAGGGCGCGGGCAGCAAGACAGGCATGATGGACTGGGACAAGCTTCGGGTCTTCCACGCCGTGGCCGAGGCTGGAAGTTTCACGCACGCCGGCGAGACGCTGAACCTCAGCCAGTCGGCGGTCAGCCGCCAGATCAGCGCGCTGGAGGAGAGCCTCGGCGTGCCGCTGTTTCACCGGCACGCGCGCGGCCTGATCCTGACCGAGCAGGGCGAGCTTCTGCACCGCACCGCCCGCGACGTCTTCGCCAAGCTGTCGATGACCGAAGCGATGCTGACCGAAAGTCGGGAGCATCCGAAGGGTCCGCTGCGCGTGACCACCACGGTGGCCTTCGGCTCGACCTGGCTGACCCCGCGCGTCAACGAGTTCCTGTCGATCTACCCGGACATCCAGCTCACCCTGCTGATCGACGACAACGAGCTGGATCTGGCGATGCGCGAGGCGGACATCGCCATCCGCATGAACACGCCGCGCCAGCCCGACCTGATCCAGCGCCACCTGATGTCGGTGCATTTCCATCTGTACGCTCATCAGGACTATCTGAAGAAGCGCGGCGCCCCGAAGATCCCCGCCGACTTGGACGGTCACGACATCGTCGCCTATCCGCCAGACGTCCGCGCGCCCATCGCCAACGTCAACTGGATCAACGAGGTTGGCGATCCGGCGCCGGGCGCGCGCAAGCCGATCCTGCAGGTCAACAGCATCTACGCCATGTACCGCGCCGTGGAGAGCGGCCTGGGCATCGCCGCCCTGCCCGACTTCCTGGTGGACGGCAGCAAGGAGCTGACACGCGTCCTGCCCGATGTGGACGGCCCGAAGGTCGACGCCTACTTCGTCTATGCCGAGGAGCTGCGTCATTCCAAGCGCATCGCGGTGTTCCGCGACTTCCTGGTGAAGAAGGTGGCGGAGTCGGCCTTCTGACCCAGCCCAGCCTTTGAGCAGACACCATGTTTGCCTGTTATTGATGCAAAGGCGCCCGGTGAGCCATGCCGGGCGCTTTTCTTTTTGTACGGATTGTACCGAAACCCGTCTCGCATCTTTGCAATCCGGTTGCCGTTTCCCGTGCGAGGCCACCTGCCCTTCAGCACCATACGCATCCGCACGCCAATTTCTCACGTTTATTCAAGCCCTTACAAGCTATGCGGTTCTCGCATGGCCGAATTGGATATTTGGGGATGGAATCCTTTGGGCAGAATGGTCAAATCTTGGGCGTTGGATGTTGCGCCGCAGCATCCGGCGTTTCGTCCCGGAAGCCCGCTTCCGGGGTTGGGTCCTCGGACCCAGCGTCTCCCAGACGTGAAGCCTCCCTGTTCAACTCGCCGCTAGCCCAATGGGTTAGCGGCAGTTTTTTTGTCGGGATGGCAAAGACTATTTTGGCGGGAGCGGCCGGCGCGCTATCGGACGTCGGGAAGCCGGGCTCCTTCACGGGCGTAGATCTGGCGCGGCGCGCAATATTCATCGAGTTGCACCACCACGGCTCCGGGTTGGCTGTTCAAGCCCACCCAAGCATCGTAGCCAACGATGTCCCCCGGTATGTTGCGATACAGGCCGTAGGCAAGATAGCGGACGTCGGACACCGGTATCCGCACCCCGGCAAGGGAGGAGGCGACGGCCTCGTTGCAGCGGTTCGGGCTGAGCCGATCCAGGGCACTCACCGCGCCGGGTTCGGCGGCGGCCTGCGGCGGCGGGCTAAGCCCGGCGCAGGCCGCCACAAGCACCACCGACGCGACGGCTCCACCCCGTTGGAGCGCCCGGAGGCACTCTGCCCTTCCGCCTGTTCCGCCCATCATCGGATCATCCTCCTGCACGCCGCTCCTTCGTCCCCTCGGATCAACAGGCAGGAGGACGTCCTGTGCCGGGGCGCCAACCCACGGCCAGAGCGCCTCAATCCACCACTTTGATGCCCTTGGGGCGGTTCGTCTCGGTCGGCAGATGATCGGCGGACAGGACACGCTGGTAGGTGCCGTTCGTCTGCACCATCACGCGCTGGCCGGGACCGAAAATCGGCTCGTTGGTTGCCTGCTCCTGCACGATGGTGATCGTGCGGCCGGTGGCGAGCGTCACCACATACTCGATCCCGGTGCGGTCCGAAATCGCCTGTTCGGCCACGGCGCCGGCCACGGCGCCCACCAGCGCACCGCCCAGGATCGCCGCCACGTTGCCGGAGCCCTTGCCGACGTTGGACATCGCCAACCCGCCGGCAGCGCCGCCGACCAGCCCGCCGGCCCCCGTGTTCTGCCCCTGGATGTCCACCGGACGGGTCGCCATCACGGTGCCGAACTCGACCGAGGTCGCTTGGCCGACATCCCGGTAGCTGTAGCGGTTCTGGCTCTGGCCGGCACAGGCGCCGAGCGACAGGACCGTCAGCCCCAGCATCGCCGCGGCCAGACCACGCTTCATCGATCGACGGTGTTTCGTTTCTTTATCAAGGAAGGACATCGCACCCTCATGCACGCACAGCGCGGCACCCCGAACTGGGCGCCACCGCCGCGAGCATGGGCGGGCAGCGGGCCGTTGTCCATGCGAGAATACGTCATTGCGGTGCCGTTCCTGCGACACCCATTCCTTTCAGACTGGTCTTTTTAGACAGGAAGCCTCGAAGCGGACCGGCCCGTCACCAGCCCCGGCCCGACGACCATCCGCCATAGAACTGCACGCTCGGCCCCGGATAGGGACGGGGCCCCCAATCGTTGCGCCAGGCGCGGTGGTGGTGGTGACGGGGCGGCGGTCCCCAATAGGGGGGCGGGGCGACCACGATGGGCGGCGGCGGGCGGTAGCCCGGCACGACGATCACCCGGCTTCCCGGCGGCGGCACGATCACCGAAGGACCGCCATAGGGAGAACCGCCGTACCAGGAGCCGCGGTCCCGCGGGCCATGCGCGTCCGCCGCCGTGGGAAGAACGGCCAGCGCCAGCGCACCGGCGATGCCCAGCACCGCGATGCGGGCCGCCGGACGGAACACCGCGGCCACGCCCGGAAGACGCATGCGGTGGAGGAACGTGGGGATCAGCGCGCTCATGCCGGACTTCCTTCGCAGGTCCGGCGGCGCCCCTCGACCGAAATCCGTCGGCCGAAGCCCGGCGCCGCCTCACTGGGATGAACAGGCGGTCCCGCCGGACTATTCCCGGACGACCGGATGGCCTCAATGGCTCATCAGGACCGGAACCGTCATATGCTCCAGCATGTAGCGGGTCATGCCGCCCAGCACTTGTTCGCGCAGCCGCGAGCGGCCATAGGCGCCCATGACCAGCAGATCGCAGGATTCGTCGGCGACCGTGTTCAGCAGCGTGTCGCCCGGATCGATCTGATCGGTCACGATGTGGGTGGCCTCCACACGGCAGCCGTGGCGCGACAGATGCTTGGCGATGTCGGCGCCCGGCTCGTCGCCGATGCCGGCAGGACCGGCCTTGGGGTTAACGGCCATCACCACCACGCGCTTGGCGGCGGTCAGGATGGGCATCGCGTCGGCCACCGCGCGGGCCGCTTCACGGCTGCCGTTCCAGGCCACCAGCACGCGCTCCCCGATGTGAGGGAAAGAGCCGGCGTAGGGCACGACCAGCAGCGGACGCCCGCATTCGAACACCAGATCCTGCGGCAGAGCGATCGGGCGGTCACGGTCGCGGTGCGGATCGGCCTGCCCGATCACCACCACGTCGGCGTAGCGCCCATGCAGCGCCGCGCTGTCCGTCGGGTGGCCGTAGAGGACCCGCCATTCCGAGCGGTCGGTCAGGCCGTTGCGGCGCACCGCGTCGGTGAAGAGAGCCTCCGCCCTGGCGGTCTGGTTCTCGGTGTAGCCGCGCTGCATGGCGCGCACCTCGTCCGGCAGTTCCGCCTCGACATAGCCCGGCAGGGTCAGCGGAACGATGGGGTAGAGGCCGGTGATGTGGCTGTCGGTGCGCGCGGCCAGTTGGGCGGCGGCATCGATTCGCGCCGCAGCGGCGGCGGTGTCGTCGACGACCACCAGCAGATCCTTGAGTGCCATGGCGATTCTCCCTCGCTCGCGCGGGTGGGCGATCGTTGTGCACCACCTCTTCTCGCGCATTGGTCGAAATTATAGCCCGGCATGGCCCTCTCTGACGATGGTCAGAATAGGGAACGCTGGCATGACGCATCTGCGCGCGCCGCCGGTCCGATCGCCGGCCTAGGATTCGACCATTCGTGACCTTTCGCAGCCCCGGCAACCTGCCGTGGTCCGGCACGGATCGGCACGCCGCCTCCGGCCCCGCCCGCCACCGATGCCGCAAAATCAATCGCCGCCAATCGAAACATCAACCGTGATTTGCATGAATACCCGAGTATGAAGGTCGGTTCTGTCGTCGGGCAACTATAGTGGGGCGATGCTTTCCACCGTCTTCGGCGGCTTTGGTTTTGACGGGCAGGCATTCTTTCGCGTAAGTGTTGATCGTGGTTTTCCCAACGGTGTCTCGACCATTCCCGCCCATGAAGCCGGACCCTCACCTCGCCTCCCTTGCCGCAGCCCTGTCCGGCACCGCTTCCGGGGCTCCGGCGCTCGACACCCTGCGGCAGCTTCTCGACGTCATACCGGCGATGGTCGGCCTGCTCGACACGCAGCGGCGGCACCTCTACGCCAACCAGGCGTATCTGGACTATATGGGCCGCAAGCTGGACTCCCTCATCGGGACCACGGTGGGCGACATCCTCGGGCCGGAGACCCAGCGCAACAACAGCGCCGCGGTTGAGCGCGCGCTGGACGGCGAGACGGTGCAGGTGGAGGGCTGGCTTCCCCGATCCGGCGGCGGCAACGACTACGTGACGCGGGTGCACGCGCCCTACCGCGGCCCGGACGGCTCCATCGCCGGCTATTTCGTCATCATGCAGAACATGACGGAGCGGCGGCGCACCCAGGACGACCTCTTCCGGCTGGCCTACTACGACCCGGTGACCGGGCTGGCGAACCGGCTCCTGCTGGTCAAGCACATGGCCGATTTCCACGGCATGGGGGAACCCTTCACGCTGGTCATCGTGGATTTCGACCGCTTCGTCGACGTGCGCACCAGCCTGGGCCAGAGCTTCGCCAACGAGATCCTGACCGACGTCGCCACGCGGCTGAGCGTGCGGGCCGGTTCGGTGGACCTGATCGCCCGCATCAGCGACCACGCCTTCGCGCTGCTGATCGGCGGCACGCAGGACCCGCTGGCGGTGGAGGAGCGGCTGACCACCATCGCGTCGCTGGTCCGCTCCGCCAAGACGGCGTCGGGCGCCTCGGTTTTCCTGTCGGCCAGCATCGGCGTCGCCGCTTCCTGCGACACCCACACCCGGCCCGAGGACGTGCTGCGCGACGCGGAGATCGCCACCGGCCGCGCCCGCGAGCAGGGCGGCGGGCGCCACGCCTGGTTCGACCCGGCCATGCACGCCCGCGTCGTCGAGCAGGTGCGGCTGGAGCACGACCTGCGCCGCGCCCTGGAGCGCGGCGAGGAGCTGTGGGTCGCCTACCAGCCGATCGTCGAGATGGTCACCGGCGGTCTGGCCGGATTCGAGGCGCTGGTGCGCTGGAACCATCCGGAGCGCGGCAACATCCCCCCCGGCGTCTTCATTCCGATCGCCGAGAGCACCGGCCTGATCGTCACGCTGGGCGCCTGGGTGCTGCGCGAGGCGTGCCGGCAGATCGCCGCATGGCAGGATCAGCGCCTGCCCGGCTCCGCCAATCTGTTCATGAGCATCAACCTGTCCACCCGCCAGTTGAACGACCCCGACATGGTCTCGCTGGTGCGCGACGTTCTGCGCGAAACCGGGGCCGAGCCGTCCTGGATCAAGCTGGAGATCACCGAAAGCGCGGTCATGGAAAAGGCCGAGCAGTCGATCCGCCTGCTGCAGACCCTGCGCGGGCTGGGCATCAAGATGTCCATCGACGACTTCGGCACCGGCTATTCGTCGCTGTCCTACCTGCACAAGCTGCCCATCGACAGTCTGAAGGTGGACCGCTCCTTCGTCATGGCCATGCACCAGTCGGAGGAAAACCGCGCCATCGTCCGCATCATCATGGATCTGGCGCGGCTCCTCGGCTTCGACGTCATCGCCGAGGGCATCGAGACGAGCGCCGACGCCAACCTGCTGCGCGCGCTCGCCTGCGACTATGGGCAGGGCTACCATTTCGCCCGCCCGATGCCCGCCGCCGACGCCGACCGGCTGGTCGGCGCGGAGCATCTGCCCTGGCAGGTGCCGCGCTGAGCGGCTGATGCCGCTCAGTTTTGGAAACGGAGCGGCACCCCCTTGTCCACTCAATAGTAAGGGTCACCGAGCCCTTCGGCCTCGAACGTCGCCTTGACGGCGGGACGGTCCAGCACACGGGCGAGGTAGGGGCCGAGGTTGGGCAGTCTGCGCGCCGGCGTGCCCATGAAGCGGGTCCAGCGGGCCAGCATGAACAGGTAGGGATCGACGGCGCTGTAGCGGTCACCCAGGAACCACGCCCTATCACCCAGTTGACGGTCCAGCAGCGTGAAGCGCTCCAGCAGCCGCGCTTCCGCCATGGCCTTGACCGAGGCCTGCGCCTCCGCCCCTTCGGCGTGACGCTCCGGGTAGAAATAGACCAGCATGTCGGCCTGGACGGTGTTGGTCAGGAAGACCAGCCACTGGTAGAAATGCGCGCGCTCCGCCGTGCCGGGCGCGGGGGCCAGCCCGGCGGCCGGGTGCGAATCGGCCAGATGCAGGCAGATCGCCGCCGCCTCGAACAGCACGAGATCGCCGTCGACCAGAGTCGGCACCCGTCCGTTGGGGTTCAGCCGCAGATAGTCCGGCGCCTTGTGCGCGGCGGTGGCGCGGTCCAGCAGGACCAGATCAAAGGGCTGCCCAATCTCGCGCAGCAGGATGTGCGGCGCCATCGACGCGCTGCTCGGCATTCCATACAAGGTGATCATCGTTCCCCTTACCTTCCGAAACCCCGGAGCTTGTGCAACGGGCCTGGGCGCCATGCAGGATGGGAATGCCCGCCCCACCCCCCGATTCTCCGGCTTTGTCAGGAGGACCAACCATGCCTATGATCGGGAGCGCCGTTTAACATTTTCAACAGCGGCGAACCAGCATCGGCAACGACCGACTCCGGCAGCGAACACAGGGATAGAGATCATGACCGAACAGGGCGTCGCGGCGACTGAAAGTTCTGGGCCCGACAATCATGGCGCTGGAAACTCCGCCGCCAGCCGCGACAAGGCGTATTTCCTCCACCCCTACACCAACCTGCACGCGCACGAGACCCAGGGCCCGCTGATCATCGAGCGGGGCGAGGGCGTGCGCGTCTTCGATGACAGCGGCAAGGAATACATCGAGGGTCTGGCCAGCCTGTGGTGCGTGTCGCTGGGCTGGGGCGAGGAGCGCCTTGTCGAGGCCGCCACCCGCCAGATGCGCAAGCTGCCGACCTACCATGTCTTCGGCCACAAAAGCCACGAGCCGGGCATCGATCTGGCCGAGCGGCTGATCAAGCTGGCCCCGGTGCCGATGTCCAAGGTGTTCTTTCGCCAACTCCGGGTCGGAGGCGAACGACACCGCCGTCAAGCTGGTCTGGTACTACAACAACGCTCTGGGCCGCCCGGAGAAGAAGAAGATCCTGTCGCGCGTGAAGGCCTATCACGGCGTCACCGTGGCGACGGCCAGCCTGACCGGCCTGGTGAACAACCACCGCGATTTCGACCTGCCCATCGCGCGCATCCATCACACCGACTGCCCGCACCACTACCGCTTCGCCGAGCCGGGCGAGAGCGAGGAGGCCTTCGCGACCCGTCTGGCGGAAAGCCTGGAGGCGCTGATCCTGGCCGAGGGGCCGGAGACCATCGCCGCCATGTTCGCCGAGCCGGTGATGGGGGCCGGCGGCGTCATCGTTCCGCCCGCGACCTACTTCGCGAAGATCCAGCCGATCCTGAAGAAGTACGACATCCTCCTGGTCGCCGATGAGGTGATCTGCGGCTTCGGGCGTACCGGCAATTTCTGGGGCAGCCAGACCATGGGCATGCAGCCGGACATCATAACCTGCGCCAAGCAGCTGTCCTCCGGCTATCTGCCGATCTCCGCCGTGATGGTGTCGGACGCGGTCTACCGGGCCTGCGTCGAGGAGAGCAAGACGATCGGCACCTTCGGCCACGGCTACACCTACTCCGCCCATCCGGTGGCGGCGGCGGTCGCGATCGAGACGCTGAAAATCTACGAGGAGCGGGACCTGATCGGCCATGTCCGCGCCGTCGCCCCGCTGTTCCAGCGCCGGCTGAAGGCCCTGGCCGACCATCCGCTGGTCGGCGAGGCGCGCGGCGTCGGGCTGATCGGCGCCCTCGAACTGGTCGCCGACAAGGAGACCAAGACCCCGTTCGATCCGGTGGGCCGGGCCGGCGCCGTCGTGAACGGGCTGAGCCAGGAGAACGGCCTGATCATCCGCGCCATGGGCGACAGCGTGGCGGTCTGCCCGCCGCTGGTCATCGGCGAGGAGGACATCAACCTGATGTTCGACCGCCTGACCACCGCGCTGGACGCCGCGATCCCTGTCCTGCGCGGGTAACGGCCGGTTCCGCGACGAGAAAGGGCCGCCCCGCCATCCGGCGCGGGCGGCCCTTTTCATTCGATGAGAGGCGTCAGGACCGGGCGGTGTTGATGACGTGCGACGAGACCGGCACGCCCGCCGCCGCCGCGTCGCGGATCAGCGCGTCGGCGGTCGGCCAGACCATGCGCCCGTCCAACTGCACCAGCGTGTCCTCGCGCACGGCTATGTAGCCGCCCACGCTCGCCATGTAGATCAGCCGCGCCAGACGCTCCGGCCGCGGCGCGGGCTCCGCCGGCTGGGCCACCGCCTCGGCGCGGGCTGGGGACGGCGCCGGGGAGGCCGCCGGGGAGACCATTGCGGCGGGGGCCGGGCGGAAGGGGATGACCTTGCTGCCGCCGGGACCGGTGGCACCATGGCTCAATTCCGGGCCGGACATTCGCCGGCCATGCGCGCTGTCGAACGTCAGAACGGCACTCATCGCACGACACTCCCCATCAACGGCTTGACGAACCCTCTCACTTACTCCCTGTCTTCGTCCATACGACCTTGTTCGTAAAAGAACACGACAATGGTATTCGGCACAATCGGACAGGAGATACTTTGATCTTTGCTGTCCGTTATATGTTGATAATATTCACGATCACTTGCAATCATCAACGAAATGCAGGGGCGAAAGGGTGTTTCACAGCCTCGGCAACAGCGCGGCGGGTGACGAACATGAATCGCCCCGCGCGGACGATCATCCATAGGTCGAATGGCCCCGCGGCGGCGGATCGGCGAGAATTGCCTCCTTGCCGGGCAGACCTTTTGACCTCGGTCAATGCCGGGTGGCAACACGGCAACGATCATGCCATCTTCCTAACGTGCTAGGCCCGGTGGCTGGACCGCCCGGACGGCACCCGCCCCTTCGGATGAATGCGAACGGAACGCGCGATGGATTACGAGAGCTTTTTCCGCACCCAGATCGCCAGCCTGAAACAGGATGGCCGCTACCGGGTCTTCGCCAACCTCGAACGGCAAGCGGGGAACTTTCCGAAAGCCACCTTCCGCGACGCCGCCGGGAAGGAGCGGGAGGTCACCGTCTGGTGCTCCAACGACTATCTGGGCATGGGCCAGAACCCGGTCGTCCTGAAGGCGATGCACGACGCCATCGACGGCGTGGGTGCGGGCGCCGGCGGCACGCGCAACATCTCCGGCACCAACATCTACCACGTGCTGCTGGAACGCGAACTGGCCGACCTCCACCGGAAGGAGGCGGCGCTGCTCTTCACCTCCGGCTACGTGTCCAACGACGCGACGCTGGGGACGCTGGGCAAGCTGCTGCCCAACTGCGTGATCCTGTCGGACGCGCTGAACCACAATTCGATGATCACCGGCATCCGCAACAGCGGCGCCGAGAAGCACATCTTCCGCCACAACGACCCCAAGCACCTGGACGAGCTGCTGTCGCAGATCGCCCCGGACCGCCCGAAGGTCGTGGCCTTCGAGAGCGTCTACTCCATGGACGGCGACGTCGCCCCGATCCATGACCTGTGCGACGTCGCCGACAAGCACGGCGCCATGACCTATCTGGACGAGGTGCACGCGGTCGGCATGTACGGCCCGCGCGGCGGCGGCGTGGCGGAGCGCGACGGCGCCATGGACCGGCTGACCATCATCGAGGGCACGCTGGGCAAGGCGTTCGGCGTCCAGGGCGGCTACATCACCGGCTCCACCGCGCTGGTCGACTGCATCCGCAGCTTCGCCGCCGGCTTCATCTTCTCAACCTCCCTGTCGCCGGTTCTCGCCGCCGGGGCGCTGGCCAGCATCCGCTACCTGAAGACCAGCCAGACGGAGCGCGACCGGCACCAGGAGCGCGCGGCGACCCTGAAGCGGCTGATGGCCGAGGCCGGCCTGCCGGTGATGCCGTCGGCCAGCCACATCGTTCCGGTGATGGTCGGCGACGCCCACCGCTGCAAGCGCGCCTCGGACGAGCTGATGGAACGGCACGACATCTACGTCCAGCCGATCAACTACCCGACCGTGCCGCGCGGCGGCGAGCGCCTGCGCTTCACCCCGACCCCGCTGCACAGCGACGCCGAGATGGCGCGTCTCGTCGACGCCCTGCTCGACGTGTGGAGCCGCCTGGACCTGCGTCTGGCGGCGTAAGCCCCACGGCACCCCTCCTCCAGGGAGGAGGGGATTCGGTGATCTCCCGGCGATGATGGCATCGGCGCTCTGGACTTGTGGGCCGGAGCGCCTTACCTTTAGACGTATCTGAGAACGTTTCGCAACGTTCGGTCCGTAAACGTCGACAGCCACCGCCCAGGGGTTCGCCATGTACCGTGACAACTCGCTGATGCCGAAGGAGGCCGTGCGCCTCGCCGTCCTGGGCACGCTGATCCAGAACGGGCCGCAGCGTTACGCCGAACTGGCCGGCGCGCTCCGCCATTTCCTCGACCGCATCGTCGGCCCGTCGCTCGACCTCATGGGCACGTCGCTGGAGATGCTGCGCTACGAGGGGTTGATCGAGGCGCTGGACGGCACCGGCATGGAGGACAACGCCCTGCTCGGCGCGACCGAGGCCGGACGGGCGGAATTCGACACGCTGATGCGCGCCAACGTGCGCGCGCCTTCGGCGGACGGGCTGAACAAGCTGGTCATCGCGCTGAAGCTGCGCTTCCTGCACCTGCTGGACGTCGAGTCGCAGCGCGACCAGATCGACCACCTCGCCTCCCTGTGCGAGACGGAGCTGGCCCGGCTGGGCGACCTGAAGCGGGCGAGTGCGGGAACCGACGGCCATTTCGCCGAATGGCTGGAGCACGACATCGCCCAGGCCGAAGAGCGGCTGAACTGGTTCAACAATCTCCTGTCCCGGTTGTGACCGGCGCGGCGTTTTAGCCGCCTTTCATGCCAACATTTGTTCCGCGTTAGGGTTCTGGTGTAACTTTCGGGGCCATACTGCCTAACCCGAAAGCATAGTCAGGACCCTCTCCCATGGCTTCCAACCTGTCGCCCGACGATCTTGAAGACCGCCTGCGCGTCGAATTCATGGACGACGCCCGCGACCGGCTGGAGGTGATGAACGCCGCCCTGGAAGGCTTGTCCAAGGGCACGCGGGAGGAAAGCGCGGTCATCGGCGTGCTCCGGCTGGAGGCCCACAACTTCAAGGGCATGGGCACCAGCTTCGGCTACCCCACCGTCAGCCTCGTCGCGCACCGCCTGGAGGATTACCTGTCCGGCCTGAAACGGCTGGAACAGCGCGAGTTGAACGACGCGCAGACCTTCGTGGACCGGATCGCCGAGCTGGTGGACCGCGCCGAGCAGCCGCAGGTTGCCGAAACGAACCGGATCATCCGCGCCCTGCCGGTGCGTTACCAGTTCGAGATCACCGACATCCAGATCAGCAACGTCGAGATCATGCTGGTCACCCCGTCCAAGGTCGTCGCCAAGAAGTTGGGCAGTGAACTGGCGGCCTGCGGCTTCCGCACGGTGACGGTCAGCGACCCCATCGAGTCGATCAGTCTCGCCGTTCGCGTCCCGCCGGACATGTTGATCGCGTCGATGGTGATGGACGGCCTGTCCGGCCTGGACCTGATCCGCGGCCTGCGTGCGATGAGCGTCACGCACAATGTGCCGATGGCGCTGCTGACCTCGATGAGCCTGGACAACCCGGCCCTGAAGGAAATCCCGCACGGCGTCTCGGTCATCCGCGTCGGCGAGCATTTCGGCGACGACTTCGCGGCGGTGGTGGCGAAGCACAACCTCGGCTGAGGTGGCTGAACACCGTTGCGGGCAAAAATGACTTCACGGATTTCGCGGATTTAGAGCACGGATTACACGGATTTTTCTTTGATGCTCGCCCAGTAGTGACTTGTCGAGGAGCCCTTGCTGAGCAAGCGATCTAAAAAATCCGTGTAATCCGTGAAAAGATCGGTAAAATCCGTGTAAATCTTGTGATCCCAGCCCGTCACTCGTAACGGGCAACCACCCGCATCAATACAGATGCTGCCCGCCGGTTATGAACATTTCCGTACCGGTGACGTAGCCCGAGTCGGGACCGCACAGGTAGAAGACCACCGCCGCCACATCCTCCGGCGTGCCCATGCGCTTCAGCGGGATGCGCGGGATCAGCACGTCGTATTCCGGCCCGGTCATGGCCGTCTCGATCTCGCCCGGCGCCACGGCGTTGACGCGCACGCCGATCTCGGCGAACTCCACGGCCATCTCACGGGTCAGGCCGGACAGCGCCGCCTTGGAGGTCGAATAGGCCGACCCCGCGAAGGGGTGCACCGAATGGCCGGCGATGGAGGTCACGTTGACGATCGCCCCCTTCGCCCGCGACAGTGGCGCCGCGAAGCCGCGGGCCAGCACCAGCGGAGCGAAGAAGTTCAGCTCGAACACCCGGTGCCATCCTTCGATGGCCCCGTTCAGGCAGCCGAGACGCTCCTTGATCGGCGTCTTGGGCGAAATGCCGGCGTTGTTGATCAACGCGTGCAGCGGCCCGCCGTCCAGCGCCCGGTTGGCCTCCTCCAGGAAGCGGGCGCGGCTGTCCGGATCGGACAGGTCCGTCGGGATGTGGTGGGTCCAGTTCGGATCGCGCCGGCAATGGTCCGGCACCTCCTCGCGGGAACAGGAAATGACCCGCCAGCCCTCGGCGCTGAAGCGCTGCACGGTGGCGTGGCCGATGCCCCGGCTCGCGCCGGTCAGAATGACGGTTTTACGGTGCGGCATGATGTCCGAGGATACCCCGCTTCGCCGCACCGCGCCAGCGCGGCCGTTGCCGGTCAGACCATGCACCGTTGACGGGCGCACCCCACCGCCCAACCTTCAGCCTGAGGCCAACCGTTTCACAGAGTCCAGGAGGACCGCCGACGTGCTCCCCCGTTTGATGGCTGTCCTTCTGCTCTCCGGCAGCCTGTTGGCCGGCCTGGGTGACGCCACCGCGGCGAAGGCCGCCGCCCTGACCAATGCCTGCGTGCCGCCCGGCGGCTGGTCCGACGCCACCGCCCGCCCGCTGAACGCCGCCGATTTGCTGCGCCGCGCCGCGGCCTCGCCCGCCGTGCTGCTGGGAGAGCGGCACGACAACGCCGACCACCACCGCTGGCAGCTTCACAGCCTGGCGGCGCTGCACGCGCTGAACCCTGATCTGGCGGTCGGCATGGAGATGTTCCCGCGCAGCGTCCAGCCGGTCCTCGACCGCTGGAGCGCCGGGCAGCTGACCGAGGCGGAGCTGCTGCGCGAAACCAACTGGCCGAAGGTCTGGGGCTACGACGCGCGCTTCTACCTGCCGATCCTGCATTTCGCCCGGATGAACCGACTGCCGGTGGTCGCGCTGAACGTCGACCGCGGGCTGGTCAGCCGCACTGCGCGCGATGGCTGGGCCGCCGTTCCGGCCAACGAACGGGAAGGCGTGGGCGACCCGGCCCCTCCTCCCGCCTCCTACACCGAGCGGCTGCGCCAGGTGATGGCCGCCCACGGTCCGACCGAGCGCCGCTCCGGCAGCTTCGAGCGATTCGTCGAGGCGCAATCCGTCTGGGACCGCGCCATGGCCGAGCGGATCGCCGAGACCCACCGCCAGACCAACCGCACCGTCGTCGCCATCCTGGGCCAAGGGCACATCGAAGGCCGCGACGGCGTGCCCCACCAGCTGGCCGACCTGGGCATCCGGAACAGCGTCGTCCTGCTGCCCTGGGATGAGGATCGCCCCTGCGCCGAGCTGGACGGGCGGATCGCCGACGCGGTCTACGGGCTGGGCGAGAGCGAGGCGCCGGCCGAGACGCCCCGCCCCCGGCTGGGCGTGATGCTTGAGCCAGGAACCGAGGGGGTGCGCGTGCGCTCCGTCACCGAGGGCAGCGTCGCCGCCGCCGCCGGCCTGACGGCGGGCGACCTCGTGGTCGCCGCGGCGGGATCCCCGGTCCGCGAAGCCTCCGACCTGACGGCGGTGGTGCAGCGCCAAGCCCCCGGCACCTGGCTGCCGCTGACCGTCAAGCGCGAGCAGGGCACGGCGGAGCTGGTGGCGAAGTTCCCCGCCTCGCCCACCGTGGAGTGATCGGGAGCTAGAGCATCCGCTCCCACTGCGCCAAAACGT